>NZ_CP014750.1:0-307833 GCF_001592435.1 Thermococcus peptonophilus
TCACCCGTTTTTATCCATTTATCACCCGTTTTTATCCATTTATCACCCGTTTTTATCCATTTATATCATCTGAATTTGTTTTGTCGAAAATTTCCTCATATAATCTCCCCAGAAGGTTGTAGTGTTCGCTGCTAATCTTATAGAGCCATGAGAATACGTTTTTAGCTTCCTTGTCTTCAGTTTTTTCAGTTAGATGTCCGTAAATTTCTTCAGCTAATCTTTCAATCTCAATGAGGGTTCCTAGGACCTCTCTAAAGCGTCCACTGAATACAGCATCTTTTAAGCGCTCCTCTGATAACTCCACCTCCAGGGAAGAAATCTCGGAGTATTCCATCTTTTCTTCAGGAAACTGCTTTTTAAAAACACTGATCAGTTTTTCGGCCTGGGTAACGCTATCAATGTACATCTCCCTGAAAAGCCCCGCGATCCGCTCATCCCAGTTGATCTTTTTGGCAAGATGGTAGAGAAGCTGGTACATTTCAGCTTTTTTAACCTCTTGGGTGGCCCAGTAGGAGAGGAGGTTCTTATAATCGAGTTTATAGATTTGGGCAATGATTCTCCTGAGGTTCTCCTTCTCATCCTCTCTATAAGCAATCCTTGACATCCCACCACCTGGGGTGATTGAGCAATCTAATTTATAACGTTTCCCGACTCTACGTTAGAAAACTCAAAAAAGATAGAACTCAAGCGGAGAGGTAGTAGTACTCGCCCATCTCCTTCTGCTCCCTGTCCTTAACCGAGCCCTCCTTGTTGGCCCTCGGCCTTCCCGTGTCGGGGTCGCGCCTGAAGGTTATTCCGATGTTGGCTAAGAAGCGGTTCATTCCCTCCCTCATTCCCATCGGCGGGAGTGCCCTTCCGTACTTGCCCGGCTCCCCCTCAAAGACTATGAGGCGGTCGCTGAGGTAATCAACCATCATGACGTCGTGCTCGACTATCAGCGCCGTCTTCTCGTTCTTGGCCATGAGAGAGCGGATGGCCTTTGAGACGGCTAACCTCTGCTCGACGTCGAGGTGAGCCGATGGTTCGTCGAGGAGGTAGAGGTCAGCGTCCCTGAGCAGGCAGGCGGTTATGGCGACCCTCTGAAGCTCACCACCGGAGAGCTCGTTTACCTGTCTGTCGTAGAGGTCGGGAATGCCGAGCGGGTTGAGGAGTTCCGTCTTGTAGAAGTTGCTCATGAGCTTTGAGGTGTCTATCTTGCTCAGAAGATCAAAGACCGTCCCCTCGTAGTCTGTCTTGATGTACTGGGGCTTGTAGCTAACGGTCAGCGACCAGTCAACCTCTCCTTCCGTCGGCTTCTCTACCCCGGCGAGCATCTTCACGAAGGTCGTCTTTCCGATACCGTTCGACCCGACGATGCCAACAACTTCTCCAACGTAGAGCTCTCCGCCCTCGACCTCAAGCCTGAATGAGCCGTAGTCCTTCACTAGCCTCGGGTATTGGACGAGGATCTCACCTTCCTGAGCTTTTCTCTCGCTCTTCTTCGTGAAGCTTATCTCAAACGGCCTGAAGCGAACGTTCTCGTCCCTCAGGTAGCCTCTCAGAAACTCGTTTATACCGTTTCTCGTCGATTTGGGCTGGGAGAATATACCGTAGGCACCGGGCTTACCGTAGACGACGTGGATGATGTCGCTCATGTAGTCGAGCAAGGCCAAATCGTGCTCGACTGTGAGAACGTTCTTTCCGCTCTCGGCGAGCCTCCTGATAGTTTTCGCTATCCTGAGCCTCTGCCTTATGTCGAGGTAGCTTGAGGGCTCATCGAAGAAGTAGAAGTGGGCGTTTCTCAACAGAGCCGCCGCTATTGCAACCCTCTGGAGCTCACCGCCCGACAGCTGCTGGATTTCCCTATCCAGGATGTTCTCAAGCTCAAGCTCCTTAACGACTTCGTCGAACTTTCCGCTCTCGTCAGCCTTCTTGAGAAGGTCCCTAACCTTCCCCTTCACGGCCTTCGGGATGAGGTCAACGTACTGCGGCTTGACTATAGGCCTTATCTCGCCCTTCTTGAGCTTCTCGAAGTAGTTCTGGAGCTCGTTGCCGCGGAATGCCTTGATAACGTTGTCCCAGTTATCGTTGTTTCCGCAGAGGTTCGGGATGAGCTGGCCCGAGAGTATTTTAACGGCCGTCGTCTTACCGGTTCCGTTTGGACCGAGGACACCGACGACCATACCCTCCTTGACTACAGGTAAGCGGTAAAGGACGAAGGCGTTTATCCCGTAGCGGTGGACACAGCCTTCCTCAAGCTCCTCCGGTAGGTTCACTATCGTTATCGCGTTGAACGGGCACTTGTGGACGCAGATTCCACAGCCCGTACAGCTCGCCTCCTGGATTATCGGGCGGTAGTTCTCCTCGTCTATTATGATAGCCTCTCCGCCCATCCTGTTTACGGGACAGACCCTCTCACAGAGGAAGTGACCGCACTTATCCGGATTGCACTTGTCGTAATCGATGACCGCTATCCTTGGCATTCTCACCACCGGGCGGGACTGGGAAAATGCCTTTTAAAGGGTTGCGGGCGGTGACAACCCCATAGAAAAACCGGGGGAACAAGGTATCTCAATGCCTGCCGTGTCTCTCGTACCAGCCCCACTCCTTTTTCGGCCCGAAGGCCCTTACTCCCCTTTTGGCCAGGACTATCCTAAGCTCCTTTGCCATCTCGTGGGTTATCTCTCCTCTTTCCTCCATCCAGTTGATTATCTCCAGGGCCTCATCGTCGGTCTCACATCTCCTCAGGAAGTCGATTATCGTCGGGCTGTAGCCGGAGAAGTCCTGGAGTTCAAGCTCTTCCTCTTCGAGGGCTTTCTCCTCGGAAGTCCTGTAGGCGTCTATGCTCAGGCCAGGTTCCTCCTCAAGCTCTCTCGCAAGGGCCGGAAAAGTTCTTTTAAACTCTTCAAGGTCGTATTCCTGCCATGCGAACTCATCAACGGGGCGCTTTTTAACCTCTCTCTTTTCGTCTTCGACCATGATCAACACCTTTGTTTAGGACTCGGCGGAACTCTTTATAAACCCTGCAGCAAACCGCCACATATGAAGGGTTCCTACTTTCTCGTAATTCTCTTGGAGAACGACAAAATCATCCGCACTAAAGCCAGGGAGTTTCCATTAAAGGCGGGCTACTACGTCTACGTTGGCTCCGCTATGAACTCTCTCGAAAAGAGGGTAGAAAGGCACTTCAGAGAAGACAAGAAGCTCCACTGGCACATTGACTACCTCCTCAAAGAGGCGGAACTTTTGAGAGCCTATCTAATTCCGAGCGAAGAAAGACTTGAGGAGAAGCTTTCACTGGAGGTCTCGAAGTTTGGAGAGCCGGTGGAAGGCTTCGGAGCTGGAGACGTCAGAGTTAGCACAAACCTCTACCGCTTCGAAGGGGAGCCTGACAAAATCCTCATCGGAGTTCTTGCCAGACTTGGTCTCAGCTGGAAAACCGTTAAAAGTGCTGAGGAAATACTTGAATAAGGTGGAAAACAATGGGGACAGTTATCGAGGCCGTCTATGATGGGGAGAAGTTTAGGCCTCTCAAAAAAGTTAATCTCCCCAAGGGGGCCAAGGTTAAAGTTATTGTTGGAGAAACAATTTGGGACTTAATGGAGAATGTTAAGGGAATTCCCGTTAACACAGATATCGAGGAAGTGCTGGACGATGTTAGAGGGAGAAAGAGGGTTCGTTATTGATACAAACGTCATTATAGGAGCCTTTTTTTACAATTCGAATCATCCTCAATTAAAGCAGACTTATTTCCTAGCCCTTGCCCTTGAGAGGGGATACTCTCTAATAACCCGTGATAAACCTATGTGTGCCCATGCTAACAGTCTTGGCGTGCACTGTCTCTTAATTGACGAATCCATGGGTGAAGATGACATCAGAAAGTTTATGGGGGTGTAACTATGCTCAAGCTTGGAAAAGTCGAAACATACATTCACGAAAAGCTAGAAAAAGAGAAGCTCCACTTCTTTCTTCTCGATCCGGACGACGTTTCGCCTGAACTCGCGGGAGAACTGGCGAGGATAAGCGAAGAAGTTGGCGTTGATGCGATAATGGTTGGCGGCTCAACAGGAGCCGAGGGAGAAGTCCTCGACAGCGTTGTTAGGGCCATAAAGGAAAGCTCGAACCTTCCCGTGATCCTGTTTCCAGGTTCACACGGCGGGATAAGCAAATACGCCGATGCCATTTTCTTCATGAGCCTTCTCAACTCGAGAAACCCGTTCTTCATAACCGGCGCCCAGGCGTTGGGAGCTTTTCAGGTCAAGCGCTACGGCATAGAGCCAATCCCGATGGCCTATCTGATCATTGAGCCCGGAGAGACCGTGGGCTGGGTCGGGGATGCAAAGCCCATCCCAAGGCACAAGCCGAAGATAGCAGCAGCATACGCTTTAGCCGGCCAGTATCTCGGGATGAGACTCGTCTATCTTGAGGCGGGAAGCGGTGCACCTCAACCAGTTCCGCCCGAGATGATAGGCCTTGTAAAGCGCGTTATTGATGTTCCTCTGATAGTCGGCGGCGGCATCAGAACTGGGGAGCAGGCGAGGGCTGCCGTAAAGGCTGGAGCCGATATCATTGTCACCGGAACCGCAATAGAAAAGGCGGGCTCCGTTGAAAGGGCCAGGGAAAAGCTGGAAGAACTAAACAGGGGTGTAAAATCAGACCGTTGAAAGAACCCTAAAGGACACTCTTCCTTTATTTATGAGCTTTTTAAGTTCGGTAAGGGTTTTGGTTCCCTCGCTCAGGATTTCTATTCTGACCTCACTCAGGCCATTAATATCAGGCGGGTGGAAGTGTATGTCCCTTATCCTGTCACCTAGCTTGGAAACGATCTTCGATAGTATTGCCCCCCTCTCCTTGTAGGGGAGCTTCATGTTTATTTCGACGATTTGCATGCTTATCACCACTTTATTCTATAAAAGAAGGCATATAAAACCTTTTTCATGAGCGGTAGTTGTTAGGCTGTCCACGGGATATTCCTGGTAGTTATCGCCAGATCAAAAGGGATTTATTGTTCCGATTCCTGTAGAAAAGAGGTGGTGCCAATGAAGGCGTTCATATCCCTCGACTTGGAGGGTCTACCCCACGTCGTCAGTCCCGAACACCTGAGCGTAAAGAAGGTGCTCTATGGAGAGGCCAGAAAAATAGCGACAGAGGTCGTTAAGATAACCGCAACGACACTCCACGAGCTCGGCTTTGAGGAGGTCGTTGTCGCCGACAGCCATGGTCCCATGGTGAACATCATCCCCGAAGAAATGCCCAGCTTTGTAAAGCTCGTTAGGGGTTTTCCCAGGCCCCTCAGCATGGTTGTTGGAGGTAAGGGAAGTGACGTGGCCATCTTTCTTGGCTATCACGCAAGGAGTGGCGTTAGAGGGGCGACTTTTGACCACACTTACAGCAGTGCCACGATAGACTGGATAACCGTGAACGGGAGGCCCGTCAGCGAGACCCTTCTAAACGCCTACCTGCTCGGAGAATGGGGCGTTCCCGTCATCCTAGTTGCTGGCGACAGGGCACTGCTTGAAGGGGACGTGAAAGAGGCACTTCCGGAGACCGTTGGTGTTCCCCTCAAGGAGAGCTTCTCAAGGTACTCAGCCATCAGCCCCTCAATGGAAGCAATAAAGAAGCTCCTCATAAAAGGCACAAAAGAGGCTGTAAAGCGCTGGAAAGAGGGAGCTATAAAACCCCTGAGTGTGGAGAAGCCCGTTAAAGTAGGGGTGCGCTTCCTGAACAGCGGCTTTGCTGACGCAGCCGAGCTGTGTCCCCGGGTCAGGAGGATGGATGGTAAGACTGTCGAGTTTGAAGCAAACAGCGTGGAAGAGGCCTATAAGATGATAGAACTTCTGATATTTGCTGCATCTGGCGTGAGGGCGCTCTTCGGCTGAAGTGTGCCCCCGGGGAGCGAAGGGGAATCACGGCTCGCCGAGGCGCTCATCCCCCGCGGTTTCCCGGGGGCGGTCTCCACTACAATTTCGAAAACTTAAGCCTTATCCTCTTCCTCAACATAGGGTGCCGTGATGACCCTCCTTATCTCCCTTGCCTTCTTCGGCCCTATCCCCTCAACTTCCTTCAGCTCCTCCTCCGTTGCCGTGAAGACCCTCTCGACGTTGCCGAAGTGCTTTAACAGCCTCTTGGCCAGCGTTGCCGAGACGTTTGGAAGGCCCTCAACGATCAGCCTCTGCCTCTCGGCCAGCGTTAGGGCCTTCTTCTCGCTCCTCAGCCGGACTTCCTTCTTCCGCTCCTCCTGTTCCCTCTTCGCCATGAGGTAGATGAACTGGGCGGTCTCCTCTGGGCCTGATGAGAACAGTACCGGGACTCCCCAGTCCAGGGTCACCGCCGCTATCGCTCCCCTTATTGCATTGGGGTGGACGTTCCTTATGCCGTACAGCTCCCCTTCAATGATGATTACCGGCTTCTCGTAAGCCCTCTTCAGCCTCTCCACTTGATCAAAAAGTCTTCCATCGATTATCGACTGGATGAAGTCGTTGGCGCTCTTCCTCTCTATGCCCACCTCTTCGCTAACAACGTAGTCGGCAACGTCGAGGGTTCTCACTTCAACTTCAGCTCCAAGCTCCCTGAGGTGCTTCGGGACACCGCTCCTCAGCTCCCGGGAATCTACATAGACCACTATCCCCTTTGGCTTTCTCACGAAGATGGGCTTTATCGGAAGCTCTTCGGTCGTTTCTTTCGGCTTTTCAGCTGATTTTTCTTCGGGGGCTTGGGATGTGGCTTTTCTAGCATCTTCACCCTTCTCCGCTTCGGCTTTCTCAGCCTTCTTCGGCTTCAGGAAAGCGTCCAGCGGGGTGATCTTCCCCTTGGACACATCGACACTCCTCCTTGACTTTTCAACACCAGCATGTACTCTATCAATTTCCTCTTGAACCGCCGCCTTTTCCCTATGTGCCTCCTCAAGCTCCCTCGCGATTTTCTTTATCGCATCGAACATTCCCTTCTCCTTTCTCCGGGAAGCCCAGTAGTAGGCTTCATCCCTCGTCCCCTTGGCCATGAGGATGACGACCCTTCCCGGCCTGTGCCTCCCGGTTCTTCCCCGCCTCTGAATGCTCCTTATTGCTGAGGGAACCGGCTCGTAAAACACTACAAGGTCAACTTCAGGGACGTCCAGGCCCTCTTCCCCGACGCTCGTGGCAACGAGGACGTTGAACTCTCCCCTTGAGAAGCGGTCGAGGACTTCCTTCTGCTCCCTCTGGCTCATCCCCCTATCATTCTTCCTGCTCGCCTGCCCGATGAACCTCCCGGCGGAGATCCCAATAGAGCGCAGTTCCTCGACGATTTTCTTTCCGGTGTCGCGGTAGTTCGTGAAGACTATTATCTTGGAGTTTGGTTTTTCTTCGAGCTGCTTTTTAACGAGCTCCTTCAGTTTCTCCATCTTGGGATGGTCTATGCCTGCTTCCTTCGCTTGGACGAGCAAATAGATAATCTTCCTCATGCGCGGGTCTTCCATTAGTTCTCTGCTCGACTTTGTCCTCTTGTCCTCCCTGAGCTTCTTCAGGTAGGCCCGAAGGGCGGTGAGACCCTGGGTTTCAAGCAGTTCAAGGGCGTGCAGGAGCTTTACAGCCTTCGCTTGGTGCATCCTCAGCCTTCCGAGCTCGTAGTCCCCCCTCGCTACCTCCTGGTTGATCTTTGAGCCTGCCTGGAGGACTTCCTTCTTTGAGATGTCCGGGGAATACGTCGAAACCAGCTTAAACTGGGCGAGGGGCTTGAGGCTCTCCTTCAGCATCTCGCGAAGGATGGAGCGGACTTCCTTGTAGATGCCCGGGAGGTCAACCTTAACCCACTCGAAGGCTATCCTCTGGACGTAGGGCTTGACGTCGGGAGAGCTTTCAGTCCGAACCTCTATCCTTTCTATCCCAAGGTTTCTCACTATTTCCCTTATTTTTTCTTCGTCGCTTCCGGGGGAGGCCGTAAGGCCCAGAACGAGCGGATGTTTTGCGGTCTTCAGATACTCCTTCGCTATAAAGACGTAAGAGTAGTTCCCGACTGCTCGATGGGCCTCGTCAAAGACGAGGAGAACCACGTCCTCAAGGGATATTCTTCCAGTTAGGATGTCGTTCTCAACGGTCTGGGGGGTAGCGGTTATTATGACACTATTCTTCCAGACTTCAGCCCTCTTCTTTGGAGACAGCTCCCCTGTCAGGATGTTTATCTTCTCAGGCGGGAGGTTGAAGAGTTTTTTGAAGCTCTCAGCGTGCTGAACTGCGAGCGGTTTCGTCGGGGCGAGCATGAGAACCTTTCCGCCGTACTTTGAGAGGCGGTAGTCAGCTATGAGCATGGCTATGAGGGTCTTTCCCAACCCTGTCGGGAGGACAACGAGGCAGTTGGACTCTTTACACCTGGCGTAAATGACCTCCTGGTAAACACGGGGCTCTATGAGGTCTCTTCTGAGGTACTGCATAATCAACTCTTGGTGGGAGAGAATAAAAGTTTTCCTGAGTTCCTAACGAGGGATAGAAGCAGGAACCCCACAGGAAGTGAAGCAAATATAACACTCCTCCCTGCCAGAAGATACACATTGTTGAACACTGGCAGTGCCTTCAGCAGGATGAAAAGTGGGGAGAGATACCCAAAGACCCTGGAAAAGCGGCTCATATAGCCTGACACGAGTATTACCAGAAGCCCGAGCACAGTGAAAAACGCAAAGCTCCCGAAGAACAGCCCTGGATCGGAAAGTCTGCTCGCAACGATTGGATTTGTCTCGGAGAAGCCCTTATGGGCTCCAACCCAAGTAGTAAGCGCGTCGAGGAATGAGAACGCCAAAAAAACTACGCTATAAACCTTTCCTTTTGTTTCCACCATTTTTGACCTCAGTCCTCTTTTATTTATCATCTTTTAAATACTTTTTGATGAAGTCATAACCTACATATGTATCTACATGTGTAGCTACCTTATCGACAAATTTTAATTGTTCTCCTGTAATGTTCTTTCATGCTGTTCACCCGCCATGCAAAGGAGAGGCTGAAGAAGAGGCTTGCAAAGAGGGGCAGGCTCGAAAGGATATACTCCGAGCTGTGGGCCTTTCTGGACCGCTCCAAGCGGATCGATGTCAACGAGAAAATCACGATATTTACAGACGGGAGGAAGTCACTCGTGTGCACTCGTTTAGACTGTGAGAGGCTTCAGAAGAGCGAGATTCTTGAGCGGGTTAGGGACATAATGGGCTCCTACGAGTGCGTATATTTCGATGGGCGGGTTGCGAAGGTTACCAGGCCCGAAAAGTTTATTGAGGCAGTCCCCGATGGTGAATACTGCTTCTACCTGAACAGGGAAAAGAAGAGCCTCTACGTTGGGAGCGAACCTCCATTCCTAGTCATTACCCTCCGCCCAGCGAAAAGGGAGGAGAGGAGTTAGGAGTTTTCCTCCAGCGGGACTACCAGGATTTCTCCAAAAGGCTCTTCCTGGAGGAGGTCTACCTTCCCCATGTTGGACAGGAAAAGCAGATAGAGGAATGTTCTGGCTATTATCTTCGGCTGCGGATCAAAGACCAAATCCCAGAAGCGTATCGGCTCTCTGGTCTCGCTGTAGAGTTTTCTGACTATCTCATACAGCCTGTTCACGTGCTTCTCAATGTCAACGCGGAAGTCATCAACGACGAAGATCTCCTCCTCGACTTCCTCGCGCTTCCTCTTTCTCGGCTTCCTCCTCTCAGCTTCTTCAAGGGCGTCCATGAGGGCCTCGATGAGGTCTTCGAAGGTGTAGTAGCGCTCCGCCCTTCTCAAGGGCGGTGCCAGCGGTTCGACATCCACGCGGATGCGCTCCTTTTCTTCTTCCCCGTTTTCCTGCTCCTCGTCGGAGTAGAGAAGGGCCTCGCTCTTCATCCTGACAAGAATGGAAGCTGCCAGAATTGCCCTCGCCGAGATGCGCAGGTCAAGCTCCTTCATCTCCCTAAGGCGCTCTATGTACTTTTCCGTTAGGTCAACTATGTCAATGTTCCATGGATCAACTTTTCCCATCTGAACGAGCTGGAGGAGGATGTCGACGGGTGTTATCTCCGGCTCGAATCTGGATTCCATATATCACGCCTCCAGCCGGCCGAACATCTCCCTGTGCTCGGCCTCGTCCCTCTTCCTTATCTCCTCAAGTATCTTCCTGGCCTTTTCGAGGCTGAGGGAGACCACCTTTGAAACGCCGTTCCTCATGCTGACACCGATTATCCTGTCTGCCTGCGCCATCATGACATCTCTGTGAGTTATTACGATAAACTGGCTGTTCTGGGAAGCTTCCTTGATTAGGTCAGCAACACGCTTGACATTTGCATCGTCGAGGTGGGCATCAATCTCGTCGAGCAGGTAGAAGGGGGCCGGCTTGTAGCGTTGAATTGCAAAGACGAAGGCGAGCGCTATTATCGCCTTTTCACCGCCGCTCATGGCCTCTATCCTCTTGACGTCCTTACCGGCCGGCTTCGCCTCTATCTCAAGCCCTCCTGAGAACGGATCCTCAGGGTTCTCAAGGATGAGCTTCGCTTCTCCTCCTGGTGAGAGCTTTGCAAACAGCTCAGAGAAGTTCTTAGCTATTGCATTGAGGGTCTGGAGAAAGACCTGTCTCTTCTGCCCCTCGATCTCCTCTATGAACTCTTCTATGCTTTCCTTCTCGGCTAGAACCTGCTCGCGCTTGCTGCTCAGCTCAAGGTACCTGCGTTCGACAACTTCAAAGTCCTCAATGGCCTTCATGTTAACGGGCTCAAGCGAGCGTATCTCCTCCTCCATCCTCTCAATGTCCTCTCTGAGCTTCTCAACTTCAAGCGGGATTTCCTTTATCGAGCGTACAAGCTTTTCATCAAAGTGCTTGAGCTCGGCCTTCTTCTCCCGGAGTGTTGTCTCGACCTGCGCCAATCTGACTTTTAGTGTATTAGCCTCTATCCTAAGCTCCTGGAGCTTTGAGGTAAGCTCGTCTTTCTCCCTTCTGAGCTCGGCTATTTCCTTCCTTATCTGCTCCCTCCTATCGCGGAGTTCCTTGAGTTCGCCCTTGACGTTCTCTTCAGCCTTCTTCAGCTCTTCAAGCTCTTTCTCAAGCTCTGTTATGGCGTTTTTATTCTCCTCGATGTAGGCGTTCAGGGCGTTTATCTTGTTGATAAGGCCTTCTATCTCCTCCTCGAGGTCGGCCTTCCTTGGGAGGAGCTCTTCGTTTATCCTCGAGTCGAGGCTCTCGAGCTTGCTCTCAACCCTGCTTAACTCTTCCTTGAGCTTGGATATCTCCGCTTCAATTTCCCTTATCTTTGAGTTCAGCTCCCTCGCTTCCGGGTTCTCAAGGGCCTTCTTTATCTTCTCCCTCTTCCCCTCAAGTCTCTCTATTCTCCCCCTGAGCTTTGCCATCTCGCCCTTCGATTCCTCTATCCTTTTCTCAAGCTCCGAGATGAGATGTTCGTTTTCTTCAATCTCTTCCTTGAGGGAGCGGTCTTCGGCAAGGTAGGAGTCGAGTTCCTTCTGGATGACCTGAATGTCCTTTGAAAGCTCGCTCTTCTTCATGCGGAGCTCGAAAAGCTCGTTCTCAAGCCCCTTAACCTCTACCTTTAGGGCGTTCATCTGCGCCTCAAGGGCTTCCTTTTGGCTCTTGAGGGTCTCGACCCTCTTCTTTATCTCGTCAACGTTGACTCCCAGCCTGCCCCTCGGCTTGTAGTGGCCTCCAGTTATCGCACCGCTCCTCTCGAGGAGTTCCCCGCCGAGGGTGACCATTCTGACCTTTCCTATTCCGACATTCCTCGCCTCGTCCATGTCGTTCACTATGAGGGTATCCCCGAGGGCGTAGGCAACCGCATTCCTGAAGCGGGGGTCGTAGGAGACGACGTCCATAGCTGGAATTCCAAGCTTCGGCTTTTCCTTCATGGAGCGCGGCTTTATCTTGTTGAGTGGCAAAAACGTCAGCCTGCCGAGCTTTTTCTCCTTGAGGAGCTTTATAGCCCTCTCGGCGACCCTGTCGTCCTCCACCACGACGTTGTCGTAGTTGCCGCCGAGTGCGACTTCAACAGCTAAAGCATACTCACCCCTGGGAACGCTTATCAGCTCTCCAAGAGTGCCATATAGGCCCTCTATTCTCTGGGACTTCAGAAACTCGACGGCTCTGTTGCCCCTGACTTCCCTCTGGGCTTCAGCTTTAATCAGCTCTTCTCTTGCCTTAGCCAGCTCACTCTCTACCTTATGGAGCTCCCTTGTTTTTTCTTCGAGCTCCTTCTCGGCTTTTCTGTGCCTTGATTCCACTTTGGATATTTTGCCCTCTATCTGGGACAGCTCAGACCTCTTGGCTTCGAGAGAAGCTTTTGCCTCCGCTATTTTCTCCTTCAGAAGGTTCCTCCTAGCGTTAAACTGGGTTATCCTGGCTTTGGCCCTGCTGATCTCTTCTTCAAACTTGGATATGTCACCTTCCTTCATGTAGAGTGCTTTTTTGGCCTCTTCAAGCTCAGCAACCACCTTGTCGAACTCCTCCCTGGCCTCGGAGAAGCGCTTGTCTATCTCACCCAGCTTAATAACGAGCTCGTTTCTGACGGTTTCCCTCTCCTTTATCTGGACGAGGAGCTGCTCTCTCCTCTTTCTCCAGCGCTTCACAGCTCCTTTGCTTTTCTCTATTTCATCAGAAACACGTTTTAACTCGTTTTTTGCCTTTCTGAGGCGGGCTTGGCTCTCCTCTATCTCCTTCTGCGCGTTTTCTATGTTCCTCTTCGCGACCTCTATCTTGGACTTGACCTCGCTTATCTTCCTCGTTATTTCGAGAATGCCGTCGCCGCTCTTCTCCTCAAGCTGGCGCTCTATTTCGGCGAGTTCCTTTTCCTTCGCGACTATTTCCTTGGCTATCTCCTTCAGCCTGTCTTCAAGGGACTTGATCTGCCCCTCAATTTCTTCCTCCCGCGATCCGCCTTCCTCAATGAACTTTTCAAGCCTCTTTATTTCCGCCAGAAGGAGCGTAACCCTCGCTTTTTCCAGCTTCTCCTTAAGGTCGAGGTAGCGGAGGGCGTCGTTGCGCTCTTTTTCAAGCTTGTCGAGCTGGGCTTTCACTTCCCTTATCAGGAGGTCAACCCTCGCGAGGTTCTCCTCTGTCTGCTTCAGCTCTTTTAGGGCCTTCTCCTTTTTGGCATCGTACTCGGCTATTCCAGAGATTTCATCTATGATGAGCCTCCTCTCGATTGGAGACATTTTAATGAACTTAGTTATGTCGCCCTGCAGGACGAGGTTGTACCCCTCTGGAGAGATCATGGCAGCGCTTAAGAGGTCTATTATCTCGCTCCTCGTTGCTCTCTTCCCGTTGAGCCAATACGTACTCCTTCCATCGGGATAGACGCGCCTTTTTATCACGATTTCGTCTTCATCTATCGGAAAGCCCCTGTCCTCGTTGTTAAAATACATGGCCACCTCTGCATATTTGGCAGGTGGCTCACCCTTTGAGCCGGCAAAAATGAGGTCACTTATTCTGCTGGCCCTCATAGCCTTTGCAGAAAGTCCTCCAAGGACAAACAGAACGGCATCTCCGATGTTGCTCTTTCCAGAACCGTTTGCTCCTACTATAGCAGTAAAACCCCTCGCAAGCGGCACTACAACCTTTTTGTTACCATAAGATTTGAAACCTTTCATTTCAATTTTCTCAATGTAAGGCATCACCCACACCTAAATCTTGGAGAAGAGTCCACAGTATATAAACTTCACTCAACTATTCTGCGGAGCATGGCGCGGGTTTTTTCGTCAATTCCTTCACTAACAGTGACGTAAAACTTCGCCCCGTTCAGGATGGCTATGTCCCTCAGCTTTCCGACGAACCTCAGCGCACTCTCCAGGCCGTTTTCAATTATAAGGTATTCGAGTGCGTCCAGAATTACAGATTTGGTGCCGTTTTGAAGTTCTTTCCACACGATGCTCTCGAGTATGTGGAGGTCAGTAGGTTTTATGGCCCTGGGGTGGCCTGCCTTGCTCACCCAGATCAGTACCACGTCGCTAGGAGTGGAATTGACAATCGGCCGACGAGTTATGAGAAGCTTTTTGTAGCTATCCTGGGTAAGTAGTCTGTCGAGCTCTCGATAGTCTATGATTGGAGTTTGAACGTCCCTCTTTCTCCTCAATGGGAGGGCCACGTGCATCACCAGACATCCCCTAGTGCTCACTACGTTGGAAAATTGTTCGTTACTCCTTATAAGGTTTACTTCGGACTAAAGGTATACATCCAAGTATGGAACATATAATGTCATCTTTGTTCCTAGGCTGTATAACTGAGTTTTATAATGTGGAAAATCTATTACAGACACAGATTCGACAATATAGGTGGAACCCGATGGGCAGAAAATTTTGAATCTCATTGAATACCAGCACAAAGTGCATTACACCTGGGCACTGTATTTTCATTTTCTTCTTTGTCCCTCATCGACCCAGAAGCGTCTCGTCCTTATGAACTCCCTCTCACGCTCCATCAGGGCTACCAACAGAGCATCTCCCCTGTACTGGGCGAGTATCCTAGCCGCTGTATCAGGCCCGGTTCCATAGCTGGCCAGGGCCAAAACGGCATCAAAGCCGTATGTATCAACCAAGTCCGCGGCTTTCAGCAACTTTCTGTAAACCCGCTCCTCTCTCTTATCAAGGGGCTCCCCGTGCCTGACCTTATCGAGAACAGGTAAAAACTCCTCCGCATCTATCGGGTGAGCAACGGCGAGCATCTTCGAGCCGCAGCGAGGACATTCCCTTTCCCCGATGCTCCTCAAGCGGGCAACCTTAGTCCTCGAATGCCAGCCGCAGTTGGTGCAGACTAAAACTACCTCGTGCTCAAGGAGCCTCCTTTTGAACAGCTCAAGGACTTCGTCCCTCTCAAGGACTCCGCTCAATAGGAACTCTCCGCCAACGGTCATGTTCAGCCTGGCAAGTGTCGAGGGCTCTTTCCTGAGGGCGGTTTTGACCCTGAGGCTTCCTACCTTCAGCATCTCCATGACCAGTTCGGCAGTCTTTACATCAACCTTATCGTGATAGAGCTCGTTCAGCGTCTCCCTCTCAATGACCGTCCCCTCGAAGAGTCGTTCTACTTTCCTTATCTTCGCGTCCCTTCTCAGGGCCCCGAAGCGCTTTGCAACGTTCAGCATCCTCCAGCGGTAGGCATGGGAATCCCTCAAAGATCTCGCCACGATGAACTCAACGCTCTCCGGCTCCTGGTAGAGGTAGCGCTTGACCTCATTGGGGTTCAGCTGGAACGGTGTCTTGAAGACTACCGCGTGTGCCTGCGCCCTCACCGAGAACACCCTGCCGTAGCGGAGGATCAGGAGGGAGTGGACTATCCTGCCGATAGCCTCGTTCGCCCTGTTGCCGAAGTCGGCGTGGATAACGAGCGCTTTCGGAGTGCTCTCCACAAAGATGTCCCTATCAGTCGAGAACGGCTCATCCTTTATCTCTTCAAATGCCCTTTTTAGTTCCTCCTTGCTGAACTCAACACCCTCAAGGAGTGACAGCGCGTTCTTGAAGTCGAAGACAAGCTCTCTCTTCAGCCTGCCGACGGCAAAGGCAACGCTGAAGGGAACGGGTATCATCTCGCCTTCCCAGCTTGGTATGGCGCTCTCGATGCTCGGGCTCTCGCGCGCCTTGATGATTTTAGCCTCATCGTCTATCTTGAGCACTATCCAGCTCTTCCCGCCCATCACGAACTCCATGCCCTCTTCGAGGTCCATCACGAAGCTTTCGTCGAGCCTTCCAACGATGTTTCCGCTCTTGGCGTCTATGACCCTCCAGGAGACTTCATCGGGTATCGTTGAGAGGTTTTCATAGTAGTACTGAAAGGCCCCCCTGCGCAGGTAGAGCTGGTTGATCCCCTCGTCGTAGCCTATTATTCGGGCGTCTTCGAGCACCTTGAGCGTATCAAGGTAGTCCTCCCAGCTCAAATCCCTGTAAACGTACGCCCTCCTCGCTATCTCGTAGGGCCTCTCCCTCGGAAGTCGCCTGTACTCAACGAGCAGGCCGACGACGAAATGGGCCAGAACGTCCAGTCCGCCGATCGGCTCAAGGGGTTCAAATCGGCCTTCAAGAGCGTGTTTGGCTATGATCAGACTCTGAAGGTAGTCCTCAACGTTCGTCGTTATAATGTATGCCTCGCTTACCTCCCCTATCCTGTGCTTCGCCCTTCCAGCCCTCTGGACTAGCCTGTTTACCTGCCTCGGGCTCATGTACTGAATCACGACGTCAACGTCACCGATGTCTATGCCGAGCTCCATCGAGGATGTGCACACCAGTGCCTTTATCTTTCCCTCCTTGAGAGCCTTCTCGGCGTTTATCCTTGCTTCTCTCGAGAGCGAGCCGTGGTGGACTTCAACGGGTTTCCCCCACGCCTTCAGCCGATGGGCGAGAATCTCTGCAAACTGACGCGTGTTAGTGAATACCAGGGCCTTTCCGTGCCTTTCAACGATGTCCCATAGAATCCTGAGGCGCGCCGCGATGTCAGGGGAAACGCTGAGCTTTCTGGCGAGCTCTTCGTCTTTTTCTTCAGGTTTTGGATACAGCACGTGGAAGCGGTAGGCCTTCTTCCAGTTAGGCTTGACTATGACATCAGCCTTCAGCCACTCCCTAACCTCGTCCTCGTTACCCACCGTTGCCGTCATCCCGATTCTCCTGAAGTCGGCAATCTCAGCGAGCCTCTCAAGACCGAGGAGGAGCTGGGCGCCGCGCTTATTATCTACAAGTTCTGCTATCTCGTCCACGATGACGAACTTCACATTCGTCAAGTGCTTTCGGAGGGATTTAACGGTCAAAATCACACCGAGGGTTTCGGGGGTTATAATGAGCATCTGCGGGGGGTTCTTTACCTGTTTCGCCTTCCTGTAGGATGAGGTGTCTCCGTGGCGCACCTCAACGGTTATTCCGAGCCTCTTACCCCACCATTCGAGCCTCTCGAGGAGATCCCTGTTGAGGGCCTTCAGCGGGGCAATGTAGAGGGCAGAAATCGGCTTCAGCCCCTCCTCAAGGATTTCGTTGAAGGCGGGCAGAACGGCGGCCTCTGTTTTTCCTGAGCCAGTAGGCGCTATAATCAGAACGCTCTTCCCGGAACTAACCTCGCGGAAGGCATCCTGCTGGAGTCTGTTGAGCCTCCCAAAGCGATCCTTTATGGCTTTCTTGAGGAGGGGGTGCATGTGCTCACATAGTTAAAAACGGTTTATAATTTCTACCGACCGCTAGCTTTATAAGTGATATATCGTTCGATACATCGGTGGTGAAAAATGCAGGTAGTCGAGAATGGTGAGACCTACGACCTGACCTACGCAAAGAAAGCGGTTATTGTGGTCGTTCTCCTCCCGCTCCTCGTCATGTACACCGAGGCGATGCTGACGCCGGCTTTGCCGACGATCCAGAAGGAGTTCGCGATAAACCCCAACGACGTCAGCTGGATTTTGACCATATACCTCCTCGTTGGGACCGTTAGCGTCGCCCTCTTTGGAAAACTTGGAGACATGTACGGAAAAAAGAAGATGTTCCTCGTGGCGCTCGGCTTTTACACGCTGGGAGTCATCCTCAACGGCTTCGCGCCGAGTTTCCAGTGGTTACTCGTTACTAGAGCCATCCAGGGCTTTGGAATGGCAATTATGCCGCTCGCGTTTGCCCTCGTCCGCGAGGAGTTTCCGCCAAGTATGGTGCCGCAGGTACAGGGAATGATAAGTGCCATGTTCGCGGTGGGTATGGTCATAGCGCTCCCCCTCGGCGCGTGGGTCACCCAGAACTGGGGATGGAGGTGGACCTACCACTCGGCGGCTCCCTTCGCCGTGCTGATGTTCTTCCTCGCTTGGAGGATACTCAGGGAGAGCCGCTACATAAACCCCGGAAAGGTTGATTGGGTCGGGGCGGTTCTCCTTACGGTCTTCGTGGTGCCCATGCTCGTGGCGGTCACGAGGGCGCCAAACATAGGCTGGACCGCTAAAGAAACCCTCGTGCTATTTGCGGTTGGTGTCATTGGTGCCATATTGCTCGTCCTCTGGGAGATGAGAGCGGAAAACCCGCTGCTGCCGCTCGGCATAATCTCCTCAAGGAACCCCGCCATAGCCAACCTGGGCATAATGTTAGCGGCCTTTGGCCTCTCAATGATGAGCCAGGCGAACACCTACCTCCTCCAGATGCCGGAACCCTACGGCTTTGGAAAGACGATACTCCAGAGCGGCCTGCTCATGACCCCAATGGCCCTCGTCATGCTCATCGTTGCCCCGCTCGCCGGAAAGTTCATGCCCAAGATAGGAGCAAAGCCCATAGCAATAGCGGGTGCCCTCATAGGAAGCGGCGCTCTCGCAGTAATGTCCCTCTACGCAACGAAGATGTCCCTCTGGCAGTTTGTGACAACGCTTGTATTCGTTGGGGTGGGCATAAACCTCATGAACATATCTCTTATCAACGTGCTGACCTTCTCAGTACCGAAGAGAATGATGGGCATTGCCACTGGTTCAAACACACTCTTCAGGAACTTCGGCTCTACCTGGGGGCCGGCAATAGCGGGAACGGTGATGAGCACCTACTACGTCCTCTTCCACCCGCCGGGGGCTCCGGCCTTCGTCCAGATCAAGATCCCGACGGAGAAGGCCTACGAGGTGCTCTTTGGGGGAGCGTCCATGGTTTATCTCCTCCTGGCCCTGCTGGCATTTGCCATTGTTGAGGTCATGAAGAGGGGAAAGATACGCGAGGTTAAGGAAGGAGGAGAAGAGGAAGTTATAGTTGAGTAACGCCCTTTCCTTCTGTTATTTTGTTCCATTCATTCTCCATAGAAAGCCTTCAGATAAAGCTCTCTTATCTCCTCTGGCTTTGGTTCAACGGGGTTGAACGTTATCAGCCCATCACGGTAGGCCTTCTCTGCCATCTCGTCGAGTCTTGCCATGAAGGTCTCTTCGTCAACAAGCTCGTTAAGCTTTGGAACTCCAAGGCTCTCGTTGAGCTCCTTAACGGCTTTTATCAGCTCTTCCGCACTCTTCAGTCCGAGTTCGCGTGCTATCTCAGCATAGCGCCTTTTTGCATACTCGCTCATCTCTGCGTTGAATTCCATTACGTAGGGTATGAATATCGCGTTGAGCAATCCATGCGGCCCTATCCATGCTGCCTTGTGGCTCATCGCGTGAGCTAATCCAAGCCTCGCGTTGAGGAACGCTATCCCAGCCATCGTCGCCGCGTAGTGCATCCTTGCCCTCGCCTCGGGATCGCCTTCAACCGACTTAGGAAGCCACTCGAAGACGGTCTTTATTGCCCGAATTGCCATGGCGTCACTGAAGGGCCCGGCGACTTTTGTCGTGTATGCCTCTATCCCGTGAACGAGGACATCTAAGCCGGAGTTTCTGGTTACTTCCCTCGGCATCGTTCTCGGGAGTCTCGGGTCGAGGATAGCCACGTCGGGCGCTATCTCCGGCGTTACGATGTTGTACTTTACCCCGTTTTTCTTCAGAACGCTCGCCGCTGAGACCTCGCTTCCAGCCCCGCTCGTTGAGGGAATAGCGATTAAGGGAGTTTTGAGCTTCGGCACAGGTTTTGGCCTTGAGAAGCGGTCAATGAAAGCTATCTCCTCAAAGACGGGCTCGGGGGCATCATAGAAGACCTTGAGTGCTTTGGTAGTGTCAATGACGCTACCGCCACCTATAGCCACGAGAAGGTCTGGCCTGAACTCTCTCACCTTCGGTAGGAACTCCTCAATGACCTCCACACTGGGTTCGGTCGGGAGGCCTGTTATGCTCATGACCTCTGCTCCGGCTTCCCTAACGTAGTCCTCGGCCTCGCTCAGAAAACCGTGCCTCTTCATAGAACCAGATGCCAGTATGAGAACCCGCTCGTGCCCCTTGGCCTCGTTCTTGAGGCTCTCAAGTGATCCTTCCCCCTCAATTATCCTCGTCTTGAGCCAGAACATAGTCGTCACCAGAGTTAGTTGGGTTTTCTGCTTTTAACGTTCTCGCCGAGGAGCGGAAGTATTGAAACCAGAAGAAGGGCAGTTGCAACCGTGAAGTTCACGGTAAAACTAGCCCTTCCGTCAGAAAACCGCTGAGGAAGTTCCCAGCTATCGCACCCAGGGAGCTTATCATGTTGTAAGTTCCTATCAGTGCACCCCTCTCCTTAGGGGGAGCGAAGCGCGAGATTATCGAGGTCGTCGAGATTCCTATGTACGCCCAGGTGTAGCCCGCCAGGAAGTAAGATACAAAGGCAAAGAGCACAAAAACTTGGCCCTCAATTAGCGTGGATACCGCAAGGAGCGAGAAAGCAAATGCCCTAACTGAAAGCCCACGAATGAGGGCAAGGTAGCCCCCGCTCTTTTTGAGTTTCAGACCGACCCGCGTGTACATGAAGGCCGATATGGTGGAGTTCCCTATGCTCATGAGATAGAGGTGAGTGGCACCGAAGCCTCTCGACTTGAGGAGAACCGGGAACTGGGTGAAGTAGAGCATTGCCCCCACCCAGAACAGAAAGGATGAGAAGTAGAGCCTCCCAAAGCCCTTCGTAGAGAACCTCGGTAGGTGGGTTATCATGTTCGGAAGGTATCTGAACTTCTCAACGACATAGCCGGCGTAGACACCCAGGATTTTTCTGTCAATGTGAAGCGGAACTTCTCGTATTGTTTTCTTTCCCCATGGAAACGAGAGAAGCCCTATGACTCCGAGAGCAATGAAAGTTCCCCTAATTCCGAGCACGGGCGTCAAGAGCAGGCCCGCTATGAGACCAAGAACCCACGCCCAGCCGCCGATCTCGTTGAACTTCCCTATCGCGTAGTCCCAGTCCTCAAGGCGGAAGACCTTCGTTATTATGAGTATCGGAATTGGTATCGTCGCGGCTATGAAGAATGTGTAGGCCGCGTTTATGGCAATAACCTGGGAGACACTGTGAGCAAAAGCAAAGACGAGCGTGGCTATCGCAGTCCCCAGGAACCCAATGAGGAGGAATACCTTTCTCCTGTTGAGCCTGTCGCTGAGCTTCCCCCAGAAAAGGCCGCCGAGCATTGAGAATGTACTGCCCACTGCGTTGACTATCCCCACATCAGCCGGCCCGCCGCCGACGTTCATCGTGAGGAGTGGAATTAAAGGTGCAGCTCCGCCGGTGGCGAACCTTAAACGGGATAAAAGAATAGAACCACCTGCCGGGATCCGGCCGGTGCCGCATCTGGCGGCGCTTTTCAAGGGTCTTGAGGGTGGTCTTCTGTCTCTTTACCGGCCGACCTTTCATGGAAGCACCTCAAAAGGAGGAGAGTTCAGTAGTCTTCGTCCTCTTCCCAGTCCTCGTCCCAGTCTTCTTCGTCCTCCCAGTCTTCGTCCCACTCTTCCTCTTCTTCCCAGTCCTCGTCAAACTCTTCTTCCTCGTCCCAGTTCTCGTAGGCTTCTTCGACTGCTTCGAGAGGCTCGAACTCTTCTTCCTCTTCCTCAACCTTAGGCGGGACCTTCTTCTTGGGTGGGTAGTACATGCCGACCACCTCCCCTCCTACGAGGGGCGTCGGACATGGAGCTAAAGGGTTTATAAACTTTGCTGCGCTGATTAGCAGCATATCTTTTGCTTTCTGAAGGATTCAAGCTCGATTGTCTTTGTTAGGCAAAAATACTGCCTCTGAACGAGAGGAACGATTCCTAAGTCAGTAATGCTTCATAAGATGGGAAACAATGTCCATGAGCAGATAGTTGGCGGGAGCAATTTTAGACTGCTCTCTGTTATGCGATTTGATATGTAAGTTCAAGCTAAAATCTTAAAAGCACCGCCCCGGACTTACTCCGGTGGTTGAAATGGCGGAGGACACCAAGAAGCTTGAAGAACTCGCATACCAGTATCAGCTCCTTCAGGCTCAGGCTCAACTGCTCGCCCAGAACCTTGAGCTTCTGACTCTCGGAAAGAACGAATTCCAGGCGGTCAAGGAGACCCTCGAAGGCCTTAAGAAGGAGGAGGGTGCGGTCGAGATCCTTGTCCCCATTGGGGCTGGATCGTTCCTCAAGGGCAAAATCCTTGATGCCAAGAACGCGATAGTTAGCGTTGGGGCTGGCTACGCCGTCGAGAAGAGCCTTGATGACTCGATTGCGTATCTCGAAAAGCGCATAAAGGAGTACGAAGAGGCAATAGCAAAGACACAGGAAGCCCTTAAGAAGCTCGAAGTCCAGCTGGGGGATCTCGCCAAAAAGGCCCAGGAGATTCAGCAGAAGCAGGCAATGGGTTTCAGCGTCAAGAAGTGAAGAAAATGGCTCTCACTACAGTTTATTTTTGGCATACCACTCTACAGTCTTTTTCAGTCCCTCCTCGAGGGACCACTCTGGCTCGAAGCCCAGTTTTCTGATCTCGCTAATGTCGGCCCTGCTGTGCTTTATGTCGCCGGGCCTCGGTTTGTCGAAGACTATCGAGCTCGTAGTTCCTGTTATTTCGATTATCTTCATAGCGAGCTCAAGGATTGTAGTCTCTCTCCCTGTCGCGACGTTGAAAACCCCCCCATTGGCTTTTCTGCTTTCGGCTACCAGAAGGTTAGCCCTGACCACGTCCCTGACGTAGATGAAGTCCCTCGTCTGCTTTCCGTCGCCGAAGATGACCAAGGGTTCTCCTTTCAGCGCGCGGTTGATGAAGATGCTTATCACTCCTGCATACTGGTTGGCGCTCTGTCTAGGCCCAAAGACGTTGAAGTAGCGGAGGGAAACAACTGGCAGGCCGTAAAGCTCGTGGAAGACGCGGAGGTACTCCTCGGCGGTTGCTTTGGTTATGCCGTAGGGAGAGAGGGGCCGGGGTCTCTCCGTCTCCTTTAGCGGCAGGTGAGGATTGTCTCCATAGACAGCTGCAGAAGAGGCGAAAATGAGCTTCCCATGTCCTTCAAGAAGGGCCTTCAAGACGTTGAGCGTCCCGAGGACGTTCACCTCTTCTGTAAAAGCGGGATCGCGGATGCTCTCGACGACGCTCACCTGCGCCGCCTCGTGGAAGACGTAGTCAGCATTGCTTATCAGCTCGGCTGTGGCTTCATAGTCCCTTATGTCTGCCCTAACGAGCTTTGCTCCGGGCGGAACGTTTTCTTCTTTTCCAGTGTAGAGGTTATCAACGACTATTACGTCGTTGTCTTTTACCAGCTCCCAGGCAAGATGCGAGCCTATAAAACCCGCCCCCCCTGTGACGACAACTAACTTATTCCTGATCATGGTGAATGCCCTTTGGTTGTAAGCCCGTGGTCTCTTTTAATACTTTCTTTTCTTTAGCATGTCGATGAGGATTTTCTTTTCTGGGAGCTTGTCATAGCTTTGTGTAATGTATGCGAGGTCTTCCAGAACGAGCGCTACCTTATCTAGTGAGTCCTTTGTAACGTTCCACGGCGTAGCGTATCTGAACTCGACAACCTCTGCTAAGTCGTCAATAGTTAGTTGGGCAAGCGCTCTGCCATCTTCGCCCCTTACAGTAATAACCTTCTTATCTGGGAGGATCTCAATGCAGGCCGTAGTCATCACCATGTAAAAATTTTCACAAAAAGATTTAATGATTTCGTGAGGGGTCTGACAATTACATGTCAATACAGAAATCATTATAAACACCCTCTTGACTTAAATATGGGTAAGAGCCATGCCGAGCTACATCGTTGTTGGTGGTCAATGGGGAGATGAGGGCAAGGGTTCTGTTATAGCATACCTTGCCCTCAAGGACGAGCCCGAGGTTATAGCACGCGGCGGCGTCGGAACGAACGCAGGCCACAGCGTTTTCATCAATGGCAAGAAGTATGCTGTGAGGCAGCTCCCTACAGGTTTTATGCAGACCAAGGCGAGGCTTCTCGTCGGTGCTGGCGTTCTCGTTGATCCAGAGGTCTTCTTCCACGAGCTTGAACACCTAAAGGACTTCAACGTTGGGGAGAGAGTCGGGATAGATTACCGCTGTGCCATAATCGAGGAGAAGCACAAACAGCTTGACCGGAGCAACCACCACCTGCACGAGGAGATTGGAACTACCGGGAGCGGCTGCGGGCCGGCGAACGCCGACAGGGTCATGAGGAGGGCGAAGCTCGCAAGGGACATCAGGGAGCTTGAGCCGTACCTGACGGATGTTGCCGCGGAGATCAATGACGCCCTTGACGACGGAAAGCTCGTTCTCGTTGAGGGAACGCAGGGCTTCGGCCTGAGCCTCTACTACGGCACCTATCCTTACGTCACCTCCAAGGACACAACGGCCTCTGCCATTGCGAGCGACGTTGGAATCGGTCCAACGAGGGTGGATGACGTAATCGTCGTCTTCAAGAGCTTCCCTACGAGAGTTGGTGCAGGGCCGTTTCCGACGGAGATGTCCCAGGAAGAGGCCGAAAGGCTCGGTCTGATCGAGTACGGAACTGTCACTGGGAGAAGGAGGAGGGTAGGCTGGTTTGACTTTGAGTTCGCCCGCTACTCTGCGAGAATAAACGGCGCAACGATGCTCGCGATAACAATGCTCGACAAGTACGACAGGGGAGCCTTTGGTATCACAGACTATGACAAACTTCCGAGGAAGGCAAAGGAGTTCGTTGAGGAAATAGAGGAAAGGGTTGGTGTCCCGGTTGCCCTCATCAAGACTGGGCCGGAGCTAGAGCACGTTATCGACAGAAGAGAGAACATTTAGAGGAGAAACTCCAGGATCTTATCTTTGATCTCTTCTCTTTCAAGTTTCGCAATTTTCTCCAGAGAATGGTCTCTTTCAAGCCAGCGGATGAACTTATATCCAAGATAGTAACCCAAAAACTGCTTCCCAAAGAGCGTATACCACGAGCCGAAAAACGGGTTTAGGGGTTCGTTTTCCTTTATCCTTCTCAGGAATTCGGCCTTCAGGAGTCCCTCGTTCTCCTCACACCACTCGAACCATCCCTCCTCCTCTAGGTGCCATGGCCTTCCGAGTATTATGTCTTCAATTCGCTGGGCGAAGCCCTCTGTATAAAGCAAGAACATCTGCTCATCTTCAAGCATCTCTATGTTTTCTCCCCTCAAAAGCCAGTGAACCAAGTGGCCAAACTCGTGGACAGCTAGCCCATCAAGTTTGTTGTACCACTTAAGCTCGGATATTGCCTCCAAGCCGAAGAGAATCGAGGGCTTTCCCATAAATTCCGTTACCCAGCCGGCTCCGTTTTCAAGACCTATGTAGATAACCACGTTGTAGTCCTTCGGTTTGATTCCAAAAAGCTCCTCAATCTTTGTTTCCACCCTTGGAAGAACTTCAAGCAGCTTTTCGTGGGCAAGGATGAGCTCCTCCACTGCTCTTTTTGAGAGCACCTGCGTGAACTCCCTCCAGTTCATTCCATAGCGCTCGTAGTCCCCTCTGATTTTTTCAAAAAGCTCTGGATACTGTTTGATATACCTCAACCAACTATCTACGCTGCCGTCCCACTGTCTGAGAAAAGAGGAAAATGTGTCAATCAGCATTGTGTTCCTCCTTATCTCGTCCTAAACTACGCCGTAAGCGATCAACCACTCAACTATCGTCCTGTGGAACTCCTCCCCCCATTCTGGATCCCCAAAGATTTCATGGTATGCTCCTTCGAACTCCTTGATTTCCTTGTCCTTCACCTTGAGCTCCTCGAAGAGCTTCCTTGAGCCTTCGGGGGGTGTTATAACGTCGGCCGTACCCACAAGCAGGAGAATGGGTACTTTAATTCTGTCCGCTTCCCTGTGAGCCAGTTCCATGTTCTTGAAGATGCTCATTCCGAGCTTTGTTGAGATTCTGTCGTGGACGAGAGGGTCTTCGATGTAGCGCTTCACTGCATCCGGATTCCTTGAAAGGAGATTTGGGTCAATGCCGTTGGAGAGTGTCAGACTGGGGGCTATTCTTCCCAGAACCTTGGCGAGGGCAACCATAAAGCCCGGTGTTTTGGGGCTTTTGGCCAGGGCCGGGGAGGACGCGACGACGCCTCGTATCTTATCAGGTCTAGTCTCGGCATAGCGGATGACGGTCAAACCTCCGAGGCTGTGTCCGAAGAGGAAGGGCTTTTCACATAATTCTTCAATTATAGAATCAATTATTTCCATAGCCTCTTCGACGCTGGTGTGTCCCCTCTTTCCTCGGCTCTTCCCGTGTCCGGGCCAGTCGAAGGTGTAAACGGCAAAGCCAGCATCGTTGAGCATCGAGATGAGCTTTCCGTACCTCCCGCTGTGCTCCCCAAGGCCGTGGACGAGAACGACCCAGCCCCTCTCGGGGGCTCCAAACTTGGCTTTGTAGATTTCCATACCTCAAACCTCCAGCCATATTCTCTTGATAGGGAGCTTATCAAAATCCTCGTCCTCACTCACAATCGCCTGAAGGCCGTTGTTCTGAATCGTGGCCACATGGAGGGCATCTGAAGGGCGGAGGTCATACTCAAGAACGAGCTCTTTTGCAGTGAGATAATCAATAACAGTCAGCGGGAGGACGTTAACGTATGGGAGGACTTTTTCGTCTATGAACTGGATGGATGTTTCGTAGGGAACCTTGTACTTCTTTTTCGACACGTGGATGGCCTCGTCAAGCACCAGAGGGTTAGTGTAGAGCGTATGTTTCTCCACAAGATCCGCATAAAATTCCACGAGCCTTTTTGCTTCATCGGGGGTTTTTGTTAGCAGATACACCAGAAGGTTCGCGTCAACGAAAAGTTTCATTCTTCAATCCCCCAGACCTCGTCAAATTCGTCTTCAAGGCTCACTCCTTTGAGTTCCCCAAGTTTGGCGGGCTTCCCCTTTGCTCTTTTATACTTCCATTCCAGAAGTTCTTTTATCAGCTCCTCTTTACTTTTCTTGGGCATTATCACCAGTCCCCTATCCGTAGGCTCCACTATAACCTCCCCACCCTCTTTAATCCCGTAGGCCTCCCTGAAGACTTTGGGAATTACTATCTGGCCCTTTGGGCCGACCTTAAGGCGGATGCTAACCACTGGTATCACCAAGTATAACTTGGAGTTTAACTCATAAAAGGGTTGCGCCGCGAAGAAGGGGGAAAGGTCAAGAGGAGAACGGGCTTTCTTTGAGCTTCTCTTTGACAAAACGGACTATCTTCTCAACGTCATCCCTTATCGTGTCTGGCTCAGGCCTCATCTGGACGTAGAAGACGTTCGTCTTCGGTGTCAGTGCTACGTGTTTGATGTTCTCTGGCTTTGAGAAACTTTCCACGAAGGATTTAAGCTTCTCAACGTCCCGCTTCTTCTCAAACAATGCTTCGTACTTCTTGCCCGCTATCTCGATTTCCTCCCTCTGCAGTAGCTCAACGTTCTCGATGTCTGGCCTGAGCCTGTAGTAACCCTTCTGGATGAGGTGAGCCTCGCGCTTGATCTGGGCGAAGGGTTTGACGACTATAAAGAGCTTGTCGTGTCTGCTCGTGACCAATGAAATCGGGAAGTAGAGGATGCTGTGCCTTGGAAGGAGCGTGAGTGTGTATTCAAACTTCCTTATGTTGTCACGGTTTACCTTGTACTCCGCGCGGAAGCCAATGTAACCGCCGAGCCACGTGTAGTTTTCGTCCTCCGGCTTCACGACGTCCTTGATCATCCTTATGTAGTGCTCCATGAGGATCAGGTTCATCTTCCTTCCGCGGTAGTACTGGATCACGGATATCCCCGCCAGCACAAAGATTATCGTAAACAGGAGCTGATTGTCCATCTCAATCCTCCTCCGGATAGTATCTCGTAAGATTTCTGGCCTCGAGTATTTCAAGTTTTGGTACATCATCAAGGGCCTTAACCACATCTCTAACGATTCTCCACCTGACCGGCCAGCTGAGGGCGTTCTGGAACGGGTGCCGTATTCCCTCGGCGAGCCGGAGGTAAATTTTAACACCATCTTCGTCAACGGTAACCCTCTCAACGAGGCCCAGACTGACTATGTCCATCTCCGTTATGGGCTCCTTCACCCTGCGGAGTCTCTCATATATTTCCTCAGCGTTCACCTATTATCGCCCCTCCAAGTTCTCTGAGCCTCTCCACGCCGCGGGGCTCTTCGGGAAAGATGGGTATCTTCACGATGTCAACTCCTTTGAACTTTTCAGAGACCTCCCTCAGCACTCTCTCCTGCGCCTCCAGTTTGGCTTTCAGTTCCGGAACTTTCCCCTTCAGCTCGAAGACCTTGTTCATTACTATCATGTTGAACGGAATCCTGAACTTTTTGAGGCTCTCGTAGGCCCTCTCAGTTTCATACAGCGGGAGCATCTCGGGGTTCATAACGGCCACAACGCTCGTCTTATCCGGGTCAGTGAGGACACTCTCAACGAATGCTACTTCTTTCCTGTAGGCCTTTAGCTCCTTCATCACGGGGTCTTCCTCTTCCTTGGTGGGGAGCTTTATCCGCTCTCCTTCTACCACGAACTCCTGCTCGCCGTGGATGTTGGCTATCGCGGCCCTCCTCTCCAGAATTGCCCGCCGTATCTCGATGAGCTTGTCCGTCCAGATGAGTGATATCCTCGGGAGCGCGAGAACCCTGAGTGTCAGTCCCGTAGGGGGAGTGTCGAACACTATAACGTCCCATTCGTCACCCTTCATCAGTATCTCCTTTACAGCCTCCAGCGTTGCGTACTCCTCTATCCCCGGTGAAAAGCTGAGAACCTCGAAGTACTTTTCGAGGTTTATGACCGTCAGGTAGCGGTACATGTGCTTGAGGTTTTCCTCCAGGTGCTTCAGGTAGCTCTTTATCAGCTTTTCCATGTCCAGCTCGCTCGCGTAGAGATTCTCCGCTATCTTTTTTGGCTTATCTGAGAGCTTTTCCATGAGAACATCGCCGAGGTTGTGGGCAGGGTCTAAGGAGACTATCAGAGTTTTGTATCCCCTATCGGCGAGGGCAACAGCAGCTGCCGCAGAGCTTGTCGTCTTGCCGACTCCGCCTTTCCCTATGAAGAAAACAACACGGTAGTCTTTCTTCGGCAGGAAGAATTCTCGCATGGCCACCACCTCATGTGATTTCAAACATCCCCGCGAGCTCGCCGAGAATGTCGTCCATTTCAACGGCCCTTCTCTGCATCACGTACAGCTCGCGAGTCATGTGTGGGAGGAGCCTTATAACCAGAGTCGTTGGCGGACTCGGTATTCCTACGAATTCCCCCATGAGGGTGAGAGCGAAGACGTTCTCAAGCTCCCTAAGCTCAAACTCAAGGTATTCGGTTGAATTGTGCTTAAACGACTCTGCAAATCCTTTCAGGAACGCCCTTATATTCTCAAGGACTCTTTTCGGCATTTTTATTCCCCCTCAAACGCCTATCCATCCGGTTTTCAGGGAAACCTCTTTCTTGCTCTTCTGCTCCATCACGTACAGCTCTCTAATGACGTATGGAAGGAGCCTGTATGTAAGCCCGGTTGGAGGGTGGGGCAGGCCTACGTAATCTCCAAAGAGTATGAGCGCGAATATGTTTTCAAGCTCTTGCTCTTCCCATTTTATCCCCTGGATGTAGTACAGTTCAAATCCCCTGTGAAACTCCCAGAGGAAGCGGAGCGGGAGAGCGAGCTTTGAAACAATACCTCTGATTTTCCGCATCCCTTGTCCCTCAAAAAAGGTTAAAAATATGCAAAGAACTTCAGGCCGCGGCTGCAGCGTACTCCTCTTCCGGCCTCTTCCAGGCGATGTAGAAGTCCCAGGCGAGGAGGAAGTTCAGGAGCAGGCCGATGAGGAGCGAGCCTTTGACCGCTATAAGGGTGCTTCCGCTCAGCGGCACTACTGCTATGTACCAGATCAGTGCTGCAGTCACCGTTATCCAGAGGAAGAGTGCCGGTATCAGGACGGCCCAGGACCACTTGCCGGCCCTCTGAACCTTGGCGGCCCAAAGGGCTGCAGTCATCATTGCTATGCTGGCCAGGAGCTGGTTCATTCCTGCGAAAGCCGGCCAGAGGACTTTGTAACCTGCACCCCATGCGAGCCAAGTGCCGAGACCTGCTATGATTATTGAGGCAACCCACTTGTTGGTGATGAACTTCCACACACCCTGGCTCGTGTCGGCGACCATTCCGAAGAGCTCCTGCCAGGCGAACCTTCCAAGCCTTGTGGCGGTGTCGAGGGAGGTCAGTGTGAAGGCCGAGACCCAGAGGGTAGCGAATGTCTTTCCAAAGGTCTCGCTTACGCCGTAGAACTCGCTGACGCCCTTAGCGTAGCCCCCGATGAAGGTTCCAAGACCGCCCTTGGTGATGTACTCTGTTGCCCACTTGGCTGGCTCAAGCCCGGTAAGCTGGACACCGTAGACCGCTATGGCCGTTATGACAATGGTTGAGAGGAAGCCCTCTGTGAACATGCCGCCGTAGCCAACGAGGAGGCCGTGGATCTCGTTGTCAAGCTGCTTGCTTGAAGTTCCGGAACCAACGAGGGAGTGGAAGCCGCTGAGCGCACCACACGCTATTATAAGCGGCACCGTCGGCCAGAACGGTGAGGGAACGGCCTTCGTACCCTTGATTACGTACGCGCTCCAGGATGTAAACGCTGGTGCAGTGAAGTCCTTAGCGAGAAGTACAAAGGCTATGCCTCCGAAGAGCAGGCCGAACCAGAGGATGTATGCATTGAGGTAGTCCCTGGGCTGGAGGAGAATCCACACTGGGAGAGATGCGGCTACGATAATATAGACCAGCAGAATTATGTTCCAGTAGTGGTATGCGGTGGTATACGCAGCGGAGCTTGTGTCGGTCTGACCATTAACGAAGACAAGCGGGTGGTTGAGGCCGATCCAAACAGATATGGCCAGCAGCACAAGTCCTATTACCGTTGCCACTGTGAAGTTCATCTTCATCTTGTAGAGTAGCCATCCAAGAATCACTGCCACCAAGAGGAAGAGCAGAGTTGCAGTTGCTGCCTCAGGGGTTATTGTCAGGAGTTTGGCAGTTACTGCGACGAACGCAGCCACAACGAGCAGGAGGGTAAACCATATGTAGAGCTCGAATGCCACTCCCGTTCTCTTGCTCATGAGCTTTCCTGCGATCCACTGGACGGACTTACCATCGTAGCGAACCGATGACATCAATGCAAGGTAGTCATGGACGGCACCGATGAAGACGTTTCCGAACCAGACCCAGATCAGCCCTGGAAGCCAACCCCAGGCCATTGCCACCGCCGGGCCTACTATTGGTCCTGCACCGGCTATCGAAGCGAAGTGGTGCCCGTAGAGGACGAGCGGGTGTGCTGGAACGTAGTCAACGCCGTCGTAGAGCTTGTGGGCAGGCGTTGGCCTGTTGGGGTCGGCCTTAACGACCTTGTTCTGAAGGCTCTTACCGTAGGTGAAATACATGGCCACATATATTGCAGCGGCCAGCAGAACAATTACAGCCGAGTTCATCTCTGCACCTCCATTTGAGTTTTGCACTCTAATGTACATTTTCTGTACTTAAATGTCTTTCGGCAATGGGCTGAAGATATTTCGATTTTTAACTAGAAAGCATAAGAGCAACTCTTTAGTGCTTTGTTAGAACTTTTCCAAAGGGATAAAAACGAAAAGGGCAACCAAAAGTCATCCCATTTCTATTAGTGGGTCGCCGGTGTTTACGGTGTCGCCTTCTTTGACCAAGATTTTCTTTACCACACCGTCTTTCGGCGCTGGAATCTCGTTCTCCATCTTCATCGCTTCCAGAATGAGGAGTCCTTGCCCAGTCTTGACTTGCTCGCCTTCCTTCACGAGCACTCTCAGGATTTTCCCAGGCATTGGGGCTGTAACAACACCCTCACCAGCGGGCACTGGAGTGGAAGCTGGCGCTGCAGGAGCGGGGGCAGGAGTTGAAACCGGAGACGGAGAAGCAGGAACACTTGAGGCGGAACTCTTTTGTGGTGCAGGAGCGGTTGCTCCAGCGCTTGCTATCTGGGGCAGATATCTAAGCGCGCTCAAATCGATTCCCTCAATCCCGACCTCAAACTCAACACCGTCCACATAGAGTTTGAACTTCTGGGCGGTAGGCGGCACTTCTGGAGTCTTTCTTCCCTCTTTCCTCACATCGAAGAACTCCAGCGCAACCTGCGGGAAGAGGCAGTACGTCAGGACGTCTTCCTCCGTTGCGGTATATCCCTTCTCCTCAAGCTCCTTCCTGCACTTTTCAAGCATCGGCTCCAGAAGGTCGGCTGGCCTGACCGTTATGGGCTCTTCGTCGCCCAGGATTTTCTTCTTGACTTCAGGGTTTATCTCCGCCGGAGGCCTTCCGTAAAGTCCCTTCACGTAGTCCTTGACCTGCTGGGTTATCCTCTCGTACCTTCCAAAGAGGACATTGAGAACCGCCTGAGTGCCGACTATCTGGCTGGTAGGTGTGACGAGCGGCGGCCAGCCGAGGTCTTCCCTCACGCGGGGTATCTCCTCAAGGACTTCGTCGAGCTTATCCAGGGCGTTCATCTCCTTGAGCTGGCTTATGAGGTTAGAGAACATTCCACCCGGAACCTGGTACTTGAGGACGTAGGGGTTGACCATCAGCGCCTCTTTGTGGAGCAGTCCCCCGTACTTCTCCTCCAGGAGCTTCTTGAGGTAGCGCGAGACCTCGTGGATCAGCTCCCTGTCGATATATGACCCAACGGCCTCGGGGAGAGCGTGCCATATCGTCTGAATTCCCGGCTGCGCAGTACCGAATGCTAGGGGGCTTATTGCGGTGTCTATGAAGTCAGCCCCCGCTTCTACGGCCTTGAGGTAGGTGGCGACGGCCATTCCCGTAGTTGAGTGGGTGTGCACATTGACCGGAACACCGTAGGTCTCCTTTATCTCACTGACCAGTTCGTACGCCTTCCAAGGCGTCAGCAGGCCTGCCATATCCTTTATTGTTATGACATCCACGTCAAGGGCTAAAAGTTCCTCAACCTTCTTCATGTAGTACTCGAGTGTGAAAACCTTGCCTGTCGTGTATGCTATTGCCCCCTGAACCTCTGCTCCGACTTCTTTTGCCTTTCTTATCGCGACTTCCATGTTCCTGACGTCGTTGAGGGCATCGAAAACGCGGAAGATGTCTATTCCGTTCTTATGTGCGAGCTCGACGAACTTTTCGACGACATCGTCTGGGTAGTGGCGGTAGCCGACGAGGTTCTGGCCCCTGAGAAGCATCTGGAGCTTCGTCTTCTTTATGTGTTCCCTCAGGAGGCGGAGCCTCTCCCAGGGGTCTTCCCTCAGGTAGCGGATGCAGACGTCGAAGGTCGCCCCTCCCCAGACTTCCATTGAGTAGAAGCCGATTCTGTCCATTTTCTCCGCTATGGGGAGCATATCCTCTGTCCGAAGGCGCGTCGCTATTAGTGACTGGTGAGCATCCCTAAACGTCGTATCTATTATCTCCACCTTTCCCATTCTCCTCACCTTAGTTTTTATTTCTCATAGCAGTTTTTAATGTTGTCGGCTTTTGACGATGAAATTTTAGGCATTGAACGAGCAAAATAGTACTCCCGTGTCCCTTATGAAAACTGCTGAACATAAAGGAACATCAGAGTGATTATTTCATTGAAAAAGTGTCCAAATCAATGAAAAAAGATAGAACCGGGTCAAATTAGCCCCTCGGCCTTTGCAGCCTCTTCCGGATCCTCGTTTCTGTGGATAACTCTTATGAGGGCCTTTATCATCGGCTCCGGGTTCTCGCGCTGGAAGATGTTCCTTCCGACGACAGCTCCGGCCCCTCCAGCCTCGATGACCTCCCAAACAACATTTAGGAAGTCCAAGGGGTTCTCTGTCTTCGCTCCTCCGCTGAGGAGAACGGGAACGCCAGCGGCGGCATCAACGACCTTGGCGAAGGTCTCCTTTGATCCCGTCCAGTAGGTCTTTATCATGTCGGCCCCGGTCTCAGCCGCGGCCCTTGCACCGTACATGACGACGCGGTAGTCCTCCTTTCTGCCGTACTTCTCGTTGATGTACGGACCCCTTGGATAAGCGAACTGAACCACCGGGAAGCCGAGGTCGTGGGCGTAGCTCGCTATCTCCGCGAACTGGCGCATCATAACGTCCTCCTGCGGTGAGCCCCAGTAAACGGTTGCCGCTATCGCATCGGCACCGAGCTTTATCGCGTCATCAACAAAACCCAGCTGGCTCTGGAGGAGCTGTTCTTCCTTCGGCCTGAGGTTGGTCTTGCTGGTGAGCTTTACCATAAGACCCCTATCCGACTTGACCTCATCGCCGGCCATCCTGACGATACCTGGAAGCATCATGACGCCGTCAATGCCTGCCCTAACAACTTTTCTAATGATAATCCTCGGGTTAATGTGCTCCCAGACGGGCTCGAAATCAGTCGGCCCGTGCTCGAAGCCGTGGTCCATAGCGAATATCAAAGCCCTCCCGTCCCTGCGGAAGAACCTCTTAAGCCTTCTCCTAATACCAACGCTCTGGTATGCGTCCATACTAATCACCGAGAGTGATATATTAAAGGGGAATTTAAGGTTTTCCATCGTTAACGGTTTAAACTCATTGATCAACTGGAAGGCATGAAATGGAAAATCCTCCGCCTTAGTGAAGTTGACTCGACCAACGAGTACGCGAAGGGGCTCATTCCAGATGCTCCTGAAGGAACCGTTGTGGTTGCGAAGAGACAGACAGCTGGTAGAGGAAGAAAGGGCCGCTCTTGGGCTTCTCCGAAGGGCGGTCTGTGGATGAGCGTTCTCCTGAAACCCCCCAAGATTGACCCGAGGCTCGTCTTCGTGGGTGCTCTGGCCGTTGCGGACACGCTGGGAGACTTCGGCATTGAGGCATGGATAAAGTGGCCTAACGACGTTTGGGTTGGAAACAGGAAAATTTCCGGGGTTCTGACCGAAGTGAAGAGGGGCTACGTGATAATGGGCATTGGCCTCAACGTGAACAACGAGATACCTGAGGAACTGGAGGGTAGTGCAACTTCCATGAGAGACATCCTGGGCAGATCTGTTGGCATTGAAGAAGTCTTAAAAAGGCTGCTTGAGCATCTCGGCCGCTGGTATAAGACATTTCTTGAAAATCCCTATTTAGTTGTTGAGGAAATTCGCAAGAGGACGATACTAATCGGGAAGGAAGTAAGAGTCCTGCGCGATGATAATGACCTTGTTGGCAGGATAATTAACATATCAGATGACGGCTCACTTCTTTTGGACGTTGATGGTCAGACAGTTAAAGTAGTGTATGGTGATGTATCGGTTAGAATTAACCGGTAAGTTTTGACTTTTTGACAATTTTTCTGGAGCAATCCTAATAAACTTCCTTTTCTAATTGGGCTATGCTGGCAATAAGCCAGCCAATAAGGGGGTGAAAGAATGGGAAAAAGCCTTTTGAGGCGGTATCTCGACTATCCGGTTCTGTGGAAAATTCTCTGGGGTCTGGTTCTCGGTGCCGTCTTCGGCCTGATAGCAGGGCATTTCGGCTATGCAGAGGCTGTGAAGACCTATATCAAGCCCTTCGGTGACCTATTTGTCAGACTGCTGAAGATGCTCGTGATGCCAATAGTTCTAGCGTCGCTTGTCGTCGGTGCGGCAAGCATCAGTCCAGCGCGCCTCGGTCGCGTCGGCCTCAAGATAGTCGTCTATTACCTCGTTACCTCTGCCATGGCTGTTCTCTTCGGTCTCATCGTTGGCAGGCTCTTCAACGTCGGTGCCAACGTGCACCTCGGCACCGGCACGGGGAAAGCCATAGAGGCTAAGTCGCCCTCACTCGTCCAGACGCTCTTAAACATAGTCCCAACGAACCCGTTCGCTTCCCTTGCCAAGGGCGAAGTCCTTCCCGTAATATTCTTTGCAATAATCCTCGGAATAGCGATAACCTACCTGATGAACAGGGACGAGGAGAGAGTTAGAAAGTCAGCCGAAACCCTCCTGAGGGTCTTTGATGGCCTAGCCGAGGCAATGTACCTTATAGTAGGAGGAGTAATGCAGTACGCACCGATAGGCGTCTTCGCTCTCATCGCCTACGTCATGGCCGAGCAGGGCGTCAAGGTCGTCGGACCGCTTGCGAAGGTCGTTGGGGCGGTATACACTGGTCTCTTCCTCCAGATAGTCATCACATACTTCATCCTTCTGAAGGTCTTCGGTATTGACCCGATCAGGTTCATTAAAAAGGCTAAGGACGCCATGATCACAGCATTCGTTACGAGGAGCTCAAGCGGAACCCTCCCGGTTACAATGCGCGTCGCCGAGGAAGAGATGGGCGTTGACAAGGGCATATTCTCTTTCACCCTACCGCTCGGTGCGACAATAAACATGGACGGTACTGCCCTCTACCAAGGTGTTACGGTTCTCTTCGTCGCCAACGCTATAGGACACCCACTTACGCTCGGCCAGCAGCTTGTCGTCGTCCTAACGGCAGTTTTGGCTTCAATAGGAACCGCAGGTGTTCCCGGCGCTGGTGCAATAATGCTCGCAATGGTCCTCCAGAGCGTCGGCCTCGATCTTACCGCTGGAAGCCCTGTAGCGCTCGCCTACGCCATGATACTCGGCATCGATGCTATCCTCGACATGGGCAGGACGATGGTCAACGTTACTGGTGACCTCACGGGAACCGTTATCGTAGCAAAGACCGAGAACGAGCTGGACGAGAGCAAGTGGCATTAAACTAATGGTTGTTTTCCTTTATCCCATTTCTGGTCTCTTCTTCACTCTCACGGATCTGGGCAAAGGTTATATACTCTCCCGGGTTTCCCCTCTGGAGAATGCATGGAGGTAATGGCATGAGAAAGTTTGGATTTTTGATGGTTTTCCTTGTCCTCTTCGGACTTCTCGCGGGTGCGGTCTCCGCAGGGGAGGACTACAAAGAGGTTCAGAAGAGCGAATACATTGTTGGATGGGACGGCAGTGCGAACGTGACCCTCCAGACTATCTTCTACAGCCCAGAGGACATGGTGAACGCGACCAAGAAGAGCATACTTGAAATGGGTATCGAGAACGCAACGAAAATGTTCGTTGCCCAGAAAGTCCAGGCACTGGCAGGCCTCGGGCTTACCCTGGAGAACGCCACCGGTGAGATAATCGGCTACAACACCACAGGGCCGCTCACGACCGTTGTAAGGGGCAGACTGGTGAACTTTGCGAGGTACTACTCCTACGACGGTGTTTGGGAAATAACACTCGATGCGCTTAGGATTTCTGACCTGGTTAGAATAAACCCTGCCGCAGTTAACGGCTCAATCTACCTTGAGAACTACTTTACGATAACCCTCCCCGAAGGGGCCGTCATTAAAAACCTCACCAGAGGATTTGACGTTGAATCAAACGGGAGCTACATAAAGCTGGAGACTGAGAGCTCTGGCAGGGTTATCAACGTTCACTCCGTCATCTATCTGAAGGAAGGTATCTCCCAGGACAGCCTCAAGGTTCTCTACTCAAAGCTTCAGCCAGTTGTGATAGCCTATACCGGAAAGGAGGGGAGCGAAAACTACACCACCTGGAACATGGTAATCAGGAACAACATCACCGTCAGGGAAAACGAGACGATCCTCGATACTGTCGAGGAGTACATAGAGCCCGCGGACTACGTGAACTACCTGAAGGTTCAGTTCATCAGTGGGGGAGTCCAGAACGCGGAGCAGTCCCTCTACCAGAGGTACTTCCAGCAGTTCCAGGCTGAGGGAATACAGGTCATAGGTGGGAACGTTAGAATCCTCAACCTCAACTCAACCGGCCCCCTTGTCGTTAAGTACCACTGGGTTCTCCAGGGTCTTGTAAAGAGGGCCAACGACAGCTACGTCTATGTTTACAACCCGAAACTTGAACTCGGAACCCTCGACTTCCCATACAGGTTGAACGCCGAAGTCAACGAGACGAAGATAACCAGAATAATCCTACCCGAGGGCTATCACTTCACTTCCATTCCCAGCGACATCTCTGTGAGCTCCAAGGCTGGATCGGTCACAATGAAAATAGAGAACGTTAGCGAGAGGGAAGTTGTGATAACCAGCAACGTCCTCCTCCGCTACGGCGTTCCGGCCGAGGACTACAAAGACCTAATGGCGAAGGTGCCCGATAAGGTCGAGTTCAGGTATGTAAACGACGTTGAAGCGGGCTCAAAGAGCACCTGTGGTCCAGCTTTCCTCGTCGGCCTTGCCGTCGTGCCGCTCCTCCTCAGAAGGAGGAAGTGAAAGCTTTTCGCTTTTGGTTTTCCTCTTCTTTCCTTTCGATACTCATTTAAATGGCGAGGTCTTATTTTCTGCTGGTGATGATAATGGCCACGAGGAAGCTCTACTACGAGGACGCCTATTTGAAGGAGGCCAAAGCGAAGGTTCTGGAAATAAGGGACAACGCCCTCCTTCTCGACCAGACGGTATTCTACCCGACCGGGGGCGGCCAGCCCCACGACAGGGGGACTATAAACGGCGTTGAAGTTCTGGATGTTTACAAGGACGAGGAAGGCAACGTCTGGCACGTTGTCGCTGAGCCTGAGAAGTTCAAGATTGGAGATGAAGTTGAGCTGAAGATAGACTGGGACTACCGCTACAAGCTGATGAGGATACACAGCGCGATGCACCTTCTCGACCACGTCCTCAACGAAGTCCTTGGAAGGGGCAACTGGAGGCTCTACGGGAGCGGGATGAGCGCCGAGAAGGGCAGGTATGACATAGAGTACCCCGAGAACGTCAACCAGTACAAGGAGAAGATAATAGAGCTCTTCAACCGCTATGTCGATGAGGGCGGCGAGATGAAGATATGGTGGGAAGGTGAAACGCGCTATACCCAGATAAGGGACTTTGAGCCAATTCCCTGCGGCGGAACGCACGTGAGGGACATAAAGGAGATAGGCCACCTCAAGAAGCTCAAGCGCTCCAGTCTCGGAAGGGGCAAGCAGAGGCTTGAGATATGGCTTGAGGACTGAATTTTTGCTGCCCTTCTCCATTTACTTTCAGGGGGCTTTATTATCTTGGCGGTTTTAAGAGTCTGCACCCTCAACCTACACGGGAAGCAGGAGAACGACGATATTAGATTTTCTCGCATAGCTGACCTTCTCTCTGAGCTCGAACCAGACCTCTGCGCCCTCCAAGAAGTAGTAGTGGATGGCGAGAGAACAACGGCGGGGAGGCTCGCGGAACTGCTCGAAGAAAGAACTGGGGAAGAATACTATCCCTACTTCGTCGAGACGCACCTCTTTTATGAGAAGTACCCTGAAGGAGTGGCCGTCCTCTCAAGGCACCCGTTCAGAAGTACGTGGGCGGCGGACTTGAACGATATCCCAATTCCCCCGCTCCTCCCGAGGAAGGCCGCGATCGTGGAAGTTGATGTGGAAGGAAATTCGCTTATCTTCGCCTCCGTTCACCTCGACCACCACGAGAACCCTTTGGTGAGGAAGTTCCAGGCCGAGAAGCTGCTTGAGGCTCTGGACAAGTTATCTCCAAAGGATGCCGCCGTGCTCCTAGCCGGAGACTTCAACGACACCGAAGACTCCCCTGTGGTTGGGCTCCTGCAGGAACGTGGTTTTGTGGATGCCTACCGAGTCATTAACGATGATCCAGGATTCACATTCCCTGCGGAAGGCCCGAAGATGAGGATAGACTATGTCTTCGTAAAGGACCTAGAAGTGCTCTCTGTGAAGAGAATCCTGATGGATAAAGGGCTTAGCGACCACTTTGGGGTTTATTTGGAATTCGAAGTGAAAAGATAAAAAGCAGATCAGAAGACCATGGCTTTCCTCTTTTTCTCCACTATCCCAACATCGCTGTTGTAGTCCATCTCGATGCCGAAGACACCGAAGCGCTCGTAGAGGTCTTCGCTGGAGAACTTCGCCTCGTTCAGCACCCATATCGGAACGTTCACCGTCTTTTCGATGACGAATATCGTAGCCCTCAGCCTCTCCTCGTCGCTCAGCTCTTCCCAGTTCGAGGCGTACTCAAGGGCGGTGTCCAAGAACGGTCTTGGAACGGCAGGCAGGCTAATGAAGGTGTCCCTTGTTGACAGCCAGTCCTCGCTCCCCTTCCACCTAGACAGCGTTTTCAGGGTTTTCCTCATCAACCAGTGTTGACTTATGGCCCTCTCAAATCCGCTCCAGATCTCCTCGTAGAATCTGTCGTTAAGTCTGAGAAGGTAGAGCTCGCTTCCAATCCCTTCAAGCTCACCGAGCAGATTAACGCTCGCCTCGAAGCTCTTTTTGTCGTAGGGGAGGTGGGTTTTCTCCCCCTCAGGCTCGAATATAAGTGCTTTTCCCTTCTTCAGCCCCCTCCTGTTCACCCTCCCGAATCTCTGCACAAGGGCATCGAGTGGGGCGACCTCAGTATAGAGGACGTCATAGTCTATGTCGAGCGAAACTTCAACCACCTGGGTCGCCACGAGGATACCGCTCTCGATACTCTCAACGAGCTCCATCTTTTTCCTCTTGTCCTCGTTGGTGAAGCGGGAGTGGAAGAGGTAAACGTCCTCCCTCTTCCCCTTCAGCTCCGTGTAGAGCTCTCTCGCCCTCGTTACGGTGTTCGCAACCACGAGCACTTTTCCCCTCTCCCCGGCAATCTCGTCCACCGCGTTGAGCAGGGGTTCGTCCCTCACTTCCACATCAACCCTCTTCCTTGAAGAATACCTCTCCTCCACCTTTTTGAACGGAATCAGTGGTTTCAGGCCCCTCTTCTCAAGCTCCTCCGCGAGGGGAGAGGGCAGGGTAGCCGACATGACCGTTACTTCCGCCCCGAGGTGTCTCCTCGCGTACTCAATTCCGTCCAGAATGAGGGAGAGAGTATAGGGGCTGTAGGCGTGTATCTCGTCTATTATCCAATGTGCACCCCTCAGGGCGAACTCCCTCACAGGATAACGCGGGTAGTTGAGGAAAGCGAGGAGAACCTGGTCCACCGTCGAGACGAAGACCGGTTTCATAGCATAGCGGTGGAGGAGCCTCTCGTCGAGCGCTCCCCTGTAGTAAAGGCTTAGGAACAGAAGGCTGTGGGCAAAGGAAACTTTCTCCCCAAACACCGCTTCAAAGCGCCTTCTCATGGCTTCCGTGGTGGTTATGGTGGGGAGGGAGTAGACGAGCTTAACCGCCTCGTCAGGGGTCGCCAAAAGGCTCGTTTCCGTCTTTCCGTCACCTGTAGGCAGTCTAAAGTATCCCCCTCCCTTTCCGAGGACGGCCAGCTGATAGTCCCTCGGCTCAAAGCCCCTTTTCTCCAGGTACTCGAGAGTCTTCTCTCTTGCCCAGTCTCCGGAGAGATGGTAGGTTTCTGCTTTCATTCCCGCGCTCTCAAGCCAGTCCGAAACACGGAGAAGGCCGTTGAAGAGGGTGTAGAGCGCGCGGACGTTGACCGGATCGAGGCCGTAGTCCTCAAGGTCTCCCCCAAGGACGGCCTCTCTGAGCTCCCAGACGAAGTCGGATGGGTTGGATAGTACTTTTCCATCAACTATCAGCTTCTCTCCCCTATCAATCTCCCGCTCGTAGAGGCCCTGGTGGAGATCGGAATGGTGTGACAGGATTGAAGCGAGGGCAATGCTCCTGAAGGGTTCATTGCACGCCAGGAAGGCAGAGGCAAGCTCTACTCCAAGGTAAGCGTGCGGTGGAGCCCTTTTCACATTTCCTTCAAGCTTTGCCTGGAACCTGTCGTCGAGCTTGCCGAGGTCGTGGAGGAAGACGTGCCGCAGGAGGCAGGGTTCGAGGGATGGATCGTGCGGCACCTTCGAGAGCAGCACCTTCGCTATCCCTTCCGCCCCCTTGGAGTGCTCGTAGAGGCTCTTATCGGGCTTCGCTTTCTTTTTCTTCATAAGCTCGACCAGCTCTTCCCACTCCATAGCTCACACCCAGCAGAAGTCTCTATAGGCACATCTTTTACAGTAAGGCTTTCTTTCGGCTCTAGGTGGGCTCTCAAGGGAAATAACCTTTTCGATTCCCCTAAAAGCGTTCTCAAGGGTTTCAACGTCATCCTCGGTCAGCTCGACCTCTTCGGCAGTGCCCTCCCTCGGATAGGAAACGAGCCCCTTGGCCTTCATCCCGGCCTTCCGGAGGAGGTAGAGGTAGTATTTCAGCTGCCATCTCGCAGGTTCCTCGAGCTTTGAGCTCTTCTTCACCTCGATCACCTGGAGGCCATCTCTCTTCCTCACGACGTCGAGCTTCGCCCCCTCAAGGAGAACCTCCCTCCAGTCCCGCTCGTAGGCATCGCCGTGGATCATCCTACCTATAAGCATGTCGTCGTTGTCGAAGTCAAAGTTGAGCCCACGCGAGAAGAACCACAGCTCCCTCCTGCAGGCGAAGTAGTACTGCACCATAACTCCTGTTATCCTAACGCGTTCCTCCATCAGATTATCTCCCCCACGGGGCTTTTGTCGGTTCCAATTACGTGGAGCGTGAAGTTTGAACCTGGGAGCTCGTAGATTAGAACGGAGTCGTTATCCTCAATGAGGTCCTCAAGCGTTCTCTTTATCTCGTAAAGCTGTGCCCTCGTCACTTCGCCCTCGAAGACGCTGTTCTGGCGCCAGTGGAGGTGAGTCCTGAGGAAGCGGTGAACTTTCGAGACACGCTTAACGTCAACATCATAGACAACTATGACGTACATCACCACCACGCCCGCAGAGAGGTGTAAGTCTTATCCCCAAATAGGTGCCTAACGAGGGAGTACCCTTCAAGCCTGATGAGGTACCTAATGGAAACGTTCCTCTTGAGCCTCGGGTGGAGGACTTTCCTCTCAAGCTCGCCGTTAAGCTCTGGCAGAAAAACCCTCAGCCCCTCGCGGTTGAACATGACTCCAACGTCCCTCTCGAAGTGCTCTTCCTTTATCTTTCCCCTGTTTACGAGCCTCAGAATGACGCGGAAGACCGTTACCGGCTTGAAGATGTCGGCGAAGTCGAGGGCCAGCGAGTACCTCCTCTCGAGAGGTTCGTGGAGGAAGCTTATGGCAGGGTGGAGGTAGGTCTTCCTTATCTCCGAGAGGGCCACAGTGTATAGGACGGAGTTGCCGTAGCTTATCATGGCGTTGACCTCGTCCTTAGGCGGCCTTCTGTTCCTCTCCTTGAACTCGAAGTTCTTTAAGAGCGACCCGAAGATCGTGTAGAACTCCTTCCAAAGGGTGCTTTCAACTCCCATAAGCTCGGCCGGGCTTTCTCCCTCAACTGGAACTTCCTCGATTGCTGAGGCATCGGCGCGGTAGGACTTCAGAAGGGCGAGCATTGAGGCCTTTATTCCCTTAACGAACTGGCCTGCTATGTAGAGGCGCTTTTCACTGTCAAGGTAGTGCTCAGCCTGCCTTATAACAACGCTCCCGCTCACCTGCCCCTCGGCGGGCATGTAGGAGCCTCTGTAGTAGCCGTACTTGTTGTAGAAATGGACGGGAACGTTCTTCTCGGAGAGGAGCTTTATGGCGCCGCTCGTCAGCGTTACTGGTTTGAAGCAGTGCACCTCGCTTGTGGAGTTCACGGGAATGGCCTTCTTCCCGTTTTCGTTCTCGAAGAAGAGGGTGTTGCCCTTCCTCTCAAGGACACCCATCTGGGTTATGTACACGGGCTTCTTCATAGCACCACCGCACGACTGCGTTCTACGGAAACTTTCCCGGAGAACTCCACTGATTTCGGCCCGAGGACCAGCATCACCTTTCCACACGATTACGTTCTACGGAAACCTCTACAGGTTCGTCACCATGGAGGAGGCACCAAGGGCTTTCCACACGATTACGTTCTACGGAAACCCCCTAAGCACTTCATTATCTACTTTGGTCCGTATAATCTTTCCACACGATTACGTTCTACGGAAACGGGTCTTGTCGGTGTCATAAACGACTTTGACCTTGTAACTTTCCACACGATTACGTTCTACGGAAACATAAGCGAGAGGGTCTGGAACCTTGAGAATTGTTGAACTTTCCACACGATTACGTTCTACGGAAACCGAGGCTAACGCTTGAGATGGTCGGAGCGGTCGTATCAGCTTTCCACACGATTACGTTCTACGGAAACGTTGGCATAGCCCTGTGGGTGAAAAGCGTCCATCAGTGCCCCTTTCCACACGATTACGTTCTACGGAAACGCAATCATCCCTCACAAACGCCGCGTTCTTCGGCGGACTTTCCACACGATTACGTTCTACGGAAACCTTCGTGATGGATGCAATACGTCACAGGATCGAGGAATACTTTCCACACGATTACGTTCTACGGAAACCTCGCGACCTCCCCTTCAATTTTCTCCCGCTCAAGATCTTTCCACACGATTACGTTCTACGGAAACCTCACCATCCCGGCCGGCACGAGCGAGCCGGCGAGAAGCTTTCCACACGATTACGTTCTACGGAAACTCTGGCTATTTCCAGAGTCTTACCCTCGAAAAGCAACTCCTTTCCACACGATTACGTTCTACGGAAACAAGAGAAAGTCCAGAACGACGAGCCTGTGCAGTGGACTTTCCACACGATTACGTTCTACGGAAACCAGGCAGTACATCAGGCACTCCAGGAGCTCGACAAGCTCTTTCCACACGATTACGTTCTACGGAAACCTCTTCGATGTCGATGTTCAGAATATCTCCCTTGGCTTTCCACACGATTACGTTCTACGGAAACGGGTTTGACCTCAGTGCTCAGGCCAGGACCCTTTCCGCCTTTCCACACGATTACGTTCTACGGAAACTTGGTAGTGAAGAGTGTGGTAAGCTGTGCTTGAAGGCCTTTCCACACGATTACGTTCTACGGAAACACTTCACTTTCCTCCTTCATTTGACAAATAAAGTGATTTCCCAACTCCTATTTAAGGCTTTCTTTGGGAACCCGTGGCACTGCACCCCATTTATAAACCTGACACAAAAACGAAGAACCCACCAAAGGGCTTGGAATTGTGACAACACACTTCAAAACATTTGAAAATTCTATTTCAAAAATCGAAACTAAGTTTAATAAATTTATGGCCAATAAAATCATTGAAAACAAAATCCATGGACAAAGAGGACTTTTCAACTATCTAAACTCCAGAGACTCTACTTCATTTGCATATTTGGGACTTTTTATGTCTTTTATGCAAAACGTATCCATTCAGCGAACTCTTACCACCAGTATGGTAAACAGAAAATGAAAACTCTTCTAATCAACATAAATCTTTTTTAAACCCTTTAAATCAACTAAAATCAAAAACATAGAGTGAACAGAAAGTGAAATGAGATTTCAGAACACGAAAACAGGTTCTCCGTCAAAGAGTAGCACGCTCGCTGGATTGGCGAGCTCCACGAAGCCGCCGGCGAAGGCTATGACCCGCTGGTAGACCGCCCTCCTCTTCTTCCCGCTGTAGGTAAAGTCCACGGGCATTCGGTACTCCCTGGGCGTCAGGTTGTTCCGTCTCATCACGAGGAACCTCGCGCCCCTGGCGTAGTCCTCGGCCGGGATGATGCTCTTCAGCGTGCTTTCCCTCCCCTCCTCGACCTCGACTACTTTCATCCACTCCCTCTTTGCTGGGTAGAGTAGGCTCTCGCTGTCCCCAACGTAGGGGGCAAATACCGGATCGAGGAGGGCATCGTAGGCCTTTTCTATTAGTTTATCATCGCCCGCAAAGAACATACGGTAGTGAGGCCTGTGGAAGAGCACCTTCGTTATTGGATAAATGGGGGCGCTGGCGTTCTTGAATATCGCCGCCGTCTCCTCCACCCTCGCTCCAGGGTCTTCTACTACGACACCGTACTTTAGCTCATTCAAGAGCTTTCTGAAGCCCTCCTCCGGCAGCCCCATGGCCCCAGCGACCATTCCTATCGCCGTTGTCCTCGGTGGGAATGGATAGCTGTCGAGGAGGAGGGAGTTGTAGGGAATCCTGAAGTGCGCCTGCAGGGGCTTTACTTCCACGACGAGGCCCAGCACGTCACTCACCGAGCTTCAGGTTTTGTATCCTCTCCCTCAGCTCCTTCATGCTGAGAACCTCTACCTTCTCCATTCCCTCAAAGGCCTTCTTAAGCTCGTCCACGTTGGCGAAGCGGTTTTCGAAGAGGCCGATGTAGAGCTTCTCTATGTTGTCGTCAAACGCCTCCACGGTCTCCTTGAGGAGGTCAACGTCGAGGACGAGCTTTCCGTCAACGTAGCCGGGCTTCACGCGGAGAGCGTCCCCGATTACTGGAATCTTGTACCTCAGCAGGGCGACGACCATCACCTCGGGATAGACCTTGGTGAAGAAGTTGCTGAGCTTTGCGCCGCCGTGGTACTGCATTATAGCCTCAAGCAGGGCCTTCAGGCGCTTCTCCCGCTCCTCCTTCGGGAGAATGTAGAGCGTAACTTCCTTTCCCGTGGCGTCCTTCTCCTTTTTAGCCTCAAGGCCCTCAAGTTTGGGAACCTCAAGGCCCTCCTTGAAAACGCCGAGCCTGTCAACCTCTATGAAGAAGTTGCCCCTCATGACGTTGGTGGTTATCTCGGTCTCGTATATGTTGTGGTTGTCCCCGCTCGGGTCGTAACGGACCCCAAAGTCCCTGTCCTCCTGATAGGGGAAGATTGATATCATGCCGTTTGTTCTGACGACGGCTGTCCTCTTGGGGTCTTTCACATTACCAACTTTCTTTCCTGCGAGCATGTAGCCAAAGAGGTCGTCGTCTATGTACTTGTGCGGCTCGCCGAGGGAAACTATGACCTTTTGGCCGCCCTCGCTCTTTGGAACGACCTGGCTCAGATCCCAACCAAGCTCCTTCAACAGCTGTCTGAGGTGGTACTTAACGCTCTGGCCGCTCACTCTGACGTACTCCCTACCATCAATGGGGTCGCGCACCTTCTTGAGGACGGCGATAACGCCCTCAGTCCCGTTCGAGTTCAAGTTTGCACCTTCAACCTTCGTCAGGGTAACGACCTCAATCGCCTTCACCCTTATCACCTCCGTAGAGAGCGTTCAGCATCCCGTTGAGCAGGATCGCCTTCACGACCTTCCATTCATTGCGGTTCTCGTAGACGGGCCTGAGGTCGAGGCCCGTCTCAAGCTTCGCCTGGAGCTCAACGAGCTTGTTCACAAACTCCTCGAAGCCCCTTGCCCTGAAGAGCTCCCACTGGTAGCGCTCAAGGTTCGTGCCCTTCATGGCTTTCCCAAGGGCGTAGCCGAGCCCGTTAATCTTCTCGAAAGTCTCCTTGTCCACAACATCACCCCCGAAGGCTTCAAAGTAGGAGCGGGCCCAGGTGAGGTAGTAGGCAGGGAGCGGCAGTTTGTTCTTCACCCGCTCCATGAAAATCCCGTTTAAAAGAACGAAATCGAACCTTCCCGAGAGGAGCCTTGAGATGAACTCCTCCCGCTCAAGGAAGTTCTTAGCCCTGTCCTTTCCCCTCGGTATCTCAAGCATCTCGTAGAAGAGCACCACACCGGAGTCCCTCCTTTCGAGGTGCCGTTTTCCCCAGTTCGTCTCCTTCCCCGCTTCCTGAACTCTATCAATGAACCCGATGAGCCTCTCAAGGGTCGTGCCCTCTATCGTTCTCTCTTTGTATATCTGGCCCGAGCCGTAAACCAGGTATGCCCTAACGGTTCTTCCAACTTCAACGGTTTCCTTCAGCATCCTCCTGTTCTTGAGGAACTTGACGAACTCGTGGAGAACGGCAAAGAAGGCCTCGTTCGGGTGGTACCTGCTGAGTGCCAGCTTGGCGCTTATGGAGTACCTTTTCTTTCCGTCCCTTGTCTCTGCCGTGACCTTGAAGTTTTCCATCCAGAAGTCGTCCTTGAAGGTTTTCTTGAAGCGCTTCAGATCGCGTTCAGGGGCGTCGAAGAAAAAGCGGAGCGTTGAGCCTCCAACCGGGACGGTGTAGAGGTAGGCCATCGCGGAGTAGAGCTTGAAGGCATGCTCGATGCAGAAGTGTAATCTGCCATTGTCCGATACTATTGAATCTATCTTCCTCTCGAAGGGAAAAATGAACGATTTATTACTCACTATCTCTTTCTTCTGCCCGCAAAGCGAACATACTCCCTTTTTTGATTTGGTGAGGCTCTGATGGATCTTCACTTTGTTGTCACTTTTTGGAAGCTCAAACTTGAACGCTCGGAGAACCGATATCGCGTCTTGCTCTGAATCAACGGGAGCGCCGTTGGTCATCTCCGAGACTGGCAGTAGATAGTTTTCATTGATGACCCCTGGTGTTATCTCCTCAATTCCCATCTCCCGGAGAAAGAGCTCGCCGTTCTTGAGGTATGCGTCTAGCATCCGGCAACTCACCTCCAAATAGGATTAACAAAGCCAAAGCCGAGACTGTTCTTTTCCCCAAGGCCGACATCCATGAGGAAGCGGTAGAACTTCCTCTCCTCTGGTTTTATGCGCTCCTTTTCGAGAAGCTCCCAGTTGGAGCCGATGACTGGAAAAGGAACCCCGTTCTTGACGACCTTCACGTAAACGTCTATCTTCCCATTCTGTCTAACTTTTGGTATCATCCTATCAAACAACGGGCCTTCGAGGGAAAGTTCCTCTCCATAGAAGGCGTTGTACTTCTTCTCGGCGTTCTCTTTAAGACGATCGAGAAAAAAGCGCAGGTCCCTATGGGCGTGGAGCTTGAAGTACTCGTTTTTGCTGGCGTTCCTGTAGATGACAACCGGTGAGCCTGTCTGGAAGGCTTTCCTAAGAGGGAGCCTGAACTTTCTGAGCTCCGCAACTTGGTACTCATTCTTCCCGATGTGGATACTCTCCCTTTCCTTGATGGTCGAGTGAAGGGCATTAATGAAGCCTCTCTCTGGGGAGGAAACTATAAAAGTCGGCCTCCCCTCCCTGTCCAAGAAAAAGTCAGAGAACGTGAAGAACTTGAACTTCGGCTGGTCGTGTCTCTCCCCGTACTCAGTTCCTTTCAGCATGTGGTAAATAAAGCCTTGGACTGCGTGCTTATTCGGTCGCGAAAACTCGTTATTTAAGGATATTAGTGTTAACTTTAGTCTCATAATTTTCACCAGACAACACGAGTTGTCGATTACATCCTTTGTTATCCGTGCTTATAAATTTTACTTTCAAATAGCTATTTGGGATATTATCATTGTGGGAGAGAAGACTAGATGCTGGAATTCGTACGATTATGTCCTACGGAAACAGAACGGCAACGGGATAATTACACGGAAGCAAAAGTTATTTCCACACGACTACGTTCTACGGAAACTTACCCTTTCTTTTTCTGGCTCTTCTGCTAGAATTCAAAAATTTCCACACGACTACGTTCTACGGAAACCAGCCGCGATGACGACGGGAATGTGCTCCTCTCTGAATTTCCACACGACTACGTTCTACGGAAACTTCAGAATGCGGGCGACGAGGTTAGTATTAGCGTGGATTTCCACACGACTACGTTCTACGGAAACCGGGGAAGGTCCCGCGGGCGGGCCGTTGAAAGGCCCGGATTTCCACACGACTACGTTCTACGGAAACTTTTCAGGTTTGATGTGTGCCAGCAATAACACTTCTAATTTCCACACGACTACGTTCTACGGAAACCCTCGAGCTGAAAGACATAGAGACGGGGCTATTTGGTTCATTTCCACACGACTACGTTCTACGGAAACGTGAGGGGTCTTCAGATCCGCGTGAAGGAGCTCGAGGAGAGGGTATTTCCACACGACTACGTTCTACGGAAACTCAAACTGGTAGGCCTCGGGCTGGCTGCATGTTTTTCGTATTTCCACACGACTACGTTCTACGGAAACCCGAAGATCATGAGAGCAATGCCCCAAATCAGGTGGGATTTCCACACGACTACGTTCTACGGAAACTTCTCCAGGAACTTCTGAAAGCCAACGAGGAACATTGATTTCCACACGACTACGTTCTACGGAAACGTCGCCCTCTTTCCTGTACAGGCCGGACTTCTTCGAGATTTCCACACGACTACGTTCTACGGAAACAATTTCCGCGTGCTCAACCGTCGTAAGGTTCCCAAAATATTTCCACACGACTACGTTCTACGGAAACTCTGAAAGCTGAAAATGAAAAACTGAGGAAGGAGCTATTTCCACACGACTACGTTCTACGGAAACAAGGGTGTTTATGCCATTAAGGTGAACGGAAGAACATATGATTTCCACACGACTACGTTCTACGGAAACCCCTGTTGAGTCGAAGCGCCAGGCCTTGATGGCTAATTTCCACACGACTACGTTCTACGGAAACGTGTTCTCCAGTACCCGGAGTTTGAACTCGACGGCGATTTCCACACGACTACGTTCTACGGAAACCAGAATAGCTGTGAAAACAAATGATGGCTTTACAGCGACATTTCCACACGACTACGTTCTACGGAAACATCGTCCGTGACGGTCTGCGTGCTCAGGTTGCCGAGGATTTCCACACGACTACGTTCTACGGAAACCCCGATTCTGCCCGTCACGAGGCTCGGATTTGTCCCGTATTTCCACACGACTACGTTCTACGGAAACCGAAAGGGGCTTCTCAACGTATTACTCACAAAAAAGAAAGCATTTCCACACGACTACGTTCTACGGAAACGTTCAGGAGCTCAACCACGTGGGCCAGCCTCAGGCCAGATTTCCACACGACTACGTTCTACGGAAACACATTTACATCGACAATGCTCTTGTCGCATCTAAGGCTGATTTCCACACGACTACGTTCTACGGAAACTGTTCCCTGAGTGCTTTAGGCAGGTGTATCAACCTGTTATTTCCACACGACTACGTTCTACGGAAACCTCTTCATATATTCAAAAGATACGAGCATTCTCGACAGCTATTTCCACACGACTACGTTCTACGGAAACGCGCCCTAGATAGGTGGGTCTCGAAGAGGAAGCTCGATTTCCACACGACTACGTTCTACGGAAACCTCAAGCTTCGGCTACGAGAGTGAAGGCTTCCTCCGTATTTCCACACGACTACGTTCTACGGAAACCGGACGAGGAGGAGCGTTTCAAGAACGCTCGGAGAGAAGATTTCCACACGACTACGTTCTACGGAAACGGCAAGGACGCAGTGAAGTACCTGGAGGAGGTTGTGCCATTTCCACACGACTACGTTCTACGGAAACCTGGTCAAAATAAGCTCCAATCATCGCCTCGAACTTGTCAGATTTCCACACGACTACGTTCTACGGAAACTTGTCTTCCACGCTGGTCTCGGTTTGTAGGCAATGAATACTCATTTCCACACGACTACGTTCTACGGAAACGCCCTGCCCAACTTCTCCAGCTCACCCATGATGGCCTTGATTTCCACACGACTACGTTCTACGGAAACCCTTCACTTTCCTCCTTCATTTGACAAATAAAGTGATTTCCAACTCCTATTTAAGACTTTCTCCGGAAACCTGTAGCACTGCACTCCACTTATAAACTTGCCACAAAACTAGAGGAGCGTTCACAGACTTTCTAACCCCAATTTCATGCACAAATTGGGTTCTATTACCTATCCAAAAAATCGAAAATGAAATAGATGGATTTAAACCTCTATATCGGTCTGAAATTCTTGTCTATCTTGTTTCAGGCCTTCCAGACTATTTAAACTTCCCCTAGAATTGTCCAACAGAACCATTGGGGCCTTCTGGCCTTTTTCTTACGGATGGATACATTTTACGAAAAATTACCACTGACGTGGTAAACAAAAGCTGATCTCCTATATTGGGCCTTAAAATTTCAAAGTTGACGTTTATCTCCTCCTAATTACTCATCTGAGGACAAGCAGAGCTTTAAAGCTTAAAAGTTAGCCCGAGAGCCATTCTTGCCCTTCCCGGTGCTACTTCTGGAACACATAAAAATACCGCTCAAGGCTCTTGTGGACTCTCTGGTAGTAGCTTCCGAGCATCTTGAACCCAACCGCCTCGGCCTCCGCCTTCCCGTCGAAGTCAGCTGGGAAAGCTATCGCCAGTCTCCCTCCGTCCTCAAGTACGCCGTAGATGCTCCTCAGGGCCTTTTTGTAAAGCTCGTCCCTCTTTCTCCCCGCTAAGGTCGCGGCGGTGCCGTAGGGCGGGTCGGTTGCTACTGCCTCAAATTTCTTGCCGGGGAACAGCTCCTCCAGCCTTGTCGCGTCGCCAAGCTTGAGGGTGTAGTCCCTCACCCCGTAGTGCTTGAGATTGGTTTCTGCTCCCTCCACCATCTCCGGCCTTATGTCCACGCCGTAAACCTTCAGGCCCAGCAGACCGGCCTCGATGAGTATCCCACCTGCCCCCATGAAGGGGTCGAGGATTTCCTGCGTTGCCTTCGTCAGGTTCACGAGCGCCCTTGAGATCCTCGGGTGGAGGGAAATCGGCCTGAAGAAGGGCCTGTGGTGGGCCTTCCTCCTTTCGAAGTCCTTCGGGTCGAAGTACCTCAGCCTTATCCCGGCGTATAACTTCTCGCCGCAGTAAACCCGGACAACAGTGTCCGGCCTTGAGAGGTTCACGCGGAAGCCCTTCGCGTGTATAACAGCCCCGAGCTTCCTCGGCAGATCGAGGACATCGTGCCTGCAGTTGGCCATAGTCTCGGTATCAACTTTGAAAGCCCCCTCTATAGACCACTCCACTTCTCCAGCCTTCTGGAGGAGTTCTTCAATGGAATCAGCTTCAACCAGAAGGAGTCCGTACTCGTGGGCTAATCCAAGCCTGTCGAGAAACGGGAAGGCTTTCTCACCCGCATCGACCTTGATGAAGAGGTAGTCCTGGCCGATAATCTCTCCACCGCCGAGTTCGAGCATTGCCTTCACTTCGTCCCGTGCCATTTCGGGCAGGTTTCCGAGTATCTCCACATAGAGCATGGTCGTAGTTCGGGCGGGAGTTTTAAAGTTTGCCGACGAAAACAGGTGGCGACAACAATTTACATGTGAAGAAAAGGAGAGAATGCTCACGGGACCGGATAGCCCAGCCCCTTGAGGATCATCCTTATCGCCAGAAAAGCCATCACAACGGCAAATGCCTTCGTAAGCTGGGAGGCCTTAGTCCTCTTGGCAATCTTCGCGCCGAGCTGGGCGCCGATTATCAGGCCCGGGACGAGGAGGACGAGCCACTCAACCTCAACGTTGCCCAGCATGTAATGTTTTATTGCTCCGGACGTGGCCGTGAAGACTATGGCAAAGCTCGAAGTTGCGACCGCGTAGTGGATAGGAAGCCCCATGTAAGTGAGGAAGGGCACGTTTATCGCTCCCCCGCCGATTCCGAGGAGGCCGCTGGCTACCCCAGCTATGAAGCCGCCAATTGGGACTACTTTGTAGTCCAGCTTGATTTCCTTCAGGTCAACCTCATGTGGCTCCCTGCTCTTTTTGCGGTATAGCCTTATGGCCACGAGGAAGAGGACAACGCCAAAGATAACCTTGAGCTGGGCGGCACTTATGTAGCTCGTGGCCCAGGCCCCGATGTAAGCTCCGATAACGGCCGTTGAGGCCAGCAGGAGGCCCGCTTTGTAGTGTATTCTCCTCTGTCTGTGGTAGGCTATCGCCGAGCTCAGGGAAGTGAACACGACCGCTGCGCTGGAAGTTCCTACTGCGTGGTGTATTTCAACGCCCAGGAAGTTGAGAGTGGGGACTATCAGGAAGCCACCGCCGAGGCCGAACATGGCGGCGAGGATGCCTATGACAATGCCAACTACAAAGTATCCCACGTACTTAAGCACGAAACCACCACCTGTCTTTGTTCAGTTCTCGAAAATCAGCTCCTTCAGCTTCTTTGGAAGCTCCTCAATCTTCACCCTGACCTGCTCCCTTGTGTCGCGGTCTCTGATCGTCACGGTTCCGTCCTCCGGCGTCTGGTTGTCAACGGTCACGCAGTAGGGCGTACCAATCTCGTCATAGCGCATGTAACGTCTTCCAATGGTGTCCTTTTCGTCGTAGACGGCTATGAAGCCCTCCTTCTGGAGCGTCCTGAAGATATCGTAGGCTATGCTCTTGAGCGGCTCTTTGGCAACGAGCGGTAAAACCGCTACCTCGATTGGGGCCATGTCCTTCTTGATCTTCAGGTAAGTCCTGTCCTCTTCGATGACAAGGCTGTTCTCGAGGAGCAGGTAGAATGGCCTGTCTATACCAAAGCTCGGCTCGAGGACATGCGGGACGATTTTCTCACCGGTTATCTTCTCCTCGACCTCCCTGATTATGAAGTCGTCCCTCTCGAGCTCGTAGCCCTCGATCGTGACTTTTCCTTCTTTTTCGAGGAGCTCAACCAGCTCGCGCTTCTTCTCCTCGTCCCAGTCCTTGATCAGCTCGTTTATCATCTTGGCGTCCTTCTTCAGCTTAGGACCGACCCTCTTCATGTTGAGGCTTACTTCAAGCTTCTTCACAATCTTCGGCTCGTCGTAGTGGATGAGGACCGTTAAGTCGGCGCCGCTCTCGCGCATGTGCCTGCTCAGGTCGTAGTCGCCCCTGTTCGCTATCCCGACGCACTCCACCCAGCCAAAGCGCTCGCTGTGTATCTCAGCGTCCCATGTATCTCTTGAATAGTGCGCCCTCTCTTCGGGGAGCTGCTGCCTGAAGCGGATTTTGTCCTCGGGAATGCCGATGTCGAGGAGAACCCTCTTGACCATGACCATGTAGTAGGCGAAGAGAGTGTTCATTATGTAGCCCTTCTTTACGGCTTCCTCTGCTGTTATCTCGATCATACCGAGTTTCTTGAGCTGGTGCTCTATCGGGTAGAGCCTGAGGACTTCGTCCTTGACCTCGTCGAAGTGCGGATGCGCTGTCTCGTTGGGGTTGAAGAATATCTCCGCCTCTGCCTGCGTGAACTCCCTGAGGCGAAGCATACCCTGTCTTGGCGAAATCTCGTTTCGGTATGCTTTGCCTATCTGGAAGACGCCAAAGGGAAGTTTGTTCCTCGCAAAGGCGTTCAGCCTTTTGAAGTTCACGAAGATGCCCTGGGCAGTCTCGGGTCTGAGGTAACCCTTCTGGTCGCCGTAGGGGCCTATCTTCGTCTCGAACATGAGGTTGAAGTACCAGACGTCAGAAAGCTCACCGCCGCACTCCGGACAGCGGATGTCGTGCTCGCGGATGAGCTGGGTGAGGTGCTCCGCGCTCATTCCCTCGGTGTCTATTCCGAGGGCTTCCTCAACCAGGTGGTCTGCCCTGAACCTTGCCCCGCACTTTTTGCACTCTACCAGCGGGTCGACGAACTTTTCAACGTGACCGCTTGCTATGAACACCTTCTCAGGCGTTATATCGGGTGTCTCTACTTCAAAGAAGCCCTCCCTCTGGAAGGCCTCTCTGATCTTTCTCTCTATCTTTCTCTTTATCGTCGCTCCAAGCGGTCCGTAGTCATAGAATCCGCGTGAGCCGCCATAGATTTCAAAGCTCCCCCAGGCAAAACCTCTCCTCCTCATCAAATCCTGGAGAATCTCGTACTTGTCGGGCTTCTCTCCCATCACTCACCACCTGAAACTGGAGTAAAGCCAGTTCATAAAAAGCTTTTGGGATGCTCATTGTCAGCGTGCCAAACAAATTAACGGAAGCGGGGGTCAACCCCGCTCAAGGATGATGATACCTACGGCTGGCACTTCAACTGTGCCATGAAGCGGTTCCGGGCTGAAATTCTCAGGCCAGATTACTTTCCACTCTCCCTCAGGAAGCTCCAGTGAAGCCGGCTTCTTCCAGCTGTTGGCAACGACGAGAACCTCGTCGTCGTGTCCCCTGAAGAAGGCCATGACGCCCCCCTTGGCAGTGTAGAACCTTATTGCGCTGCTCCTCAATGCAGGAACTCTTTTTCTGAGCTCCGCCAATGCCCTGTAGTGGGTCAGGACGTCTTCGTTCACAGCATCCCACTGTATCGGGTAGCGCTGTTCGTCATAGTGCCCCTTTTCTCCGAGCAGTCCCCTCTCATCTCCCTGGAAGGTGACGGGAGTCCCGGGCAGGGTGTAGAGGAGCGTTGAGAGGAGCTTAAGTCTCTGAATTGACTCGTTTGACGGCGTGTCACCCAGTTTGCCGCCGCCGAGATCAGTGAGAACCCTCGAGGTGTCGTGCGAATCAACGAGGTTGAAGCCCATCGCAACTACGTTCTCACCGTAGGAAGCGTAATAACGTCCCATCATTTTCATTGCACTTCCCCCGCTGAGCAGGCCCTTGGCGTAGTTCAGGAGGATGTCCCTTCCGAGGGCGTAGTTCATGAGCGAATCGAAGCGGTCCCCTTTTACCCACTCCGGAGAGAGCGTCCATATCTCTCCGACAAGATATGCGTCCGGCTTTTTCTCCTTGACTGCCTTTCTCAGCTCCGGGAAGAACGTCTCCGGATCGAGGACTTCGTTCGGCACGTCAACCCTTATGCCGTCAAAGCCGAACTCTATCCAGTGGATGGCCGCTCCTATCAGGTATTCCCTGACCACAGGGTTGGCAGTGTTGAGCTTCGGGAGGCTCCCAAAACCCCACCAGCCGACGTAGGCGCTCCCATCGCCGAGCTTGAAGGGCCACTTCTTGACGAAAAACCAGTCCCAGTTGGGGCTTTCGCTGCCCTTCTTCCAGACGTTGAGGAAGGCGGGATTCCCAATGCCGCAGTGGTTGGGCACGAAGTCGAAGATTACCCTCATCCCCCTTCTATGGGCCTCGTCGAGAAACTCCCTCAGCTCCTCCTCGGTCCCGAACTTGGGGTCGAGCCGGTAGTAGTCGTAGGTGTCGTAGCCGTGGGCGCTTCCTGAGAGGAAAATCGGGTTGAGGTAGATTATGGTCACGCCCAGGCTCTGAAGGTAGTCGAGCTTCTCCGTTATTCCCTTTATGTCGCCGCCGAAGTACTGGTGGCAGCAGTGGAGGGGTGTTATCGGGTCGCTCCAGTTGGAGAGGATTGGCTGCCCTGGATTGACCTGGTTCAGAATTAGCTCGTCGTGGTCCAAAGCTAGGGCATCGTTGCTCCTGTTTCCGTTGTTGAACCTGTCAGGGAATATCTGGTAGGTTATCCCGTTGCTCACCCACTCCAGCTGGGGGAACCCCTCAACGCCATCAAAGTGGAAGAACGGGGTTTCACTTGTGTCTAGGACGGCAAACTTCTCGCCGTCAGAGGAAGTTATGAGAATGTAATAATCAGCAGGTTCAACCGGCATCTCAGCGCGCCACATCTCGCTGGAGTCCCACCAGAGCTGGAGCCTCATCGTGTAGTTTCCGTGATCCGTGACAAGAACCGCGGACTCAACCGTGTCCCTCTTAACCTCAAACCTGACCACGGTTCTGTTGTCCGCGATGCTGAGATAGGCAGGGTCCTTTGGATCGAACTCGACGTAGAACACTTCATGGCCATCAACTACCCTCACGGCGTTCTTTCCGCCATAGCCATCGGGTGCGTAGGCATCGGCATCGGGGTCATAGGGCTTTCCTGTCCCGTCGTCGGACATGTCCTTGACCCACTGGCCGTTGATGAAATATTTGTACTCGTACCTTCCAGGGCGGAGACAGACGGTCTTCCTCCATGTGCCGTTCTTCAGCCCCATTGGCCACTCTCCCCAGTCATTGAAGCTCCCGCGGAGGCTGACCGACTTTACGGTCCTGTTTCCGGGGTTGTATGTGAACTTTACGGGGACTCTTCCGGAGGGACAGCCTTTCTCTATGCCGATGTAGATGGGAGTGTAGTTAACCGAAGGCAGTCCGAGTTCTGTTTTTTCGGAAGGGCCGTACGTTGAGGTAGAGGCCGTAGAAGTGGAAGACTGGGAGGATGGTATTGACGTCGGTGGAACTGTCGAAGTCGTTGCCGGTTGATTTTCATGGCTCTCTGAGATACAGCCGCTTGCTACTGAGGCCAGAAGCAGGAGAATTAGCAACAGGCTACCTTTTTTCATGCTTTCACCTTAATCACTTTGAGTGATACAATTTATAGCCCTTTCCTCTGGAGACGAGAACTCCAGCTTTAATGTTGGGTGTGGCCAGAAGAACGGAAAGAGTTATAAACCGTTTCCCTCGTTTAGGCTATGAGCTTTGATTATTTGGAGGTGCGTGAAAATGGCGGAAAGACCACTCGATGTTATCCACAAGTCCCTTGACAAGGACGTCCTCGTGCTCCTGAAGAGGGGGAACGAGTTCAGGGGTAAGCTCATCGGTTACGACATCCACCTTAACGTTGTCCTCGCCGATGCCGAGCTCATCCAGGACGGCGAGGTCGTTAAGAAGTACGGTAAAATCGTCATAAGGGGAGACAACGTCCTGGCCATCTCCCCAGTTGAGCTTGAGTGAGAGCTTAGCGGGGTGATAGCATGGGAGCCGGAACTGCGCCGAAGGGCAAGAGGAACCGTACTCCAACTCATATAAGGTGCAGGCGCTGCGGTAGGAGGGCCTTCAACGTCAAGAAGGGCTACTGTGCCGCCTGCGGCTTCGGGAGGAGCAGGAGAATGAGGAAGTACAGCTGGTCCCACAAGTGGAGGAAGAAGAGGAACCTCTCCTACTGAACTCTTTTTCTTTTCTCTGACCTACTTACGTAGTTCTGCAACACTACCGCAACCCTTATTAACTAAACGTTTCTCTGTTCGTTTAGAGGCGCATCTTAATGTTCCGCAACGAGACCCAGAGGAAAATATGGGCACTGGCGTGGCCTGCTATACTTGGCAACATCTCACAGACGCTGCTCAACCTAGTGGACACTCTAATGGTCGGTCACGTCAGTGCACTGGCGATAGCGGCCGTCGGCCTCGGCGGACAGGTAAGCTGGTTCATGTTCCCCATAATGATGGCAGTTTCTGTTGGGACTCTCGCCTTGATAGCCCGCTTTGTTGGTGCCAAGGATTATCCTCAGGCAGAACTCGTTCTAGAGCAGAGCCTCTACCTTGCTTTCCTCCTCGGAATCCCAGTTATGCTCTTCGGTTGGTTTTTCGGAGATGAAGTTCTCTGGATTATGGGTGCCAAGGGAGAACTCCTCAGAACGGCCTACGCTTATCTTAAGGTCGTGTTCTTGTTCTATCCAATCAGGTTCGTCGGTTTTACGCTCTTTTCGGCTCTAAGGGGAGCGGGGGATACGAAGACTCCCATGAAGCTCGGTATCTTCATGAACGTCGTCAATGCCACTTTTGACTATCTCCTGATCTATGGTAAGCTCGGCTTTCCGCGGATGGGTGCCGTGGGAGCTGCTTGGGCCTCGGGGATTGGGATCACGTCTTCATCTCTGATTGGCCTGTACCTTCTCCTGGCTGGAAAGCTCGTCCTCAAGTTCAGGCCAAGCTGGAGCTTCCATCCGGAGATGGTCGTCAGAATACTCAGAATAGGCGTCCCCACATTGGTGGAGCGCGGCCTCTTCAGCTTCTACAACTTCCTCTATATGAGCATAGTCACCCGCTTTGGGGATGTGGCGTTAGCTGCCCACCAGATAGGTCTCAGGGTCGAGAGCATAGCCTACATGCCCGCCTTTGGATTCAACGTCGCTTCCTCTGCCCTCGTTGGTCAGAACCTCGGTGCTGGAAAGCCAGAAGAGGCTGAAAGGACTGTTTACGAGGCCCTGAAGATGGTGAGCGTCTTCATGGGCGTGATGGCAGTCATCCTCATAGCGTTCCCGCGCTACCTCGTCATGCCCTTCCTGTCTTCAAGCGACCCGCACTACCATGAGGTGCTCCACCTGGCGAGCATTTACCTCCTTATCGTTGGGGTGAGCGAAGTCCCCCTCGGATGGGTCTTCGTCCTGAGCGGAGCTTTGAGGGGAGCCGGCGATACGAAGAGCCCGATGTACGTGACAGCCATAAGCAAGCTCCTCTTCAGGATAGTTCCTTCCTACGTCTTCGGGTTTGGGCTTGCGGTAGGGCCTTTCGTGATAGAGGGGATGGGCGTCATAGCGGCCTGGCTCGCGATGACCCTTGAGACGTTCACGAGCGCTGTTATGTACTGGTGGATATTCAAGAAAGGCAGGTGGAAGTACGTTAAGGTCTGAGCAGTTTTCCTTTTCTGGCTCTTCTCCAAAATGTTTATATTACTGTATTACAAAAGTGTAAACGGTGATCGTATGGCGGTTATAAGTGTGCGTATTCCCGACGAGCTCAAGGCGAAGATGAGGGAGCTTGACATCAACTGGAGCGAGGAGATACGGAAGTTCATTGAAGAGAGGGTTCGTAGGGCAGAAAAACAGAAAAAACTTGACGAAATCCACAGGCTCCTCTCTGGTGGAACTCCTGCGGATGAAGGGGCTGCAAGAAAGTACGTGAGGGATGACCGTGATAGTAATTGACGCATCGTCTCTTGCCAGGTACATCCTTTTAGAACCTGGATGGGAGAGAATCGAGGAGTTCATAAGGGGAAACGACCTTGCGTCCCTGGAATATGCGTTAGTTGAAGTGTCAAACGCCCTGTGGAAGCACTGCGTGTTGTACTCTCGCATAGACCGAGAAGAGTTTGAAAGAAGAAGCCAGGCCTTAGACCTTATGAGAAGTGTTTTATTTCTCGAAAATCCTTTTGAATACCTGTCCCAAGCGCGGGAGATAGCGTGTGAGGAAAGGATAACGGTCTACGACGCCCTCTACATAGCCCAGGCCCTAAAGTATGGAAAGCTCGCTACAAGCGATGAAAAACAGGGGAAAACGGCGGAAAAGCTCGGCGTTGAGGTCACCTACCTCTAAAGGGCCGAGACGTGAAAGACTGCCTCCATCAGCCTTCCGAAGAGGTAACTTAGGAACGCCGCCCCGAGGCCTGTTGATACCATCTCCAGGGCCTTCTTCCTGATGGAGATTCCCGATAGTAGTGCCACCATCGTGCCGACGAGGCCAAGGACTGTACCAGCGAGCAGGATTGAGAACGGGAGGGCCGTTAAGGAACTCGACGCCAGGAAGTAGGGTGTTACTGGAAACGCCACTCCGAGCAGATAGGAGAGACCCGTATAAAGGGCCGACCGGACTTCGTTCTCATTGTTCTCCCCGATAAGAAGACTTATCACCGCATCCCCCTTCTGGGCGAGTTCTTCGGCGGTTTTTTCCGCGATCTCCTTCGGTAGGCCCCCTTCAATTAACCTTTCCATTATCTCTTCCCTGGCCCTCTCTGGGGAGACCCTGAAGAGGACTTCCATCTTCTCCCTGAGAGCCTCGTTGACCTGTCTCTGGGAACGGACTGAGATGAACGCCCCTATCCCCATCGAGAGCGAGCCAGCGACACCGACGATTAGGCCGCTTATGCCGACGAGTTCTGGCCTGTTGGGATAGACAGCCGAAAGGCCCGTAACTGCACCGAGAATCTCGACGAGGCCGTCGTTCATGCCCAAAACCAGGTCGCGGATGTTCTCGGTGTGGAATGTTTTCTCCTCTTCCCTGAAGAACTTCTCGTGCTCAAGCTCGTCGAGGATGACACTCTTAAGTTTCTCCCTTTCATCTTCGCTCATCTCTGAGGAGTACTCGGTCAGAAACCTGTAGTACTTCTTTACCGCGTCCCTCTCGCCCATTTCGAGAAGAGAGGCCACAGCCCCCGCACCGAGTACTCTCCTGAGGACGAAAACCGATGTGAAGTGGAAGCGCCCTATCTTCGGCTTCTCCGGTTTTATACCCCGTCTCTTGAGAAACTCGTACCAAAAACTAGCATGATCAGACTCTATCTGGGCCAGCCTCTGGAACTCTGCTTTGATTCTCTCGTCCTTTTCCGCCTTAGCCAGCCTGGAGTAGAGGACTGAATCCGTGTACTCGTCCCTGTAGAATTTCTCAGCGAGCTCAATCAGCCTGGACATTCTTCATCACCTCCGCAACCACTCTGAAGGGAGCGTCAGTTTTCACAGAGGTTGGGGAAAAGTGGGTCTTCGTGGCACTATATCCAAGATCTTTAAGGCGCTGGATTATGACATCAAGCTTCGGTGGAGTCAGGGAGCAGGCTCTAGCTAGGGTGTGCGTGTCGTAGTGGAAGGGAACGTCGAGCTCTTCTGAGATGAGCTGGATGAACGGCAGCGTCTTCTTGTGGGCGAGCGGGTGGTCTTTGGCAGATTCAATAAGTTTCTCGACGAAACTTTCGTCCTTCAATGGGCCGAGCCAGAGCGGGCCGCTCGCCCCTGGTTTGTCTGGTAAAAAACCTCTTCTGTACTCGAACCTTCCACTTTTGTCGGCCCATAGGTAGCCGAGCTGGGAAACGCTTCTGTCCGCCTTCTTCGCTCCGCTCTCCAGTCTTAAAAAGACCCGGAAATAGTGGTCTCGATGATAAGCCAACAGGACTCCAACACCCAAGTCATACTTGGCCGCGTACCTAACGATGGTTCCAATGAGTATCCTGAGCCCCGCCTCGTGGCAGAGGGGACCCCTTATCGGTTCCGCGAGGTATTTCCTCAAGCAGGCGTTCCTGTAGGCGCCGCACAGGACGCCGGTGTCTGTAGCAGTTACCGCCAGAACGCCGTTCCGCCTTACGCTCCTGAGGGCGGTGTCGAGGAACTCTACTGGCGAGCCAAAGGGATCGAGGTCAAGGAAGTCAAAGTACCTGAAGTTCTCGGCCATCAGCCTGTTGGCGTCGCCCCTGTTTATGACGACGATCTTCTCTCCCCAGAGGTACGACCTGTCACCCTCTTCGTAGAGCTCCCCCCCGATGTTAAGGCCCACGTTCTTCTTCATAAGCCCGTAGGCTTCCTCATTGATGTCGTTCAACCATACTTCCTCAGCGGGAGTTTCAAGGGCGTAGCGTATGCCCCTGATTCCCGTTGCGGAGAGTGCATCTAGAACCCCCTTCGGCCCAAGAACCTTAACCGCGAGAACGCTTATATCTCTGTTCAGGGACATTATGGGATTGTAAAAGACGGGGGCATCGTATATTCTCTCTGCCTTTGGTACGAGGATCCTCGCGAGACCTTCCTTTACCTCCACAAGCTTCATTCTCTCACCGGATAAAGAAAAGGTAGGGGCCTTAAAGGAGTTGCGTCAGAGGATTTCAACGTAGTCGCCAAGGGCCTGACCCGGAAGGCCGGGCTTGAAGACTGCCTTAACCTCGCCGCGGGTACCGTGAGTCCTGACGATCTTTCCGATGAGCTTCCTCCCAGTTGGAGTCCTCCAGACAACCCTCCTGCCGATGAGCCTCGCCGCGTTGCCCCTGTCGTTGACGTCGAGCGGCTTGAGAATCACTCTGTTTGGATCCCTGTGCTCGTGGGACCCAGCGTAGGACAGAACGACGGCCTTCCTCACGACCACCACCCCCTTAGCCCTTGGCTAAGGTGTGGTGCCGTTCATAGGTTAAGCGGGCAGTTTTTAAAAATTTCGAGTCTCACAGAAACTCCGAGAGGCCCTCATCTATGTCGAGCACCTCTCTCAGTGACTTTATTTTCAGGAAATTCTGCCTCTCGAAGAGCAGGGCAACGTCGCTCTTATGGGGCGATGCCTTTTGGACGAGCAGGGTGTTTTCATCGAGGATGTACGTGAACCTGCTGGGGCTGTCGTCGATCCAAACAAATGGTTCGTCCGGATAAAGTTCCCTAAGGGTCTCAAACTTCGTGAGCATATCCTTGGTGCTCTTAAAGGTGATCACCTCGTCGAACTCGTCGTACCACTTTGTCCTCTTGAGGAATATTACCTTGCCGCCTGGATAGGTGTGCTCGCCGGAGAAGCTGATAACCGTTCTCCCGCGCTTTCTTAGAGTTCTGATGACTCTCCTCGCGTGTGGAAAGTCTTTGATGTACTTGGGCATTTGACGGTAGTACTCGTGTATTGTACCTTGAGCGACGAGCTCGTGGATGACTCCGAGATGCTGGTATGTTAGTTTGCCCTTTATAAAGAGGAACAGCGCCTTATAGTACTCGTCGTAGAGGTCGCTCTCTATCACCGCAGGGATTGTCTTCTCGATGGCTATCCGCAGGGCCTTCTCGACGGCGCCGGTGCTGTCCACAAGGGTTCCATCGAAATCAAAGAGATAGACGACCACTCCTGACACCTAGCTGACAGTAAACACTGGAGTTTATATTCCTTCCGAAACTGTTTTATCTCTCCTGAGAGAGTCATCACTGGTGGTCAGAATGCGGATCGAGAGGCTGAAGGAGTTTATAGCCGAGAAAGAACTTGATGGAATTCTGATAACGTACAAGCCTAACCTCTTCTACTTCACCGGTTCCGCCCCGGTTCTGGGGGGCTACCTCTTGGTTACTCCCGATGAGGAGCTCTTCCTCGTCCCACAGCTCGAGTATGAAGAGGCCAAGGAGAACTCGAGAGTCCCAGTTGAGTATTTCAAGAAAGGGGCTGACCTGTACGAGAAATTGAAGGCCTTCAATCTCAAGAGGCTCGGCATCGAGGGAAGGACGAGCTACTCCAGCGTCCAGAGCCTTAAGGAGAAGGTTGGCGTTGAGGAGTTTGCCGTCGTTGACGATGTCATCAAGGAGCTGAGAATGGTTAAGACGCCCGAGGAGATCGAGGTCATAAAGCGGGCCTGTCAGATAGCGGACAAGGCCATGCTCGTCGCCATAGAAGAGGTGCGTGAGGGGGTCAGGGAGAGGGAAGTCGCGGCCAAGATGGAGTACGTTATGAAGATGGAGGGGGCTGAAAAGACGGCATTCGACACGATAATAGCAAGCGGCTGGCGCTCGGCACTTCCGCACGGAATAGCGAGCGACAAGAGAATTGAGAGGGGAGAGCTCGTTGTCATCGACGAGGGGGCACTCTTCAACCACTACCACTCCGACATAACGAGGACCGTCGTAGCCGGCTCGCCAAACGAGAAGCAGAGGGAAATCTACGAGATTGTCCTTGAGGCACAGAAGAAGGGCGTCGAAGAGGCAAGGCCAGGGATAACCGCCAAAGAGCTTGACACAATAGTCAGGGACGTAATAGCGGAATACGGCTATGGAGACTACTTCATCCACTCGACTGGTCACGGTGTCGGCCTTGAGATACACGAGTGGCCCGGGATAAACCAGAACGACGAGACCGTTCTCAAGCCGGGGATGGTGATAACCATCGAGCCTGGCATCTACATCCCAAAGTTCGGTGGGGTAAGGATAGAGGACACGATAGTCATAACCGAAAACGGCGCCGAGAGGCTCACGAAGACGGAGAGGGAGCTGATCTGAGCGTTCTTTCTATTTTCTCATTTCTCCTCGCGAAAGTTTATTAACCAGATTTTCTCTTTATGAAGCGGGGGAAAGCCTATGGAGGCAGGTGTTGAAAAGCTCATCCTTCGCGAACTGAAGGAGATAAAGGAGGAGCTAAAGATCCTGAACTCAAAAATCGATAACTTCACAGGTTACTTTGATCTTGATGAGAAAGAGATAGAAGAACTTTACAGAGAGCTTAAAGACGCAAAGAAGCACGGCAGGAGGCTGGAGGACGTCCTCAATGAGCTATGAACTAATCCTGAGTGGAAAAAGTGAAAAAGCACTAAAAAAAGCTCCTCCTGAAGATAGAAAGCGAATTGTTAGTGCTCTTTTTAAACTGAAGGAGAATCCCTGGGCAATGCAATACAAGAAGCTTAGAGGCCATCCTTTCTATCGTGTCCGCGTTGGAGACTGGAGGATAATATACACCGTGGACGACGAGGCCAAGATCGTTTACGTTGTACGTTTAGGAAAGCGCGAAGGAGTCTATGACAACCTTTGAGAGGTGATAAAATGCAGATACTCGAAGAGAAGCCCAAGGAAGGCAAGGTCAAGGTGAAGGCGGAAACCCTTGACGACCTCTGGCACCTCTACCACATAATAGACCCCGGCGACATCGTCTACGCCAAAACCCTCAGGAAGCAGGCCCAGAGGGCTGATTCATTAAGGGCAGAGAAGGTTGAGGTTATCCCAGTTTTCCTAGGCGTTAAAGCGGAGAAGATAAACTTCCACAAGTTCGCCAACCAGGTGCGCGTTACTGGCCCTATAGTCTACGCCAGCAGGGAGGACGTTCCGCTCGGCAAGTACCACACGATAGCGATAGAGCAGGGAACCGTCGTGACAATCCAGAAGCCGCGGTGGAAGGAGCACCACATTGAGAGGCTCAGGGAGGCCGTTAAGGCCTCAAAGAGGGCGCGCGTAATGATAGTGGTTATTGACGATGGCGAGGCCGATATGGCGCTCGTGAGAGAGTACGGGGTTGAGATACTCAACAGCATACACCACAACCTCGGCGGGAAGAGATACAACACAGATAGAGAGAGCGAGGAGATGAAGTTCTTCCACGATGTGGCGAAGACGATGGAAGAAGTGATGAAGCGAGAGAACGTCGAGAAGGCCATCGTTGCAGGCCCGGGCTTTGTGAAAGAGGACTTCTACAAGTTCCTGAAGGAAAAGTACCCTGAGCTGGCTAAGAAGGTCGTTATAGAGGACACCAGCGTCACGGGAAGGACGGGCATCTATGAGGTCATAAAGCGCGGGGTCGTTGATAGGGTCTATCAGGAAAACCGCGTGGCGAAGGAAGTCCAGCTGGTTGAGAAAGTCCTTGAAAATATTGCCAGGAACAACGGGCTGGTTGCCTACGGTCTTAAGGAAGTCGAAGAAGCGGTGAACTACGGCGCGGTTGAGACCCTGTTGGTCCTCGACGAGCTCCTCAAGGGCGAACTCAGAGAGAAGGTCGAGGAGCTGATGGACGCTGTGAGGTACTCCCGCGGAGAGGTAGTTGTGGTCAGCTCGGAGCACGAAGGGGGAGAAAAGCTGAAGGCCTTGGGTGGGCTTGCGGCACTGCTGAGGTTCAGGGTGAAGTAGCTCAATTTCTCCCCCTTCTCTTGTATAGCATGGTGTAGGGATCTTCTGTAAACTCTGGGAACGGTCTTTCTTCGTTTCCTTCAACCAGAACCCTGTCCTTCTCTTCCGTGAACTCGCCCAGCTCAAATGCTAGAATTCCATTTTTAAGTAATTCTGTAATTAGGGAATTAACTTTTTCTGGAGGCGTTATGGCTATCAGCGTCCCCGTTGAGGAGACGCTCCAGGGTTCAAGGTCATAGAACTCCAGCACCTTCTTCACGAGCGGGTCAATGTGGAGCTTTTCCGGGTGGACTCTGAAGCCAACTCCAGAGTTGTCCGCTATCTCGTGGAGGGCCGTTAAACCGCCCTCCGTTGCGTCGTGCATGCCCCTCACGAAGGGTTTAGCGATTAGTGCGTCAGGAACAACAGTTTCGAAATAGAAGGAGCGCTTGAGCCTCATGAGCTCTTTCTTACTAAGAACTTTTGAGAGTTCATCAGCCCTGAAATAGGCCGCCGAAACCGCAAATTCGAGGCCGACCTTGGCGGTTACTACTATTCTGTCCCCGGGCTTGGCGAGGGGAAGTTTCAGCTGGCTTTTCCTAACTATCCCCATCGCCGTCGTTGTCGCCGTTGGCTCGGAGATGCTCGGATAAACACCGGTGTGGCCGCCGATTATTGTCGAGCCGTACTTATGGCATTCCGCGTTTAGGTCTTTCATCGTTGCCTCAAGGAATTCCCTCGAAGTCCCTTCGGGGAAGAGGAGGTCAACGACGAGCCACCTCGGCCTTGCCCCGAAAACCGCCACATCACTTGAAGCAAAGTGGTAGGCGAAAAAGCCGAAGGTCTCCTCTGGAACGCCGAGTATGGGGTCGGTGGCGACCACGAGGTAGTGGTCATCGTTGTATTCAAGAACAGCCGAGTCAAATCCCTCTCTCGGCCCGTGGATTACCTTACTATCTTCCACTCCAAGATTGGGAAAGACGACCTCGCGAAGGAGATCATTTCTCAGCTTTCCTAGCGGGAGCACCAACGTTCCCTCCAAAGCGCCTGATTATCGACCTGACCTCCTCCAGCGTCTCCTCGTCGCAGTCCCAGCACATTATCTCGAAGCTCGGGACGCGAACGCTCACCCTGACCTTTCTCCTCCTCGCTACCTTGCTCACTTCATAGTTCACCTTGTAGGCTAAATCCATGAGTTGGGGAGTTACTATTTGTTCCTTGTCTATGTACTGGAGCGGACAGCCCTCTCTCCACTGTCTCCGCCTCGCGTGCTCATACATGCGGTAGGGCCTTATCCCTGCTTCTTCTGCGAGTCTCTCAACGACGTCGGCGGGATACTTTATCAGAGGGCGGAAGAACGGGATACCAATTCTCGGGATCTCGCAGAGCTGGATGTCCCCCTCGCACTGGTCGAGGAGGGCGCCGATTATCTTGTCGTTCGCATTATCGCCTTTGGCTAAAACGTCGAAGCCGTTGTTGAGGGCGAACCACTTGGCATTCCAGAGCATCACCTTCTTGCAGTTGATGCAGACCGGCCCTTTTCTGCCGGCAGCCTCGCGGAGGAGGCCCTCTGTTACGTCCACGAGGTAGTGCTCGACGCCGAGCTTCTTGGTGAATTTCATCGCCCATCTTAGGGTTTCTTTCCAGCTCCAGCGGTGGAAGAAGGTGAGAGCCGAGACTTCGAGGCCCGCTTCTTTTAGGATGTGGAGGGCTAGAGAACTGTCTTTTCCCCCAGAGAACAGCATAAGAATCTGTTTTTCGAAAAGACCCCTTTTTTCGGCAAATCTTCTTGTGTCTTCTATGACTTCCGCGAGCATAAAGAAAGTTTGAAAAGGGCGTTAAAAATCTTCAGACCTCCACCTTGCCGAGCCACTGTTCTGCCAGGTCTCCCGCGATTGGGAACTTGTAGCGCTCCCCCTGGTAGGCCTTGACCATGCCGACAATCCAGACAATAAGGCCTATTAAACCGAGGAGATCCGCGATAATCCAGCCGAGGAGTGGTATGTACGAGAAGATCTTGATGGCAATCCACAGCGGAAGAAAGATTATCGTTGACTGCATAGCATGGAAACGGACGAGATCGCTTTCCTTCTCAAGGAGCAGGAGTATTATCCCGCTAACCCACCACAACAGGTATGCAAGCAGTCCCTCGACGTTCTCATCAAGGCCGAGAGAAGTCCTCTTTAGTGATGCCTCAGTTGGTGCTTCTTCCATAGCTAATACCTCCTTCCCACCTTATGTGGATTGATTGCAGAATGGTTACAACTTCAGACTACATAAGACTTTGGATTTTTCATTTTTCATGAGTAGAGCCCTTTTTATCTGCAGTGCATAGTATAGCTAGTGCACTTTTTGAACTTCTCCACTCTCCTCTTCGAACCGCTGAGTTTTGTTAGGCTCACCAAAGGCTTTTAAGGACATCGAGAGACTTGAATTGGGATTAGGAAAACCTAACGGTGATGCTCATGATCGTTCCATTGAGTTCGCTAAAGCCGGGGGAGAGGGGGATCGTCGTTAACATCCAAGGCGGTCCGGGGTTTCGGAACAGACTACTTGGAATGGGAATAACGCCCGGTGCAATAGTCCAGGTCATCGAAGCTTACAACCCGGGTCCAGTTATTGTCAATATTAGCGGAACTCGGTTTGCCGTAGGATGGGGTATGGCCTCGAGAATCCTTGTAAGGAAGCTTTAGGTTTTCTCGGGTGGTTAAAATGGCAATGAAGGTTGTCGCTCTCGCAGGTAATCCAAACGTTGGCAAAACAACGATTTTTAACGACCTGACTGGGATGAGACAGCACGTCGGCAACTGGCCCGGCGTTACGGTCGAGAAAAAGGAGGGTGTTTTCGAGTATAAAGGTGAAAAGTTTCTAGTGGTTGACTTGCCTGGTACGTATTCCCTAACGGCCCATTCTATTGACGAACTTGTTGCGAGGAACTTTCTCCTTAACGGGAACCCCGACGTTGTCGTGAACGTTGTTGATGCGACCGCCCCCCTAAGGAACCTCCTCCTCACAATGGAGATATTTGAGATGGGTCTTAAGAACGTTATCATAGCCCTCAATAAGATCGACCTGGCCGAGAAAAAAGGGATACGGATAGACCCGGTGAAGATGTCAAAGGCGCTCGGAGTTCCGGTCGTAGCGATGAGCGCCAAGGAAGGCATAGGTGTCAAGGAGCTGAAGGAGGAGATATACGAGATGGCCAACGGGACGATAAAAACGAATCCAGTTGTTCCAAGGTACGATCCAGAGGTGGAGCGAGAGATAGAGCACATAATCGGCTGTCTCAAGGATACTGAGCTTGAAAAGCGCTATCCTCTTCGCTGGCTCGCCATAAAGCTTCTCCAGCGTGATGACGAGGTCATGAAGCTCGTCCTCAGGCACATTGGTGAGGAGAATCTGAAGGAGATAATGACCCACATAGGTGAGGCGGAGGCGCGCTACGGCAGGGCGATGGATTTAATCATAGCCAGTCAGAAGTACGAGTTCATAGACAGGCTCACCCACGAGTTCATGAGCTATACTGCCACCGGTGGAGGCGGAGAAAGCCTGACAGACCAGCTTGACAAAATCTTAATACACCCCGTTTACGGCTTCATAGCACTTGCCATAGTCTTCTACGGGGTCTTTAAGTTCGTCTTTGCCCTTGGTTTACCCCTCCAGGAGTGGTTAGGCGACCTTTTTGACTCCTTCGGACAGTGGCTTGCCCCCCACATAGCAAACGAGACTCTCAGGGGCCTGGTAGTTGACGGCATAATCGGTGGCGTGGGGTCGGTGCTCAGCTTCTTCCCGCTGGTTTTCCTCCTGTTCTTTGCCCTATCTATACTAGAAGACGTTGGCTACATGGCCAGGGTAGCGGTGCTGATGGAGGGCATCATGAGGAAGTTCGGCCTCCCTGGAAAGGCCGTGATACCGCTGATCCTCGGCCTCGGCTGCAATGTCCCGGCGGTGATGTCAACTAGGACGCTTGAGGATGAAAGGGACAGGCTGGTTGCAATGTTCGTGAACCCGTTCATCCCCTGTTCTGCCCGCCTGAGCGTGATAAGCTTCCTAGCCGGGACTTTCTTCAGTTCCAACCACGCGCTCGTGGCCTTGAGCGTCTATCTGATAGCGATAGCTGTTGCTCTGCTTTCGGCCTGGCTCGTCAGTCACTTCGTGGTTAAGGGCGAGGAAAGTCCTTTCGTCATTGAGCTCCCCGAGTACCTCATCCCGAGCTGGAAGACGGTGATAATTCACTCCTGGGAGAGGAGCAAGGAGTTCGTGAAGAAAGCCGGAACGGTGATACTCCTTGGTGCAATACTCATCTGGTATCTCAGCAACTACCCAGTTCCCATAGGAAGCGGAAAGAGCTACGCGGAGAGGCTTGGCCACTTCTTTGAGCCCTACATGAGGCTGATGGGCCTTGACTGGAAGGCAGCAGTGAGCCTGCTCTTTGGAATCATAGCCAAGGAAAACGTTATCTCAACCTACGGCGTCATATATGGAACTACGGAGGCAATAAAAATCGCGATGACGGCACTCCAGGCCTACGTTCTCGCCGTCGTCACGACCCTCTACATCCCGTGCATAGCAACCATCGGCGCCATAAGGGCCGAGAGCAACTGGAAGTGGGCGCTATTCACCACGATTTACATGATAGCGGTGGCTTCCATCGTGGGCATTCTAATATGGCATGCGGGCATTGCTCTGGGCCTCTCCTGACTTTCTTTTACCCCTCTAAACGTGAGGTGATCACATGGGAAAGCTTGAAGACGTTCTGGAGCTGATAAAAGCTGGTGTCACGAACGAGCGTGAAATCGCTGAGAAGCTCGGAATCTCCGTTAACGAGGTGGAGGACATCATAAAGATCCTTGAGAGTCTCGGGTACGTTGAGAAAGTGGAGTTCGGCTCAAAGGCTTGCGAGACCTGTCCTTTGAAGAAGGTCTGCTACGGTTCGTGTTTGAGACCCACCGGAGCTAGAGCGTTCAAACTGACCGAGAAGGCCTTCTCTCTGGAGAAGTAGGCCTGCAGGCTATTGTTCACTGCGAGGGATATATTTTACGGCCGTAAAATATATAAGCCTCCCTGTGAAGTTTATACTGGTGATGCTCATGAAGGCAGTTATTCTTGCGGGTGGTTTTGGAACCCGCCTCAGGCCGATTTCTTCAACGAGGCCGAAGCCGATGGTTCCAGTCCTCGGAAAGCCGAACCTCCAGTACCTCCTCGAGAACATTGAGAAGATACCCGAGATCGATGAGGTCATTCTCTCAGTCCACTACATGCGCGGCGAGATCAGAGAGTTCATAGACGAGAAGATGGCCGATTATCCAAAGGGTATCCGCTTCGTAAACGACCCGATGCCCCTTGAGACCGGGGGAGCGCTCAAGAACGTGGAGGAATACGTTAGCGACGATTTCCTGGTTATCTATGGTGACGTGTTCACCAACTTCAACTTCAGGGAGCTGATAGAGGCCCACAAGAACAACGACGGGCTGATAACGGTCGCGGTAACCAAGGTCTACGACCCGGAGCGCTTTGGTGTCGTCGAGACTGACGAGAACGGAAAAGTTGTTCACTTCGAGGAGAAGCCCCACAGGCCGAAGACGAACCTCGTGGACGCTGGAATCTACGTCGTGAACAAGAAAGTCCTTGAGGAGATCCCGAAGGGCAAGGAGGTCTACTTCGAGAGGGAAGTCCTTCCCAAGTTCGTGGCCAGGGGCGAGGTTTACGCATACAGGATGCCCAGGGATGCATACTGGGTTGACCTTGGAACACCTGACGACCTCTTCTACGCCCACCAGATAGCCATGGACGAGATAGCGAGGGACAATGGCTACATTACCATCAGGGAAGGTGCTGAAGTCCCAGAGGACGTTGAAATTCAGGGCCCGGTTTACATCGACGAGGGAGCGAAGATCGGCCACGGTGTCAAGATAAAGGCCTACACATACATCGGCCCGAATACAATCGTGGAGGACAAGGCCTACTTTAAGCGCTCGATACTTATTGGCAGCGACATTATCAAAGAGCGTGCCGAGCTGAAGGACACCATCCTCGGCGAGGGCGTCGTCGTTGGTAAGAACGTAATCATCAAGGAGAACGCCGTCGTCGGCGACTACGCAAAGATAGCTGACGATCTGGTCATCTACGGAGCTAAGATACTCCCGTGGAAGAAGGTCGAGGAGTACGAGGCTTACATAAAGATCAAGCTCGATCCGACGAAGGTCAGGCCGGGTCAGTATCCCGACCGCTGTCCGCTAGGCCTTCCGGAGTGTATCTACAAGAAGTTCAAGGCCATCGCAGGCGAGAAGCCGCCGTGTGACGAGTGTATCGAGAATCAGTGGCTGTTCTGATGCCTTCCTTTCTCCCGTTTTTAGGTTTTTGATTCTCCTAGAGTCTTATTGCAACGAACTTTAGTAGGGCGGGCTTAATCTACCTCCACCTCTTTCAATTCTCCTAGAGTCTTATTGCAACAGGGCGGTTTTTCCTTCTTTTGCCTTACAAACTACTAAGAACGCTCGAATCTTATAAGCTTTTCCGCAAGGGGCACTCTGAAAAGATTCTCTAGGCCTCAGATTCGGGAATTTTAACGGCACTTTCGGGCCAAAGCAGGGTCGTGCTTTTCCCATCAGCTTGATACACAACAATGTTCAGAAGATTTCCCGAGCGTTTTTAGGGTCTTAAGAAGAACTTGGCCAGTTTTCAAGCAGTTTTTTCCAAAAATATCATATTTAATTGAGAACAGGTACTAAAAGAGCCTTGAAATGCCCCCCATTCAGAATTCCGAAAAAATTTCGTTACAAGAATTAGGGGAATACGTAACCCTTTGTTTAATAATAACTAAATGTTGCTAAAGACTTCCAGACACCCATTAAGGGTTTAATTCCAAAACAAAATCAGGAAAAGAAGCCCTACACAAATCAAAGCCCTTTCAGCGTGATAGAACGTCAAAACCCAGCTCCCTGAGCTTCCAGATTATCTCGATGGGAAAACCCACGACGTTGTAGTAGTCCCCCCGCATCCACTCGACGAATAGTCCACCCTTCCCCTGTATCCCGTAGGCTCCGGCCTTGTCCATTGGCTCCCCAGTCCTGATGTAAGCCCATATAAGGTCATCGTCCAGCTCCCTGAACTTCACTTCCGTGACGACGGCACCGCAGTGCTCCTCTCCGCGGTGGATGATGCAGTAGCCCGTCGTCACCAGGTGAACCCTCCCGCTTAGGGTTTTTAACATCTGATAGGCTTCTTCCTCACTCCCCGGCTTGCCGAGTATTTTCCCGTCTATGCTGACGACGGTATCGGCCCCTATCACAGTCGCCTTCTTGCCAAGCCTCTCGTAAACTTCCCTCGCCTTTCTCCTCGCGAGCTCAAGGGCGTGCTCTCTCAGGTCGGCTATGGAACACTCCTCGCTGGCATTGCTCGGAACTATCTGGAACTCTCTTATGAACCTCGAAAGTATCTCCCTCCTCCTCGGCGATGCTGAGGCTAGAACTAGCAAGCCTTCACCCCCCAAGAGTTAAAAGGAAACCGCCCTAAGGTCTCCGGGCGATGACGACAATTTCGCTAGCTGACCCGTGATGAGTACCCTCGCAACCGAGCCTAAGCGAGGCACTCCTCTATCTCCTTGATTATGCACTCGATGTCTCTGTCGAACTCGAGGATTGAACAGCTGTTTCCGTTTATCGGCGGGCATTTTTCAATGTCCCTCAGCCTGACGTGGAGGATGCCCTTTCTTCCGTCCTTTTCAACCGCGTATTTCCGGTAGAGAACCTCACATTCCTCGCCCTGAGACTCTTCAACGCTCGCCTTGAACCTCGCAAGAACTACCTTGTGAATGCCGTTTGCTACCTCCACAGCCACATCGTAGCTCCTCGCTTCTATAACGATGGGAGGGCATATGTGCTCGAGGTTGTGCTTGTCAAAGCGGTGGAAGGTCTCGGGGGTCACGACTATCTGGTACTTCATCTTCACCACCGGGGAAAATAGAAGAGGAGAGTTTAAAAGCCTGCCCTTCTCAGGTGCTCGCCCATATCGGTATCCCCGCATCGAGGAGCCTCTTCAGCTCCTTGCCTATCGGTGTGCTCTTGCTGACCTTGACGAGGCCTTTCCTGCTCGGAGTGGCCGTGAAGACGTACTGCTCGCCGCCGTAGAACTTGAGCGGCTTTTTGGCGTACTCCGGCGATACCCTGAGGACAATTGTCTTCTTTTTCTCCTCGACTTCAACGGGGATCTTCTCCTTTGGCTTGAGCTCTTCCCTCTCGGCGAAGCTCTTGACGTCGATGCTTATGCCTATCCTCTTCTCAAGTTCGGTTATCCTTTTGCCCTTCTTGCCAATTATCGAAGGGATGTCGAACTCGTCGGCGTAGATCACCGCCTTGTGGGGGCTGACTATCTCGACCTCGGCGTTGACATCGGGCAGGAACTTCTTTATCTCCTGCTTGAGCCTCTTCTCTGCCAGCTTGAGCGCGGGGGCTTTCTCCTCTTTCTTGACGGGAACTACGCTTACCTCCTCGCCGTAGGTGTAGATCTCGTACTCAAGCTCGCCCGTCTCGAAGTCGCGAACCTCTATAACCGGCCTCGCGAGGTCTTCTTCCTTCATTCCACTCGGCACTTTAACGAGATACTCAAGGGTCAGGACCTTGGCGACCCTTCCGGCCTTGATGAAGATCACCGTATCTACTATCTGCGGTATCATTCCAAGCTCGACCCTTCCGATGAAGCGCTGGATGGCGTCTATCGGCTTCGTCGCATGGACGACGCCTATCATCCCAACCCCAGCCAGCCTGAGGTCGGAGTATATCTTGAAGTCGCTGGTCTTCCTCATCTCGTCGAATATCGTGTAGTCCGGCCTCACGAGGAGAAGTATGTCCCCGGTAAGCTCCATGCTCCCCTTCAAGGCTGTGTACTGCGTTATCTCTTCGCTGACCTGAAGGTCTCTGGGCTTCTCCATAGTCTTGACTATCCTACCCATACTCGCGTACCACTCAGCTAGAGCCTGGGCGAAGGTCGTCTTACCCTCACCGGGGGCACCGGCTATGAGTATTCCAGCGGCCTTGTCCCTGAGCCTTTCCAAAAGCTTCTCGCTCAGCTCGTAGTCCTCTATTGAGAGCTTGGTTATAGGTCTGACCGCGGTTATCTCTATCCTGTCCGAGAACGGAGGTTTAGCTATGACGATACGGTAGTTCCTGAGCTGAACCACAGTTGCTCCCGGCTCGTCAAGCTCTATGAAGCTCTCCGGGTCGCGCCTTGCCCTCTCGACGATGTCATCTGCTATCTCCTCAAGCTCCACATCGGTGAGCGGTTCATCCCTGATCGGAACAAGCCTCCACTCGCCGGGCCTTCCCTTCTTCGCGAGCGGTCTTATTCCTGCCTTTAGGTGGACGCTCATCGTCGTTTCGTCGAAGAAGTCCTCGAGGCGGTGTCTTACTTCCTTCTTGGTGGTCAGGTATATCACGTCTATGCCCTTGGCTATCGCTATGTCCCTCTGAACCTGGTCGCCAGTTATGAGGGTCGCGCTGAGGGTCTGAGCTACCTCTCTGACCATGTTGTCAATCTCGCCGGCCCTAGCACGTCTTATCTGCCAGAGGTCGGGCCTCTCGCCGTAGAACTCGAGGAGAATCTCGCCCCTGTCGGCCATCTCGCGGAGCTTCTTTAACTCCTCTAGACCAACGTGGCCTATTGCCTTCCCCTCGTTGGCCTGGTGCTCTATCTCGGCAACGACTGCCTCGGGGACAACGACCTTGACCTTCTCGCCGAGGGTTGACAGGAACTGCGTGAGCCTGCCGTCAACTATAACACTCGTATCCGGAACCAGCACCCTCATCTTTCTCACCTACCCAGAGTGAAGCGTAGGCTTCATAAAGGTTAGCGTGCCCTAAAGTTCATAAGGGAAAGGAAGCGAAAACATAGGGGTGACGCTCATGGGTCATCTAATCTCGATAGCCAGCGGCAAGGGTGGAACTGGAAAAACAACCACTACGGCCAACCTTTCAGTGGCCCTCGGGGGGATGGGCTACAAAGTCCTCGCTATTGATGCCGACCTTACCATGGCAAACCTCAGCCTTGTCATGGGGATAGACGACGCCGAAACCACGATACACGACGTTCTTGCGGGGGAAGCTGACATCAAAGACGCTATCTACTCAACAAGCTATGAGAACGTTGACCTGGTTCCAGCGGCGGTTGACTGGGAGCACGTCCTTAAGGCAGACCCGAGGAGGCTCCCCTCAACGATAAAGCCGCTGAAATCGGAGTACGACTTCGTGCTGATTGACTGCCCTGCGGGCCTGCAGATGGACGCGATGAACGCCATGATGAGCGGCGAGGAGGTAATCCTGGTCACGAACCCTGAGATATCGTGCATAACCGACACGATGAAGGTGAGCATAGTTCTCAGAAAGGCCGGGCTGGCTGTTCTCGGCTTCGTCCTCAACCGCTACGGAAGGAGCGAGAACGATATACCGCCCGACGCAGCTGAGGAGGTCATGGAAGTTCCCTTGCTGGTGGTTATCCCCGAAGACCCGAAGGTCAGAGAGGCGACGCTTGAGGGAGTTCCGGTTGTTGAATACGCTCCTGATTCAGAGGGTGCTAGGGCGTTTATGAAGCTGGCCGAGGAAGTGAGCAGGATAGCGGGCTTCAAGGCAAGGGTGATGGGATGATACTGGCGTTCATAGGTACCGCCGGGAGCGGAAAGACGACCTTAACCGCAGAGTTTGGGAAATACCTATCCGAAAACGGGTACAGAGTAGCTTATGTTAATCTGGACACTGGAGTAAAGCGACTGCCGTACACTCCCAACCTTGACGTCAGGGAGAAGGTAACGGCGTGGAGCCTTATGGATGAAGGCCTCGGGCCGAACGGGGCTATAGTGAAGAGCTACGACATCTTGGCGGAATACACGGGGGAATACGCTGAGAAGATCAGAGAACTTGAAAAGGAGTCCGACTACGTCCTGATAGACACCCCCGGCCAGATGGAAACTTTTCTCTTCCACGAGTTCGGGGTCGAGCTGATGGAGGCCTTTCCAGATGCCCTCGGGGTTTATCTCTTCTCACCGGAAGTGCTTAGGAAGCCCTCCGACTTCTGCTTTGCGGTGTTCTTCGGCCTCATGATAGACCTCAGGCTGGGAATAACGACAGTACCTGCCCTGAACAAGGTGGACACCGTCAAAGACCTCGGGGGAATACGGAAGTACCTCGATGACATAGACTACCTCACGGCGAGGCTGAAGCTTGAACCATCCACTCAGGGGCTTCTGGCATACAAGCTGTGCTCAGCACTCCCGGAGCTTGCACCACCCACGAGGGTTCTCTACCTCTCGGCGAAGACGGGTGAGGGCTTCGAGGACCTCGAAACCGTGGCCTATGAGCACTACTGCACCTGTGGCGACCTGACCTGAACAGCTGTTCAAAAGGGAAGAAACAAGCTGGAACACTTTTCCACGTGGGAAGGGAGAAGGCTTATCTCTTCTGGCTTTTAAATGCCCAGGGTGATGCTCATGTGCCTCATCGCCGGGGGAATAGGCAGAAACCTCAAGGAAAAGCTCATCACGATGGCGATAGCCGGAAAGCACAGGGGCCCTGACAGCTTTGGAGTCTGGACCGAAGGGGGAGTCCTCAAATCTGATGACTTTTCAAAGCTGAGCGAGATTCCGGATGGGAGGATCGGCCTCCTCCAGTGCAGGCTGGCCATGACTGGTTCAAAGAACTTCACCCAGCCATTCATAAATGATCTCGCCCTTGTCCACAACGGTGAGATATACAACCACGCGGCACTGAGAGAATATCTGGAAGGGAGAAGGGTTTCGTTTGAGAGCGACGTTGACAGCGAGGTTATACTCAGGCTCATCGAGTTTTTGGGGGAAGAACACCTGAGCTATCCCGAGATAGTTAAAAGACTCTTCTGGATGCTTGAGGGGGACTATGCCGTTGCATTCTCCGACGGAGAGCGCATCTACCTGTTTAGGGATCCAATGGGAATCAGGCCGCTCTACTTCTCACGTAACGGCCTGTTTGCAAGCGAGAAGAAAGTCCTCTGGGCGGTGGGTGAGAAGGAAGTTGAACCCGTCCAGCCGGGAGAGCTCGTCGTTCTTGAGAAGAACGGGGTGAGGCGGGCCAGGCTGTTCTCCCTTGAGAATCTAAAATCCAAGGCAAAATGCGAAAGGAAAGACCCCGTCGGAGGTGTTGAAAAACTCCTCAGATATGCTGTGAGGAACAGGGTCAGCGGAAAAACTGGAGTTCTGTTCTCCGGCGGTCTGGACAGCACTCTGGTTGCCTATTTAGCGTCGCAATACTCTGATGTAGTCCTGTATACTGCTGGAACGGAGGACAGCCCCGATACAGAGTGGGCAAGGAAAGTGGCCGACCACTTTGGCTGGAAGCTGAGGGAAATAACGTTCGACATCGAAGACGTCAGAGATGCCGTAAAAAGGGTAATTTATGCCATCGAAGAGCCCAACCCGATGAACCTCGCCATAGGACTGCCGCTCTACTTTGCATCAGCCCTAGCTTCTTCAGACGGTACGCGCGTTCTCCTCAGCGGGCAGGGTGCGGACGAGCTCTTCGGAGGCTACGCGAAGTACCTTGAGAGGCCCGAGCTTATGGAGGAAGAGTTAGCCCTCATCTCCGAGAGGAACCTTGCAAGGGACGACAAGATAGCAATGCTGAACGGAGTTGAGGGAAGGTATCCCTTCCTAGCCCTTCCGGTTGTGAGCTTTGCCCTTAAACTGCCGCTCGAAGCGAAGATAGCGGACGGAACCCGGAAAGTCATCCTCAGAAAGCTCGCCCTGAGGCTCGGAATTCCGGAGTGGATAGCTGGGAGGGAGAAGAAGGCCGCCCAATACGGCAGCAGGGCGCAGAAGCTCCTTGAGAAGATAGCCAGAGAAGAGGGTCTAACGCTCAGAGAGTTCGCGGAGAGGCTCTTCAGGGAGACGTTCCCAAACGCTTTTTAACTTCACCTTTAACTTTCCCTCATGAGAATCCTAATGGTAGGGCACTACCCTCCCCACGGCGGAGGTGTTGCAAGGCATCTCGACAACCTTGTTAGGGAACTTAGAAAGCGCCACGAAGTTCGCGTGCTCACTTATGGTCCCGTCAAGGTGAGGGAGTTCGAGAGGGAGTTTGTCCATCAGCTCAGGGTTCCGCCGGTGTACGGCCTGAGGGGAAGTACTTTCGCCTTTGCGGGCGCGAGGAAGGTAGCTCAGCTCCACCGAGAGTTCGATTTTGATGTTGTACATTGCCACTTTGCTGGAACAACATCCTTCTCCGGTGCACTGGCCAAGGAGAAGACGGGCCTGCCCCTCGTGGTTACAGCTCACGGAAGCGACCTTGAGAACACTCCCAAATCTCCTCTAGGCAGGTTCTACGTCACAAAAAGCCTGAGAAAGGCGGACGCTGTTATAGCTGTCAGCCACCACTTGGCGAGGCTCGCAAGGGCTCTAGGGGCTAAAAACGTCAGAGTAATTCCTAATGGGGTTCCCGAGTTTGATGAGCCTGAAATGGAGAAGAGAGAGTACGTGACTTTCATCGGCGCCCTCCGGGACTATAAGTCCCCGGAAACGTTTGTAGAGCTCGCTAGGTTCTTTTCCCACACTGAATTCCTAGTTGTGGGTGACGGCCCCCTCAGGAAAAAGCTTGAGGCAGAAGCTCCGCCGAACGTCCGCTTCCTCGGCTACCGCACGGATGTTGGGGGGATTTTAAGCAAGAGCCTTCTACTGATCCTGCCCTCCAAAAGAGAGGGATTCGGTCTTGTCGTTCTCGAAGCAAACTCTCTTGGAGTCCCTGCGGTTGGAAGGAGGGTCAGTGCAATTCCAGAGCTTATCAGGGATGGGAAGAACGGTCTAACGTTCACCAGCTTTGATGAACTCGTGGAGGCAGTTAGGGCACTCCTGGAAAGTCCGAAGACAGCCAGAAAAATGGGTTCAACGGGAAAACGCGTTGCCGGGAAGTACTCCTGGGAAAAAGTTGCAGAAGAAGTTGAACGGGTGTACTCGTCCCTCGTGGGATAGCTTTTTAACCAGCTTTTCTCACCGGAAGTCGAGAGGGCGTTCAGAATTATCGGTCATGACTGTCGGTTTTCTCAAACACCGGCGAGGTGAGGGACGTGACGATAGTTATCAACATGCGAGACGGTCTGGACGAGAGAAAGATAAAGGTTGCCTCGAGGCTCATCCTTGAGGGGAAGCTCGTGGCGTTTCCGACCGAGACCGTTTACGGTCTTGGCGCTGATGCCCTGAACGAGAGGGCCGTCAGGAGGATATTCGAGGCCAAAGGAAGACCCGCGGATAACCCTCTGATAATTCACATAGCCAGCCTCGATGACCTGGGGAAAGTGGCCAGGGAGGTTCCCGAGAAGGCAAAGATCCTCGCGGAGAGGTTCTGGCCGGGACCGCTCACGCTCGTCCTCCCAAAGCGCGACGAAGTACCGTTGGTCACAACCGGCGGCCTCGACACTGTCGCCGTCAGGATGCCCGCCCACCCGATAGCACTTGCCCTCATAAGGGCAAGCACTCCACTGGCAGCTCCCTCGGCCAACATAAGCGGAAAGCCCAGCCCAACTTCGGCTGAGCACGTAATTGACGACTTCTACGGAAAAATCGAGGGAATAATAGACGGCGGAGAGACGTGGATCGGTGTTGAATCGGCGGTCATTGACCTCACCGAAGAGCCCCCATTTCTCCTGAGGCCTGGTGGTATCCCTCTGGAGGAAATAGAGAAAGTTATCGGGCCTGTGAAGGTACACCCCGCCGTTAAGGGCAAGAACGCAGACCTCGCAAAGGCCCCGGGGATGAAGTACAAGCACTATGCCCCAAACGCGAGTGTGGTGGTTGTTGAAGGAACTCCAGAGAACAGGAGAAGAAAAATCCGTGAGCTGGTATATGAGTACAGGAAAAAGGGCTACCGCGTTGGTGTGATGGCAACTTTTGAAGTGGAGGCTGACGAGTTCTACTTCCTTGGGCAAACCCCTGAAGAAGTCGCCAGGAATCTCTTCAAGGCCCTCAGGGAGCTTGACAAGCGTGGTGTGGACATGATAATAGCCGAGGGAATTGAGGAGAAGGGAGTAGGGCTCGCGGTGATGAACCGTCTGAGAAAAGCGGCCGGCTACAACATAGTTAAAGCATAGGCAACGCTTAAATATTAGTCCATGGACATTTCCTTAGTACCTGCATGGTCACCAATGTAACGATCTGGGGTGAGAGAGTTGGATTTACCCGAAGGTGCTTCCCCGGAAGAGATGGAGGAAATTGGGTTTAAATACGTTGATAGCGGCAGGGTTAAAGAGGGATTGAAGCTAATACTCAGAGCTGCCCGGAGGTATGAGGAGAGAAAGGACTACGAGGACGCTGCGAGGCTTTTCAGGTACATCGGGAGATATCTCGCCAGAAAGGCTTCCCCCGAGAAAGCTAGGCCGTACCTGCTTAAGGCGGCATCCCTTTACATAAACCTTGTTGAAGAGGAGATATCAAAGCCCGATGTTGACTTGGATACTCTCGACCAGTACACCCTGAACGTTCTTGAGGTATTTGCGATCACAGGGGACTCGAAGTTCATGACCAAGTACGGTGCGAGGTTTGGGAACATCTACGAGGAGCTGGGAAGTTCGTTTGAAAGTTCTGGAGACGTTAAAATAGCAGCCAGGGTCTATGAGTCGGCTTTTCACTACTACAAGATAGTCGGAAGCGAGACTGACATAAAGCGTGTTGCTGGGAAACTCCTCGACATTTATGGTGAAATCACTGAGAATCTCGTTGAAAATAGAGACCTCTCAGCCGCTGCGGATGCGTTTTATGTGCTCGCTAAGTATGTCAGGGCCATATTTGGCCACGACTCTCACTATCTTGAGATTATGGAAACGGCCGCTAAGAACTATGAAAAGGCCAGCAAGCTTTCGTACTCCGAGGGTAATCTTGACGGGACTGCGACGAACCTTGTTAAGGCCCAGTATGCTTATATGCTCTGCGAGAACACGGGCAGGGCAAAGCTCGTTGGGATAAACGCCGTTAGGATGCTCTACCAGATAGCGAGTTCCTATCGCGCCGCAGGAGACGATAAAATGACGCAGGAAAAGCTCATTGAGCTTGCTGAGGCCCTGATTGGAATAAACAAGTTCAATGAAGCAATTAAAAACTACAAAGAGGCCCTCAACATCAGTTCGAACATTGAACAGAAAATCAGGATACGGCTGGCCCTGCTAAAGACCTATATTGCCAATCAGAGGCTCTACGACCTTCTAGACATCATCGAGATTGCGGAGTTTTACGTGTCCAGAAAAAGACTGGCCCAGGCTTATGAGCTCCTGGTCAAGATTCTTGAAAAGAACTCGCAGCTTGAAGAGCTGAACAAAAAGATTTTAGAGGCAGAGGGATATTACTGAGTCCTCAGCTGTGCCCTCGGAAGCGGAATGTGGTACGGGAGCCTCATCTCCTTGGAAATGATCATCAGGAGCGGCGAAAGTTCGCTGGTGAGGAAGTTGGTAACTTCCACAAAGAGCACCGAGTTTACCTTTTTCTCCTCTTCCCAGAGGTTCAGGATTTCATCAATCATTTCCTTCTTCGGGGGAAGGTACATTAACATCCCCTTGATGACAGCCCTCGCAATCTCGGGCTGATAAGTCACTTCAAAGCTGAACACCACTTCAACACCGTTTATCTTTCCAGTTGGAGTTCTTACTTCCCCTAACCTGAGATCCTCTATTTTTGGGCTCAAGTTTACCTGAATCTGACCTGTGGGTATGCTTACCGCGAGCTTTTCTACCTCAACTTTCGTGAGGTTGTGTGCGACCACCGGCATCTTTGTTCACCAGAGTGGGCTTGATCCGGTACTATAAAACAGTATCGGTTAGCTTATAAGGAAAGCGACGGAGAACGAACTGATGCCAAGGGAAAAAGTCGTGAAAATCTGGGACGAGCGGGAGGTTGTGTACTCCCCAAAACGCTGGCGCTACCTGTGGGAAAAGCGCGAGAAGGCCCTAAAGATTATGGAGAGACTGAAGGACTTTGACCCCCTCCTCTATGGAAGCGTCGCGAGGGGAGACGTTAGAAAGGACAGTGACATAGACATCTTCATCCCGATCAAGGTTCCAAGCTACCTGATCGAGCTGGCCCTCGAAGGCCTTGTGAGACGGAGAAAAATCGTCATGGCAACGCCCTGGCACCTGATAAAGGGCGTCATTGAGATAGATGAGGAGACGAGCGTTACCTTTCCCCTGCTTGAACCAACGGACAGGGAGCTGGAGTTCTACCGCTGGGGCGGGGCAATCGACATCTGGGGTGTCAAGACGAAGGAGAGAGTGCCTGGAGTTAACAAGAAGCTCATCCTCATAATACCGACGGATAGGGGACACATTGAGAGGGAAGTCGTCGGGAGAGAGCCGGAAGTTGCCAAAATACTCGGAGTGAGCATTGATATTGTTACCGAGAGGGTGCACGTCCTGACGAGAAGGGACAGTATCGGGAGGACGGGGATTTATCTCAACGAGGAAGTTCCCGATTGGATGAGCTTTGAGGAGGCGCTGAAGATCATAGCCGACCGGGACCCCAACGTGAGGAGAAAGGTACGGGAGAGGGGAGGCATCTGAATCTTTACTCCTCCTCGATCTCTTCCCCTGCAAGTTCCTTCAGCTTGTTCATGTCGGAGCTGACCGCTATGAGAACGTCCCCTTCCTCAATCCTGTCGTCCTTTCCGGGGTTGTAGATGTAGCGGTCTCCCCTCTTTATCGCCAGAATCCTCGTTCCAATCTTGCTCGGCAGCTTGAGCTGGGCGAGCGTCTTGCCGATGAGGACTGAACCGGGCCTGACAGTGACCCTTCCGAGCTCCTCCTCGGTGTCCTCCATTATCTTCCTGATGATCGGGTGGGGTTCGATGTCCCTCAGTACTATGTCGGCTATCGCATAAGCGGCATCGCTGATGCGTTCGTTTATGTCGGCCAGGTCGATTATGCTGAGGAGGCTTTCGGGGTCGCCTTCGTGTTTCGCCGCGCGGAGGGCAAGCTTCTTTACATAGACTGTCAGATCATCCATTTTCTCTTCGAGAAGGTATACCTCCTCCGCTATGTCCTCGCTGTTGTAAAGGACGGAAGAAAACGCTAAGTCAATCATAAGGGAGGAGAGATCCTTCATCTCAACCAAACAGCCCCTTATCTGTTCGAATTCATTCATTCGGCATCACCTTTATATTGCCTCTTGCTATCTCCTTCAGGTAGTCTAGAGCGGTTCTCGTCCCCCTGCCGATGAGTATATCCCCCGGCATTATCTTTGTGTCTTCGTCCGGATCGAAGATCCAGCGCTTCCCGCGCCTTATCGCGATTATCCACACTCCGGTGTTTGTGGAAAGATCGAGCTCGTCAAGAGTTTTTCCAACGAGAACGGACTCGGGAGAAACAACAACCTTTCCTATCGTCTCCTCGCTCTCGAGGATAACCTCAGTTATCAGTGGGTGTATCTTCTCTTCCAGAACCATCTTGGCAAGATCTGCAGCTGCGTTCGAAATATCGTCTATGGCCCTAGCCATTTGAAGTATCGAAGTTATCCTCTCAGCATCACGGATGTTTCTGGCCGATAGAACCGCCCGGACTGTTAAGTTGTAGTTAAGGAGATCCAAGTATTCTTCCAGCTTGAGAACTTCTTCCGCCATTTCCTTCTCTTTGAAGAGAGCCGCCGAATAGGCAAGATCAACCATGAGCTCTGCGGTGTTCTTCATCTCGACGAAGATGTCTTTAACATTATCGGGAACCTCGACCTCGTCCCATTCTTCCATAGACTCTCTCCTCCGTTCAGAAGTCACGGAAAAGTGCTTATTTACTTTTCGTCTCACAATGTTTATAAAAAATGATCCTAAACAAAGCCGGGGGTGAGCAGAGTGGAAGGTGATGAAGATGTTGCCAGTGGAAGTAAGCGTCGGTACGAGAGACTGGCGCGAGAGGCTAAAGCAGACGTTTCTGGTAACGTTTCCGGCTTTATTGCTCTGCTTAGTCCTTGATTTCATCGGTGGCGGTGTTCTCGGTAAGCACTTTTCAATGATAGCAACGAGTTATCCCCTCCTTCTTGTGATTCTCCCCGGCCTCAGCGACCTTCGTGGGAACGTCTTTGGTGCTATGGCATCCAGAATGACGACTGCACTCCACCTCGGTAAAATCAGGGGGATCCTTGACAAGGAAGTTACGACCAACATCTCCATGGCCATTGGAAGTTCTACGATACCGCTCCTTGTCCTCTGGGTCGCTGGGGCGATAAAGCTTGGTTTCTCGAGTTCATCTCTTGTGGTTCTTCTCATAGTTATAGCCTCTATTCTCATTATTGGCCTTCTGCTCGGCTACGCCACTGCCCTGATAACTATCTTCCCGTACCGTTGGGGAGCGGATCCTGACATGATTGCTGCCCCCCTGATAACTTCGGTGGCAGATATAGTCACGATTCCCAGTCTAATCTACCTGATCTTCTTCTATGAAGATTATCCCTCGCTGTTCTACATCTTTACTGCCGTTATGCTGGTTCTTTTTGCCGTCCTGCTTCTGAAGTCCCACTACACTCGCGAGCATAGGAGGGCTTTTAAGGAGGTTGCAACGGTTCTCACAGTCCTTGGGATTATCGAGATATTCTCCGGTTCAACCCTCGAGTCCTTCAGCGATGTGATATCCAAGGTGATAATCCTTAGCGTTATCTATCCTTCCGTCCTCGACAGTGTCGGCAACTTCGCCTCGATAGCTGCTGCAACTACCTCCACTAGGCTTAACCTTTCAGGAGTTAAGGCGCTGAAAACTCACGATTTTTATCTCGATGTTGGCAGTCTTCTTCTCCTCGCACCCATAATCGGCTTCTTAACGAACTATATTGCCGTCTACGTCACCCGTCTAATCGGTCATCAGGGAGAGATTATCTGGCCATTTGTTTTGGGTTATCCCTTCCTGGTTCTTGTGAATATGCTTATAGGAATAATCGTAGCTTACATTGCCCATCGCTTTGATATTGATCCCGACAATGTGGCAATACCGACTGTTACTACGATATCCGACGTTATGGGGACGCTCTTCATTGTATTATTGGCAAAGCTGATGGTGGGAGCATGATAAGTCTCTCCATGACTGCTTATCCAGGGAAGAGGATGGATGCCTTCCCCCGATGGGCCGAGAAGGTGAAAGCCCTTGGCTTCGAGGGAGTGGAGATAGTGAGCGAATGGCCCCACTTCCTGAGTAGGGAGAATCTGCCCCTCTTCAAGGAGGTTCTTGAGAGCGTTGGGCTTAACGTAACGGTCCACGCCCCCTTCAGCGACCTTAACATAGCCTCCTTCAACGAGAGAATAAGGAAAGCCTCCCTTAAAATCCTCGAAGAGACGATAAGGCTTGCCTCGGAGCTGGGGGTGAAAGCGGTTACCGTCCATCCCGGCCACTGCTCCCCAGTGAGCAGGAAGTACCAAAAGGAGTATATAGAGATTCATAGGGGGTCTCTTAAGGCCTTGGCGAGGATTTCAACTGAGTATGGGGTCCCAGTTGGAGTTGAGAACATGCCGAAGTTCCCAATCCTTGATGCACAAATGCCCGAGAGACTTGCTCTCCTCGTGGACGGCATAGACATCGGGATCACATTTGACATAGGGCACTTAAACACGACAACGAGAGACTTTGAAGGTTTTTTAAAGCTTTTTGGGGACAGGATAGTGGCCGTTCACATACACGATAACCATGGCAACTCTGACGAGCATCTAACACCCGGCGAGGGAAACGCTCCGTGGGGAAGGATTCTCAAAAAGCTTCCAAAAGTCCCATGGGTTCTGGAAGTCAAGGGGCTTGAAGAGGGGAGGAAGGGGCTTCTTTTCATAAAATCAGTCCACTGGTGAACTTTTAAATTCATCAGCGCTCGAATTTTTCTCTGCGCAACATTTTTATACATTTCCACGGAATTTTTACTCGAAAGTTGCTTTCTCAGGAGGGATAGAAATGGCAGAAAAGATCGTTGAAGAACTCAAGCCCTTCTTCGAACCGAAGGCAGTCGCAATCATCGGCGCCACCGACAAGAAGGGAAAGGTCGGAAACGTTATTTTTGAGAACTTCAGAATGAACAAGGAGCGTGGAATTTTCAAGGGCAAGATCTACCCCGTTAACCCCAAGCTCGACGAGATAGAGGGCTATAAGGTTTATCACGACGTTAAAGAGCTCCCCGATGACACTGATCTGGCCGTTATTGCGATTCCAGCCAAGTTCGTTCCAGCAACAATGAGGGATATAGCTGAGAAGGGCATCAAGGCCGTCATAATCATCACCGGGGGCTTCGGTGAGCTCGGCGAGGAAGGCAAGAGAATGGAGCAGGAGATACTTGAGATAGCGAGGGCAAACGGAATAAGGGTCATCGGCCCCAACTGTGTCGGCGTTTACGTTCCAGACACGGGTGTTGATACCGTCTTCCTGCCCGAGGAGAAGATGGACAGGCCAAAGAGCGGACCAATAGCCTTCGTCAGCCAGAGCGGAGCCTTTGCTGCTGCTATGCTCGACTGGGCGGCCGGCGAGGATGTTGGCATCGGAAAGATGGTCAGCTACGGCAACAAGATAGACGTTGACGACGCCGATCTAATGGAGTACTTCATCCACGACGACGAGATAAAGGTTGTGACATTCTACATCGAGGGTGTCAAGGACGGAAGGAAGTTCATGGATGCAGCCAGAAAGATAACCAAAGTTAAGCCTGTCATAGCCCTGAAAAGTGGGAGAACGGAGTACGGTGCTAAAGCCGCTTCTTCACACACTGGCTCGCTCGCTGGAGCTGACACCATCTACGACGCCGTCTTCAAGCAGACGGGCATAATCCGTGCTGAGGACTTTGAGCACATGTTCGACTTAGCTAAGGCCTTCGCAGCCCTTGGCCACAAGCTCCCGAAGGGCGACAGGATAGGCATAATCACCGACGGCGGTGGAGCGGGCGTTATGGCGAGCGATGCCGTAGCAAGGTTCGGCCTCAAAATGGCCGAGCTGAGTGACGAAACCATAAAGTTCCTCAAGGAGAACTTTCCGCCGCACGCGGTAGCTGGGAACCCGACCGATGTCGTCGGCGACACTGATGCCGAGAGGTACAGGATAGCTATCGAGGCCTTCACGAAGGACCCGAACGTCGATGCCATAGTCATCATCGTCCTCTTCCAGGTTCCGCTCCTCGAAGAGGAGAAGATCATCGAGATACTCGCCGACTACCAGAAGAAAAGCGACAAGCCGATAGTTGCCGTTGCAATGGGCGGAAGGAAGACTGACCGCTACGCGAGGATGCTTGAGGAGAGGGGCGTCCCCGTTTACCCGACCCCTGAGAGGGGAGTCCGTGCCATGGCAGGCCTCGTGAGGTATGCGGAATACCTCCGCAAGGTTAAGGGGGAATGAAGTATGAGCGCCAGAGAAGAGGCCCTTAAGGTTATTGAGAGTGTTTTGAAGTCCGGAAGGACTGCGCTCGTTGAGTACGAGGCCAAGCAGGTCTTGAAGGCCTACGGCCTGCCCGTCCCAAACGAAAAGCTTGCCAAGACCCTTGATGAAGCACTGGAGTACGCCGAAGAGATTGGATATCCGGTTGCTATGAAGCTCATGTCGCCTCAGATACTCCACAAGAGCGACGCCAAGGTCGTCATGCTCAATATAAAGTCCCCCGAGGAGCTGAAGCAGAAGTGGGAGGAGATTCACGAGAACGCGAGGAAGTACCGCCCCGATGCCGAGATTCTCGGCGTCCTCATAGCGCCGATGCTCAGGCCTGGAAGGGAAATCATCATCGGTGTCACTGAAGACCCGCAGTTCGGCCACGCGATAATGTTCGGTCTCGGCGGCATCTTCGTCGAGGTGCTCAAGGACGTGACCTTCAGGATAATCCCGATAACCGAGAAGGATGCAAGAAAGATGATAACAGAGATCAAGGGCTATCCGATTCTTGCTGGAGCGCGAGGTGAGGAGCCTGCTGACATAGACGCCATCGTGGACATGCTCCTTAAAGTATCTCAGCTCGTTGACGAGCTCAGGGACTACATCAAGGAGATGGACCTCAATCCGGTTTTCGTCTACGAGAAGGGCAAGGGAGCCGTTGTCGTTGATGCCAGGATAATAGCGAAGGCTCCAGAGGAGAAAAAGGAGTGAAAAACCCTCAACAACTTTCTTTTTTGCCCTTTTGTCACTTTTGGGCATTTCTGAGCAATACTCTTACAGGTTGCCCAGCTCAAGAACCTGCCCCCACTTCTCGCAGACCTTCTTCAGCCGTTCCATTACTTCCCGCTTCCCCCCAAGCACTGGCCACAGGATTGAGTCTATATGGAGCGGTGGAATTCCCGTTTCTTCGGCGACTTTTCTCCAGAAGCTCACCGGCGGCTCATTAGTTATCCTTTCTGTGTAAGCTTTTATTCTGACGTCCTCGGGAATGTCTATCTCCATTGGGTACGGGACGAAGTCCCCAAAAGCTATTCTTCCCGCGTAGCCAAACATCTTGACGGCGAAAACCACGGTCTTTGCAGTTTTTGGAGAGCCCAAGACCTCTGCAATGTCGTTCCGCAGTCCCACCATATCCTCGAAGTAGTATCTCCTAAGTTCCTGGAGCGTCAGCGAGTTTAGAAACGGCTCGAGCTTTTCCAACCTCTTGATCTTTCCGGCAACGAGACGGCGGTTGGTCCTCGATGAGGGTAAAAACTTGGAATATGCCCCAACTATGCTCTCTCCTGGAGGGTTTTGGGAGAAATAATTCGAGAATTCCCACCACCAGTCCTCTCCCTTACCGCTTAGCTGGTAGCTGACTATGGAGTTGGCTATTACCAGCTTGATGAAAGTCTCATCGTCGTTCAGGTTTTCGTGGAGGTGGTTGAGGGCGTCGAACTGAAGGTCTACCCTCTCCTCGATAGTCCTCGCGCACTCGATACCCAGCTCTTTAAGACCTTCTATAAGTTTGCCGGCTTTTTCCTCGTTCGTCCTGTACTTTATTTTCACAAAACGCTCCAGGCTCATCACTGACCACCGGCAACGCTTTTTATAATCCTGCTCAGGAAGGCGTTCTCCTCCACGACCTCTGCCCCACTGTTCCTTGGAACTCCCAGTTCAATCCTGGCCTTTATCCCGTGATCCTTTAGGTAGTCGAAAACCCCACTGCTGAGTCTCTGGAACTCGGACTTAAGGATCAGGCCGTAGACCGTCGGTCCCCAGCTGCTCTGACCTGCTCCATACGTCTTTTCATTGAGGAACTCCACTATCAGAGATATGTCCTCCCTGAACTCCCCGCCCTGGAATCCAGCAAAGTGTCTGCCCACGAGCTTCTGTATAATGCTCAGGTGTTCTCCAAAGGCCTTTATGTTGCGCTCCTTGAGGGCTGGCAAAAGGCCGAGCAGAACCCTGTGGCTTATCTCTCTGGCCGCTTCAACGTTGCCAAAGCTGGACTCCATCGCGGGCTTTTCCTCCTCCTCATCTGGGCCGCGCTTAAGCTTCGGGATTACTAAGAGGAAAGCCCACTCCTCTGGAAAGTCCTCGCGGAGTACTAACGGCGGGATGGAGTTCTTGACACCGCCATCCAGCACAAAGCCGCCGTAGGCGAAGGTGTATATTCCAGCGCCGCTGTTCTTACCCCTTCCAAGGACTCTAGCAAGTTCCCCGATCGAGACCTGAATCCCGTTGAGCCTTGCCACTGCAGTTCCAACGGCCAGGCTGAGCTGGGTAGTGGAGCCAAGGCCAACGTGCCTCGGAATTCCACGTCTGACTTCAACGAGGTAGTTTACTCCCGTCCCAAATGCAGCGTTCATTTTCTCTATGGTTCTTTCGATTGTCTTGATATCTTCTCCGTGAGCTCTGATCTCCAGCTTTTCTGAGGAAAGAACCCTTACCTCGTAGCCACCTTCGAGCGCAACCCCCAAACTCCCAAACCTTCTGCCGAGGCTGCCAGTGGGGTCGATGAGGCCGAGGTGGAGTCTCCTCGGTGTGCGCACTATCACTATCCCACCACCACAAATGCAAAGGAAAGCTGGCCTTTTAACCCTAATGAAGCTTAGGGGGAACTAACGGGAATAATGGGAGAAGGTGAGCGTAAGAATGGATCACTCAATCTTTGCAAGCTCGTAGGTGAGGGCGTCCTTCCGCCTTGCTTCCCGGAGGGCTATCCTCCGGGCTTCCTCAACATTTTCCGCCTCGACGACAAGGGTTTTTCCGTGGTGTTCCCCGCCGTAGAGCGTGAGCTCCCACTTCATATTCCCACCGTATCTATTGTCAGGCTGTCAAAGGTTTATAAATCTAACTCACCGACAGCTGTCGAAGAGACAAAAAGAAGAGTCAGGAAGAAAGCCTTGCCCCAAAGACCCTAAGGGCTAAGACAAAGACAAAGCTAACCCCAACTATCACTGGATTGAGGGTTGCTGAGATAATGCCGAGTGCCCCCGCAAGTCCCCTGACCTCTTTTCTCTGGTGCTTTCCAAACCAGCCGGTCAGCGCTATTGCGAGGAGGTACATCACGAGCAGTGTTGCACCGAGGTCGTAGAGCACCTGAAGGGCAGTCATCGCGGTCCAGTGCTTGACTGTTATGATGAACATCTCCGGGTGCGTGAAGTAGATGTACGGCCCAATGTATCCCGCGAGGGCGTACTTGACCGCGTTCATCGCCGTCTTCCAGAAGTCTCCGCCAGCTAATGCTGAACCGGCGTAGCTCGCAAGTGCAACAGGGGGAGTAACGTCGGCAAGGATTCCGAAGTAGAATACGAAGAAGTGTGCCGCCAGCAGTGCTATTGGAGTTGCAAATCCTGGAACAGGGTCTGAGTACGGGTAGAGACCCTGGACGGCGTTGAATATGGCCGGAGCCGCAACTAAAGAGGTTATGATGTAGTTGGCCGTCGTTGGAACGCCCATTCCAAGGATGAGGCTGAAGACCATCGTGAGCATCAGCAGGAGCCAGAGGTTGCCCGCTGTGAGGTCAACGAGGCGATAGCCGAGACTCGTGACGAGGCCGGTCATAGTGAGGACACCCTGTATAAGGCCTGCGCTCGCCGCCGCAAGCATGACGCTCGTGCTCGTCTTTCCAGCGTCTATCATGGACTCGTAGGTAGCCCGGTACATTGCCCGCCCATCTTCGCTCTTCGAGTACCAGCCGATGATGAGGGAGAAAATTATGCCGAAGACACCACTGAGCAGGAGTATCTGCTCCTTTGTCATTCCTATGTACTTGGTCAGGGCTATGAAGAGGAGGAAGAGTGCCGTTATGTAGAACTTCTCGTTGAACTCGACCTTGTCGCTTATGAATCCTACGGCAGCAAGTCCGAGGAGGATCATGAGCGAGAGCCCAGCGACAGGGGTGGCCAGGGTTTTGCCCGTGAACATCAGGGTGGTTGCGAGCAGGACAACAGCAACGTAGAGCCCCTCGTGGCCCTTTATGTTGTCCTTTGAAATCCAGGCAACCCAGATGGCCACGCCGAGGGATGAAATTGCCGAGATGTGCGGCGGAATACCCCAGACTAAGGCGACGGTGATGACAACTATTGGCAGGAGAATGTAGAGCTTCCTTATGAAGTAGTCAAGGCCTGAGAAGTGCTCCCGCGGCATTCCCTTGAGGCCGAGTCTCTTGGTCTCGAGGTCAATGAAGAGGTAAACGCCTGCGTAGTAGACGAGCGCCGGGATAACGGCGGCTATGATGAGCTTGTTGTAGGGAACCCCAAGGAACTCCGCCATGATGAAGGCCGCAGCGCCCATGATCGGTGGCATTAGCTGGCCGCCAGTTGAGGCAACGGGCTCAACGGCACCGGCTATTTCAGGTGGATAGCCTTGCCTTCTTCATCAGCGGTATGGTGAAAGTTCCTGTAGTCAGGACGTTGGCGACGCTTGAACCGCTCACCGTTCCCATCAGGCCGCTGGAGATGACGGCGGCTTTTGCCGGTCCACCGGGTCTCGAACCGAAGAGCGTTATCATGAACTCCGTTATGTAGTCGCTTATGCCTATCTTCAGCAGGAAAGCGCCGAAGAACACGAAGGCGAAGACGTATATCGTCATGACGAAGAACGGTATGCCGAAGATTCCCTCGTCGAAGTAGAGTTGCTGAGTAAAGCGTATCCAGTCAAACCCTATGTTGTGGATGCCGTAGGCGAGGAACACGACAACGACCGCTGGAAGAACCCATCCAAGAACCCTCCTCGTTGCCTCGAGGACGAGGATTATGGCTAGGATTCCAAAGATGACATCGGTGGTATAAACGTCGGCAAACTCGGCGTACCTCTGATAGACGACGAAGAGATAGAGAGACGAGATCGCACCGAGTATGGCCAGAACATAATCGTACCACTGAACCTTTTGAAGGTACTTCTCCTTTCGCCTTATTGGGTAGAGCAGGTAGGTGATTATGAGTATCATGGCCAGGACGAAGGCCTCGCCCTGCTTTGTCTGGAAAGTCGCCTGGAGGATTCCGATCCTTATCCCCATCTTCTGGAACATGTCGTAGAGGGTGTAGTTGAAGTTGAAGATGAACAGTATTTCGTAGATACCTATCAGGATCGCGGCTGTTTTAACGACGTTATCGAGCATTGGGGGAAGAGTTCTAATTCTCTCTATAACGACTTCCTTGGCCTTCTCAAACTGTGGCGGTTCTTCACCCATTATCAGCACCTCCCAATCGCAGTCAGCAGTATAGGACATGATTTGATCTGAAACTTAATCAATGTATCGGAGCGAGGAGCAAAGGCAAGGGAACCGTCAACCGTTATGTTAGCTTGGTTTACCGGGATGAACCAGTAGTCAAGGCTCTTTCCGAGATAGATGTTGATCCTCTTCTCGTACCAGCTCCCGTTCCAGTCCTGGAAGTCCTCTGGAAGGCCAGCACCGAAGTCCTTCCACTTCATGCCAGTTGCGTAGATGCCACTCCGGTTTACCACCAGCGTCTCTATCACCTCACTCCGCTCCACGCTGTGGATGTACTCTATCGTTATCTCGTGCTCACCCAGGGGATACACCTTCTCGGCCTTCCCATCCGTTATCACGAGAACACTCCTCTCAGCAACAGAGAAAACCAGTAAAATCAAGAAGAATGTCAAAAAAAGAAAGGACTTCCTCAAATACCTCACCCATCACGGTTTAAGCTTGTCCGGGACCTTTATGCCCTTCTCCTCGTAGAACTTAATCGCTCCTGGGTGGAGCGGGATGCTCATACCATCGAGGGCCGTGTCGAGGCTTATGTACTTGGTCTTGGCGTGTACCTTGTGAAGCTCGGCGAGGTTGTTCGGGTCGAAGAGTATCTTGGTCATCTGGTAGACGACGTCATCTGGAAGGTCGGCGCTGACGGCGAGGATTGCCTTAACGGCAACGGTCGGGGTGTCCTCAGTCATGCCGTTGTAGGTGTCCTTCGGAAGAACCTGCCTGACGTAGAATATGTATCCCTGGTCATGGAGCTTGTTGAGGATGTCGTCCGGAATCGGGAGAACCCTGACCGGGGTCTGGACGGCTATCTGGTTAACGGCCGGGGTTGGGGCACCGGAGACGATAACAGCGGCATCTATCTGGCCGACCTTAAGGCTCTGAGCGGCCTCGCTGAACTTCTGGTTGACCTTCTGAATGCTGTCCCAGACGCCAGCTGCCTTGAGTATCTGCTCGGCGGCAACTGCAGTACCGCTTCCTGCGGCACCTATGGCAACCTTCTTACCGGCGAGATCCTGGAGAGACTTAATGTCGCTGTCCGCCCTTACGACGAACTGGATGGTCTCAGGGTAAAGCGCCGCGACACCGCGTATGTTCTTAACGGCCTGTCCTTGGAACATGTAGAGGCCGTTGTAGGCGTAGTAGGCTATATCGTTCTGGAGAATAGCTGCCTGAGCCTTTCCTTCGCCGATGGCCTTGGCGTTGGTAACGCTGGCACCGCTCGTAACTGCCTTGGCCTTTATACCGTTCTTATTGAGTATCTCGGCATACTTAGAGCCAAGCGGGAAGTAGACACCGCTGGTTCCACCGGTGTAGATTGTAATGGTTCCGCTGTACGTTGCCTTAGTTTCGGAGGAGGCTGTTTCACCCCCTCCACCAATGCAACCGCTGGCCACAAGAGCAAAGACCAAAAGGGCCACGAGGCCTAGAGCTTTCATCTTCATTTTCTCCACCTCATTCTTCATTTATGTTCATTCAAATATGCTAAAGTGCATTTCAGAACATTTTTATCTTGGAGCACGGTTATATACTTTACGGTTGTAAACTTTTACGCGACTGTAAATCAAAAAGACTCACAATTTTTCGATTTTTTCCTGGAAATTTTTCTATGATACCATTTTATTTAGCAAATAAAACTTCCCTGAAAAACTCCAAAAAGGAAAGCAATCTTTACATTCAGAAAGAAGAGTGCATAAGGATGCATTTTTCTAACTATTGAAAGTGTTAATAGGGAGAGTGTTCTTCTCAATCACTCCTCACTATTATCTCAATTTTCTTGCCTTCACGGTAGCCCTTCATCGCTGACAGCATGCCCTTTATTGTCTTCTCTACGAGCTCCTGAACCCAGTCCTTCATGGGAAGAACCTGTCCGTCTATCTTGACAATGACTTTCGGCTTCTGGCTAAGGACAACGCAGTCCTGGGTGGTCTTTTCGCCTCTCACTATCATCCTCGCCATCTCAGCACAGCGGAAGCCGCAGAGGCCGCAATCAATGTTAGGGAGCATGAAGGCCTTCTCTTCCACTAGGTCTGCGAGTTTTTCTGGCTCTCTGGTGGCATCGATAACTGGGAGGCCTTTGATTTTGGTTATCTCCCTCGATGCAACAACTCCGCTAACCGCTATGGCAAGTCCTTTGTCAAGTTCTTCGACTTCTTCTGGCGCTCTAGCACAAACTACCCTCGGAACGTGCTCCACAGACTTGAATCCCTCAAGGAGCAGAAAATCAGCGCTGACCATTGAGAAGAGCGCGTTTATGTCCTTGGCTTTGAAGAGAATGGCATCAGTATCCTCTGCCCTAACCAGAACGGCGTCGGCCACTCGGGAAAACCGCCAAGTGTCAGTGCCTTTCCTGTCGAACTCCGCGTGCATGCTCTTCGCTATTGCCACCCTGTAACCCCTCTCCTTGAGAACTCTGGCGACGGCCTCTACTGTGGTCGTCTTCCCGCTCTTCTTGTAGCCCACAAACGCTACCGCTCTCATCGCAGGCACCTCACAGGAGCGTTATCCAGTTCATATCGTCTATCTTCACGATAAGCTCCCTCGCCTTATTGCCTGCGTAGTCAGTGACGTTCTTGAGCAGTATCACTTCTTCGTCGAAGTCCTCAAGAATTCCCGAAAAACTGATCTCGCTTCCAATCCCTACAGCAACCCTCTGTCCCTTCCAGCGCTCGAGTGTTTTATCAAGCAGGTACTGTTTCTCACTCATGGTTTCTCCCCCAATCCTGCACATGACTTGGGCTTTTTAACTTTCGTGTTCTCCACAAAGCCTATAAATGTCCCTTCCCCAGGCTGAGGGGTGGTATCATGAGACTGATCGTTAGAGGTAAGCACATCAGGGATTCCCTCGCCGCCGAACTGCGGAAGGAAGGGATAAAGTTTGAGGTCAGGGAGAGGCTCGGCTACGACGGCTTTATTGGCTACATGCTCACGGGGACCATTGATGAGATCGAAAAGACTATTGAAAGCATTGAGGGCGTTGATAAAGAGGCTTTGAGAGAGGGCTTCATCTCATTTAAGGAGAGTGTGAGCCACATACTTGAGCACCTGAAAGTTGGGGAAGAGGCTGAAAAGCTCCTTTCTGAAGGGGCTTGGGTTGGAGACATTCTCGACCAGCTCCACAGGGCCGGAGTGCTTGATTACGATGGAAAGACCGTTAAGCTCAGGGAAGGCACTGATCCATCTTCCATAAGGTTCGAGTTTAAGTTCCCGTTCAACATCGTCCACAATCCTGAAGAGGCTGAAAAGGTAGCCAAGCAGTTCGTGTTTACGGACCTCCTTCCCGAGTACGAGTTTGAATTCCTGGAGCTGGACATAGCTAGGATAAACAAAATCGGCTCAATAGCGGGCAAGTACTTCCCGGAGGAAGTTCTACTCAAGGCTTACTTTGCCCTCATAAGCAGGGGCATCCTCGCGGAGGAAATCCTGAGAGTTCTAAAGGACAGGAAGATCCCGGAGGAAGAACTTGTGAAAAACTTCATGAGGGCCGCTCCAATGGCGATACCAACGCCCAGGGGAACCCTTGTGATAAACTACTCAAAGGAGGCCATAGAGGAGACACTCAAGCTCCTGAAGAAGCTCGGGTACATCGAAATAAAGGGAGGAAAAGTCAGGAAGATCAGGGAAATGGGAGAGTGATTACACCCTCGCCCTCTCAAACTCTTTTTCTCTGCTCAGAGGCTTCGTCGCGTCAATTCCCCACTTCGCCGTAAGTCCTTTCTCAGCTGAGGGGTCGAGGGAACTTCCCCTAGCGTTCGGAACTATCACCAGGTCCCTGTCCGGCTGGAAGCGGGTAGCTACCGCCCACTCGACTTCTCTGTCATCGTATATGTTTATGTCTTCATCGACCACTATAACCCTCTTCAGGCTCGGGTGGCCGGCGAAAGCGGCTAAAATTGCGTTCTTTCCGTCGCCCTCGTGCTGTTTGGTTATCGAAACGACGGCGTGGAGCCACATTGCCCCGCCTTCGGTCAGCCTTACCCCGTGAACCTTTGGCACGACTCTCTTCACGCTCGCGTATATCTGGGGCTCCTTTGGAAGGCCCATCAGCATGTAGTGTTCATAACCGCCGGAGAGCAGGGCGTGGAAGATGGGATTTTCAACGTGGTACATCTTCTCAAACACTACTAGCGGTTGCTTCCTGACTATATCGTATGTCCCGGTTATGTCAACGAAGGGTCCTTCATCGACGAGCTCCGGCGTTATCTTGGCCTCGAAAACGAACTCACTCTCTACCGGAACTGGAATCCCGCCAAGGTCTATTACTTCGAGCGGTCTTCCAAAGGCCATTTCGCTCATGGCCGATGCTATCTCCAGCTCGCTAACCCCATAGGCCGTGCTCACGGACCCGGCCAGGAGGAGGTGTACTGGGTTGCCAACCACTATCCTAATATCTAGGTCTTCTCCCCTCTCGGCCTTCTCCTTCCACATTGAGTAGAGATGCCTCGGAACGAGCCTTATAGCGGCGCTTTTCTCATCGCGCACCATCATCCTGTGGAAGGACACGTTAACAAAGCCGTTATCGTCCTTCGCTATGACCATAGCCGAGGTGAAGTACTGGCCGCCGTCCCTGGGATAGTACTTGGGTATTGGGAGCTCCTTGAGGGAGAAATCCCCAGTTGGGTTCTTAAGGAAGGGAGCGTCCTCAGCCATTCTGTAAGGCCTCGGGTTCTCCATTGCCTCCGCTATCAGGTGGATGAGCTTTTCCCTCGTGGTGTTGAGGTAAGATGCTATCCTCTCGCGGGTGCTCCAGATGTTTCCAGCAACCTTCCAGCCCTCTACGTCCTCAAAAAGAACAGGCCTGTCGGGATATTTCAAAAGATAGCGGGTTATCTCCAGCTCTTTCTTTACGGGCTCCTTGATAACAACCAGGTCTTCAAACCGTGAGAGTATCTCCCCCAGCATGCTATCACCATACCAACTTCCAAAAGGTCTATAAAGCCTTTTTCTAAACTTTCGGCGATTGGCCATGCCCATGGTTGTCCTGCGGATTCCAGATGGCTCAGCACTGGTGTACATAGAGAAAGCTGACCCGAGCGTCTACTTCAAGATCTATGACCTGCTCACCTACAAGAAGGACTACGGGAAATGGGAGAAACCCGAGAGCCTCTACGACCCCTACGAGAAGACGTTTCCCGTCGGCCTTCTACCCAGGGTGAAAAAGTTCCTCAACAGCAAGGGCTACCGCGTTAGGATAAAGGACGAGAGGCAGATACGCGGCGAAAAGCTCAACTCAACCTGGAACGAGAAGTTCCAGATGAGGCGCTACCAGGGGAGGGCCGTCAAGAAGGCACTGAAGGAGAAGATGGGCGTTCTGGCTCTCCCTGTCGGGAGCGGAAAGACGATAGTCGGCCTCAGGATAATCCATGAGCTTGACCTCTCTGCTCTTATAGTCGTCCACACCAAGGAGCTCCTCTACCAGTGGGCGGAGAGGATTGAGGAAGTCCTCGGGATAAAGGCTGGCATCGTGGGAGACAACAAGTGGGAAGAGGGCCCGGTGACCGTTGCCATGATACAGACCCTCCTGTCGAGAGGCGTTGATAAGCTCCAGAGGGACTATGCAATAGTCCTCTTCGACGAGTGCCACAGGACTTCAGCAGCTGAAAAGTTCTACCAGCTCGGCATAAGCCTCCCTCAGGTCTACCGCTTCGGCCTCTCGGCAACTCCGTGGAGGCGCGTAAGGGGAGAGGAGATCAAGATTGAGGCGGTGGTTGGACCGATAATCTACGAGGTCAAGGCCGAAGACCTCATAAGAGAGGGCTTTTTGGCAAAGCCAAAGTTCGAGATCATAACCTACGAATCAAAGATGCCTTCCTTCAGCGAACGCTACAAGGAGCTTTATGAGGACATGATCATGAACAACGACGAACGGAACAGGGCGATAGTGAAGAAGGCCGTCGAACTCGCCAAGAAGGGGCACAGGGTTCTCATAGACGTCAGGAGGATTGAGCACGGAAAAATTCTGAAGGAGATGCTGGAGAAGGAGGGAGTCAAGGCCGAGTTTCTAAGTTCCCAGAGCCTGAACCGCTGGGAGATACTGGAAGCGTTCAAGAACGGCGAAATTCCGGTCTTAATCTCGACCCTTCTCAAGGAGGGCGTTGACATACCGGAGATATCGGCTATAATACTTGCCGGCGGCGGAAAGAGCGACATAATGACGATTCAGACAATAGGGCGTGCGCTGAGGCCAAAGAAGGGAATGAAGGCCCTTATAGTTGACATCGAGGACGACGACCCGCTCCTCTACACGCACTTCATAGAGCGTCAAAAGGCCCTCAAGCAATACTACGGGAAATACTACGACAAGGGAATGGAGTTAATATTCGAGGAGAAAGTCCCCAAAAAGCGCCGCTCTCGTTAAGGCCCTTGAATAGCGCTCAAAAATGTCTCTCCTGGCCTTTTTGATGCCCTTTTCATCACCTTCGAACCCAATCCCCGGGTACTCTATGTGCCACAGTACCAGCCCCTCAGGCGGCGCCGGCGGTATTTTTTTCACATACTCTCCTGAAAGCATACTTTCAACTTCTTCAGCTTCGAGAAGGCCAAGCCCGCAGAAGCGGAGGGCATTTACAATTCTCCGCACCATCTCCCACAGGAAGCTTTTTCCCTGGACTTCAATCACGATGTAGCCCTGCCTCTCGACGATTTCAACTCTCTCGACTTCTCTTATTGGATCTCTCCCTGCTTCGAGCTTTGCGAAGGCCGAAAAGTCATGCCTCCCAACGAAAAGGCTCGCACACTCCCTCATGGCACTGAGGTCGAAGCCCTCATTCACTAGATAGTAACGATAGGTCTTTGACCTCGCCCAGAAGCGCGGGTGAAAATCATCGGGAACCTCAGCAACACCGAGAACCCAGACGTCGCTTAGATGGTGGTTGAGAACCTCCGGACGGGCAAGGTCTGGCCTCCCAGATGGGACGAAGGAGACCACGTTGAAGAATGCAGATACCCCTCTATCTGTTCTTGAAGCCCCCTTGAAGTCGTTTTCTTCTGGACTGTCGATTATCCCAAGCTTTTGTAGAGCCTTAATTAACTCGCCCTCAACGGTCCTTACGCCTGGCTGGCGCTGGAAGCCGTAGAATGCACTCCCGTCGTAGGCCACCCTCAGTGCGAGCTTCATGGCATCCACTTTTCGGGAACGGTATAAAATGGTTTTCCTTGACACCCTGGCAGAGAACTTGATGTTTGTAAAATTCAATCTGGAATAGATGACAGAGATATCTGGAAAAAGTTGATAAACACTGTCGCACAGGTAGAACCGGTGATGAAAATGATAGTTGATATCGAGATAATGGCAAACCTTGAGAACTTTGAGATAATGAAGGCCATCTTCGAGAAAAGTTTGGAAAGGGAGAAATCATAGATAGGGCTCCGTGTAGAGCGGCCTCAGGAACAGCTCGAAGGCCGCAACTGGCATCTCAATGCCCCACTTTTCCAACACCGCCGGGTGTATCTCCCCTATGACTCCTATCACTTCTCCGTTGACGATGATCTTACCAACCCTACCAGGAATGAAGCTCGGGTGTTCTGCTTCCTCAAGTCCATACTCGAAGCCGAGGTGCCGCATAACGCTGTCTAGGATTTCTTTTGCCTCCGTGAATGTCACGCGCGGATGAGCTAAAGCAACGGCCAGCTTGCTCTCGCTGACCGTCTTCGTCTCCCTGCTCTCGTCTATGAGAGTCGCCTTCCCCACCTCGAAGAGCTTCTGCGGGTACTCCTCGTGGGTGTTCTGGCTCAGGAAGTCGAGAAGGCTCGGTATGAGCCAGTTCCTAAGGGCAGACCACTTCGGGCTTATCGGGTTCTCTATCTCCACGAGCTCAGCGGGCGGGTGGCTGAAGTAGTCCTTTCCAAACTCCAAGTTCATCCTCTCGTACTGGGCCTCCCTGTTCGTGAGGTTGAAGGTCATGACCTCCTGAAGGCCAAAGCCTACCATAAGCTCCCTAACGGCGTCCTCAAACTCGACGAACTTGTCCCCTCTTCCCTGAACAGCGAGCTTCGGCTCCTCAGGTTCGATCTCGTTGTAGCCGTAGGCGATGAGAACGTCCTCAAGAACGTCCCTCGCGTGCATTATGTCGTCGCGGAAGGCCGGATAGCGGAGCTTTGCCCTTCCATCCTCAAGCTCGACCTCATACATCATCCTCTCAAGGAGCTCTTTAATCTCCTCGTCGCTCAGGTCGAGACCAGCCAGCTTTCTGATGTAGTCGAGCTCGACCTCGAACTCCTTAGGCGTTAAGTCGGGAGTCTCTATCTCGAAGTCAGGATAGACGACCTTGACGCTCTTTATCCTTCCACCGCGCTCGGCGAGAGCTGTGACGACGACGTTAAGGGCAAGCATGACTTTATTCAAGTCCCAGCCGGTTATGTCGACGAAGACGTTCTTGGTCTCGGTGGTGACCCTTCCTGTGGTTTCTGAGTTGATCACTGGAGGCATCGAGAGAACTTTGCCCTCGCTGTCCACGAGGAGCGGATAGTAGGGCTTGTCCTTTATCAGGTGTCCGTACTCCCTGCCCTTCTCGTGCTTCTCAAGGATTTCCTCAAGCGTCATCTCCTCGTCGTAGCCGAGCGGGATAAACTTCTCGGTCTTCTCGGCGGCGCAGTAGTATATCGGCGGCTTGACCTTGTCGAAGTCGAAGATGCCTATCGCGACCTCCCTTCTCCTCCTTCCGAAGGTGAGTGCTACCTTCTCCTGAAGGTTTATCATCTGTCTCAGGGCTTCCTCATCGATGTTCAGGCCCTCAACGATGGCATAGACACCGTAGGGCCTTATGTCCTTCAGCTTCTCGTCAACGTAAACGACCACGTCGCTTTTTTCAACCTCGTACTCCGGCAAACCCTTCTGGAAGCCAAGGGCGAAGCGCACCTGCCTCGCTATTCCCTCAGCGCTCCAGAGGTCGGGCCTGTTCGTGTCCTTTGAGTCAGCCTTGAAGTAGATTTCACCGTTTTCTTCCCAGACGTCGTCCAGCTCACATTTGGCGTAGAGGAAGAGGTCTTCCCACTCTTCGACGCTGAACTCTTTTCCAACGAGCCTCTCAAGGTCGCGCTTTGAAACGTCGAACTTCGGCATGAACATCACCTCAAAACATCGTTCAGAGGAATTGCCTCATACTCACCAGCGTGGGCTAGCAAATCCTTATCATTGGTTACTATCGGAAGCCTCAGCGAGAGGGCGAGTGCAACGAAAGGAGTATCCCTCTCATCAAACTCTCTGCATATTCTGTAGGCTTCATTTATAAAGCCGCGGTACTCGGAAAGCGGATGAAAAATAATCCTCCCTAGGAGCTCTTCTCTGAAGTGAGCTAATTCGGGCTCGGTTATGCCTCTTTTTTTGGCTTTTTTCTCAATGACTCTCCAGTACTTCTCAAGCTCTCTAAGCATATAATCAGGAGCGTGGAGCGGTATTTCGGTTGTAAGCAGGAACCCTCTTAGCTTCGAGTTTTTAGGTATGAGGGCGGAGATTATGACGTTAGTGTCCAGGATTACTCCAGCCCTAATTCTTTCTTGAACTCCCACCAAGCCTCATCCCTCGCCTTCTCTATCGCCTCAATGTCCTCCTCGTCAATCCCGAGCCTCCGCACGATGTCCTCAATGAACTCCATCCTCGCTCTCTCGGCCTCAATAGCCCGCTTAATCTGGAGCTCTACAAATTCCTTTCTCACGCCCTCTGGGATCTGGACAACAATCTTGGGCACGGGCATCACCCCTGGCTTTCAACGGCCTTTTACTACTCGATCACCTCACCACACCAGCCTCGCTTCTCTCAACCAGCGCAGGTCGTAGCTGAAGAGGTAGCGGATGTCGTCTATTCCGAGCTTGAACATGGCTAACCTGTCAATTCCTATTCCCCAGGCTATCACGGGTACGTCGATTCCAAGGGCCTTTGTCATTTCCTCCCTGAATATTCCTGCACCTCCGAACTCGACCCAGCCGAGCTCCGGGTGGTAGGCGCTCATCTGGACGCTCGGCTCAGTGAACGGATAATAATCCGGAAGGAACTTGACCTTCTTCGCCCCGGCTATCTCGACGGCGAAGCGCTTGAGTATTCCAAGGAGATGCCTGAAGTTGAGGTCTTCCCCAACTACGAAGCCGTCTATCTGGTTGAACTCTATGAGGTGTGTCCTGTCGAGGACATCGGGCCTGAAAACTCTCTGTATCGTGAAGTATTTGCCAGGTATTTCAACGCCCTTAGCGAGCTGTCTGGCGTCGAGTGCTGTTCCATGGGCGCGAGGCATAAGGAGCATCGCCCTCTCCGGCGACCAGACGTAGCCCCAGCCCCTTGAGCCAGTATCGCCGCCGTGCTCGTGCGCCGCCTTTACTCTCGCCACGAGCTCATCCTCAGGTAAAGAGCCGACCTTCGGGTACTTGAGCTGGTAAGTGTCAGTCCACTCCCTTGCCGGGTGGTTCTGCGGCTGGAAAAGTGCATCGAAGTTCCAGAACTGGGTCTCTATGAGGCTGTCAACGGTCATCTCGATGAAGCCCATCTCTATGAGCCTTCTCCTTATCTTGTCGAGGAAGGCCCTATACGGTTGCTTCTTGCCCGGATAAATCCTCCTTACGGGGGCTGTTATGTCGAACTTCCTGAACTCAACTTCCTTCCACTTGCCGGACTTTATGAGCTCGGGTGTAAGGACTGAGACCTCTTTCCTAAGCTCAAGGCCTTTCTTAACGAGTTCCTCTCCCTCTCTGGTTATCTCGGCTTCCCTCTCAGTGATAACATCCTCCTCGCCGATCTTTCTCCTCTTCAGCTCTTTTACCGGTACAAGCTTCTCGATTTCCTTAACCGGAACTTCGCCCCTCCCGGCGAGGAGTTTCAGGGCCCTGTCAATGGGTCTTTCTGAAGCTTCCCTTCCATTCTCTGTTATCTCTAGAACTAGTTTTCCCTCTTCCTTCCTCACGTTTGCCCAGCCTTCCCTTCTGAGAAGGCCAACGATGGGCTTCAGCTCGTCCTCGCTGAGAACATCCTTAAGGTCGTCAAGCGTTACTTTACCCTTCTCGCGGAGAACCTTCAAAGCCCTCCATTCTGGAAGGCCGATTTGAGCGTACTTCTTTCCGATCTCGGTGAGCTTGACAACCCTCTCGCTCCTCTCGTGGAGTTTTGCGAGCCCCTTTGCCTGGAGTCCGAGAAGGGCGCGCATCACCGCGACCTGTTCGAGACCGCTCTCCTTTACAAGCTCCTCAACCTTAGCCCTCTTGAGCTCTGCGAGCTTAATGAGTGTGAGCTTTTCCTGGTAGCTTAGCTCCATACTGCCACCTCCCGGTGTGAGTGAGAGGGAGAACTTAAGAGAATTGCGGTTAGGAAGTCTAAGATAACTGGAATGCCGAGCCTCAGAGATTCACTAAAGTGAGAACAATAGGGGAGGAGAAAAAGAAATTATCCCTTGTGCGGGAAGAACACTACCTTTCCGGTCTTTCCAGCGCGCATAAGCTCGAAGGCTTCCTCGAACTCCTCGAAGCCCTTGTACTTGTGGGTGATTATCGGGTCGAGGTTCAGCTTACCGCTCTGGATGAGGCTTGAGACGGTGTACCAGGTCTCCCAGAGATGCCTTCCGGTTATGCCGTGGACTTCGAGGGCCTTGAAAATGATGAGGTTGTTGAAGTCTATGGTTACCTCTCTCGGGAAGAGGCCAAGGAGTGAGACGCGTCCTCCGGGTGTCACCGCCTTGAGGCCCTGTTCAAGGGCCTTCGGGGCACCGCTGAACTCGAGGAAGACTTCAACGCCCGCTCCGTCGGTTACGTCCATAACGAACTTGACAGGGTCTTCCTCAAAGGGGTTGACGACGTAATCGGCCCCGACCTTCTTGGCCAGCTTTCTTCTAAACTCGCTCGGCTCGCTGACTATGACTGGGTAAGCGCCGCTCGCCTTTGCTACGGCTATACCTAGAAGGCCGAGAGGACCAGCACCGGTGATGAGGGTGCTCCTTCCAGCAATCGGGCCTGCAAGAACGGTATCGACGGCGTTTCCAAGCGGCTCCTGAAGGGCCGCGTACTCCGGCGGCATGTCCTTCGGGTTCTTCCAGGCGTTCTTGGCCGGGACTATGGCATAATGAGCGAAGACGCCATCCATGTCAACGCCGAATATCTTGGTGTTCTGGCAGACGTGATAGCGGTTGTGCCGGCAGGCATAGCATTTACCACAAACGATGTGGGTTTCAACGCTGATGTAATCCCCAACCTGGAGGTCTTCAACGCCGGGACCAACCTCGACGACCTCCCCGGCAACTTCGTGACCCATTATCTGGGGCGGCTTTATCCTGCTCTGTGCCCACTCGTTCCACTCGTAGATATGTAAATCAGTCCCACAGATGCTCGTTGCGAGTACCTTGATGAGGACTTCTCCCGGCCCGGGCTTTGGGACGTCAACTTCTACAAGCTCGGCGCCGTAGGCCGGCTTAGTTTTCATAATAGCCTGCATTTTCTCGGCCATAGCGATCATCTCCTTAACCTTACAATCACAGTCTAAACAGCTTGAGATATAAACCTTTTGTGTTCATGCGTTCAAGGTTATTCTTTAGGGGACATATGTGTGTAAAATTTCGAAGATTATCTGTGGAGAAAATCGGAAACCTTATATCCCATAAACTGCACACTAATGGCTAGAGGGATAGGGATGGCAGTGATCGTCGTGACAGGACGAGGTGGGGCTGGAAAAACAACGACAACGGCCAACTTAAGCTCTCACCTCGCCATGAAAGAGTACCGCGTTCTGGCGATTGATGGAGACCTTTATCTACCAAATCTCGGTTTTCACTTTGGTCTGGACGCCGTGAAGTATTCTGTGCACACCCTTATGAAGAACCCAGATATAGACCCAGAATGGGCAATATACAAGCACAGAGAGACCGGCGTCTATGTAATGCCCGGAAGCACCCAGCTTCAGGACGTTCTGGGGATATCCCCGCGAAAGCTCGTGGATGTTATAGATAAGGTTCGCTACAAGTTTGGAGTGGTTTTCATAGACTCTCCAACAGGAGTGCCTTTTGATACACTCCCAACTTTTCAGCTGGCCAACTACCAAATCATAGTTGTCGAGATAGAGCGCTCTCCAATATACTCTTTTGAAGTCATGGTTAAAAACGAGATTGAAAAGCTCAAAGCCTTGGGAGAGAGGTACAACCTCAACATTGGGGTGGTTCTCAACAAAGTCCGTGAAAGTGAAGATGTAGTTGATGAGATTATAAACGCCATTGAAACCGACCTCGATGTGCCGGTGTTGGGGTGGGTGCCCTTTGACTCAAATGTTCCAGCCTCCGTAAATGCAGGTGTTCCAATAGTTAAATACATGCCAAACAGCGATGCTGCGATAGCCTTTAAGGAGATAGGCGATGTTCTTGAGGAATGGATTTTTGGCGAATAACCGGGGGTGTTAAAATGAACATTGAAGAGCTTGTTGGTAGGGTGGCAAGCGGCGAAATTAAGCTCTACCAGGTCGAGAAGTACACGAACGGAGACAAAAAGCTAGCGACTGAAATAAGGAGAAAGGCCCTTGAGAAAAAGCTCGGGATAAAGCTTGAGAACATCGGGCACTACTCAATAGACCCTAACCAGGTCATAGGAAAGAACATTGAGAACATGATCGGCGTCGTCCAGATACCGATGGGTGTCGCTGGGCCGCTTAAAATTAACGGTGAGTACGCGAAAGGGGAGTTCTACATCCCCCTCGCCACGACTGAGGGGGCATTGGTTGCAAGTGTTAACCGCGGCTGTTCTGCCCTGACTGCTGCTGGAGGCGTTAAGACGACCCTGATAGACGACAAGATGACGCGCGCGCCACTTCTCAAGTGTCCTGACGCGAGGAGGGCAAGGGAAGTTGCAGAGTGGGTAAAGGACAACCTAGACTACCTCCAGGAGAAGGCCGTCTCAAAGGTCACCAGGCACGGGAAGCTGAGGGGTGTTAAGCCCTTTATCGTGGGCAACAACCTCTACCTCCGCTTTGAGTTCGAGACCGGCGATGCAATGGGTATGAACATGGTCACGATAGCAAGCGAGGAGATAATGAAGGTAATCGAAGAAGAGTTCCCCGATGTCAAGTACCTTGCGCTCTCCGGTAACCTCTGCGTCGACAAGAAGCCCAACGCAGCGAACTTCCTCCTTGGGAGGGGTAAGACCGTCATTGCCGAGGCCGTGATCCCTCGGAAGATCGTTGAGGAGAAGCTGAAGACAACGCCTGAACTCATAGCCGAGGTGAACTACCGCAAGAACCTCGTTGGTTCAGCGCAGGCGGGCTCGTACGGTTTCAACGCCCACTTCGGAAACATCGTCGGCGCAATATTTCTCGCTACCGGACAGGACGAAGCCCAGATAACGGAAGGATCACACGGTATAACTCTCGCGGAGGTAACTCCGGAGGGGGACCTCTACATCAGCATCACCATGCCGAGCCTTGAGATTGGGACAGTTGGTGGGGGTACAAGAGTCCCCACGCAGAGGGAGGCTCTCTCGATTATGGGCGTTGCCGGAGGTGGAGACCCGCCGGGAACGAATGCCAAGAAGTTCGCAGAGATAGTCGCTGGAGCAGTCCTCGCTGGCGAGCTTTCCCTGCTGGCGGCGATAGCGGCGAAGCACCTGGCAAAGGCCCATAAGGAGCTTGGACGTTAGATTTCTTCTTGTTTTGGTTTTATTCTCACAACTTTGACTATTTTAACGCTCTTCTTTGCAAAGGGATCGTATGAGAGAACCTCAATGCCTTTGAGATAGAGAAAGGAGAAGGGGTAGTCGAGTGCAAGATATATCAGAAGAGTTAGAGCAAGCAGGAGAAGTAACTGAAGGAAATAGTTCCCAGTATTGAGGAGGGATGAAAGAAGAAGACTGCCGAGAAAGCTTATCGCAAAGTTTATCTCGGAACGATGTTTGTACCTTCTCCCGCTGATTCTCTTTCCACCTATTACCCTAAGGAGTGCCTCGAGCGCTTCCCTACTCTTCACATTAAAAAAGAGGGTAAATTCGGGTTTGAGCCCTTCCTCGAGTCTAACTGGAGCCAGTGGAGCGGCCAGGTAGAACATCCTGCTCATTCCGTCGGTTAGCTCAATTATTTCAACTGCTTTTCCCGAGTAGATCCTGTCCGAGTAAGAGGCGAGAGTTTCGGGGTCGGGTTCAAGAAGCCTGACGAACTCAACTCCAGCCATTTTGAAAATCGTCTCAATCTTTGAGGCGCAGGTTGAAAGAACATCACACCTAATTTGCGCGTACATCACGTATTTTTTGGGCTTCCCAGTGGGAAGAACTCTGTGGAACTTTTCACCAGTCTCCATCAATCGAAATACTACTCCAGATTTTAAAAGCGTTGTGTTCTGAGTGGAAAAAGCTAAACCTAAAAACATTCCATGAGATGTTCAGAGGGGGATGATGAGCAGTTTCCCTCACTCCGACCTGTGACGAGGAGCCGATGCTCTGACCCTCTTCTTCTGATAACCCCTGAGCACTCCACCGAGAAGGCTGAGAAAAAGTCCGATAAAGAGGAGCAGGTTGTTTATCTCGGAGAGTGCGTGATAGTAGTAGCCGACGTAGAACAGGATCCCTATGCCAGCCAGAACTAAAGCCCCGGTCAGGATAGATCTTCTTGAATCCCTACCAATTATATCCTCTGCCACTTTTGAGAGGCCTTTCTCCCTCTGAACAAGGAACTCATAAGCTTCTCTGCACTGAAGTTCCTCGATCTTGCCAGGAACAACGTAAATAACGGAATAATTGCCTGCAGTGGCATTCAGAACGGTTATTACCTCTGAAGTCTGAGCGACCTGAAAGAGAGCACCGGTGAGAGTCTGGGTGTCAGGCTCGAAAAGTTTGAGGTAGCCATTTATGTCAAGACCTCGAGGTTGATCGTCCATTATGCAGTAGAAGACGATAAACCTGGCTTTCATTTCCCTCACAAAAGAGGATGGGAGAAAAAGGGCTTAAAAACTTCAGCCCGCTATCTCCTGGATCTTCTTCCTTACGAGGGAACTGACGAGCTTTCCATCGGCTCTTCCACGGAGCTTCGCCATTGCCCTTCCCATTATCATTCCCATGGCCCCCATGCCCTTGGCTCTGATTACTTCAATGTTCTGCTGGATAACTTCATCGATGATCTTCTCGACTTCTTCCTCGCTGAGGAGCGTCAGCCCCTTCTCTTCAGCCACCTGATCTGCAGTCTTCTCCGGGTGGAGTGCCAGCTCCTTGAATATCTCCTCAAAGGCCTCCTTCGCTATCTTCCCTTCGAGGTAGAGCTCAAAGGCCTCCCTGATGTGCCCGTCGGTAATGTTTTCGATCGGGACTTCCTTCTTGAGCCCCTTGAGAACAACGACGAGTATTGAGGCCGCTAATGACGGTTTAACTCCTTTCTTTACCAGCTCCTCGAAGAGCTCATCGCGCTCGTCGTTTACCAGGGTCTCCGCTAAGCTCCTGTCGATCTTGTACTCTTTGACATAGCGCTCTACTCTCTCCTGCGGGAGTTCAGGCAGGTTTGCTTTTATTCTCTCCTTCTCCTCCGGCGGGATGAATATTGAGGGTATGTCGGTTTCGGGGTACATCCTCGCCTTCCCTGGGAGCGGGCGCATGTACTGGGTGTTGCCGTCGGGTAAAGCCCTCCTTGTCTCCTCCGGAACTCCTTCAATGGCTTCTCTAGCCCTCTTGACTACCTCGCGGAGCGCGTTCTTGGCAGTCTCTTCCTCAGCGGCAACCAGAACGAAGGCGTCATCCTCGCCAAGACCAAGTTTTTCAATAACAGCATTAACCTCTAATTCTGTAATTCCATAATTAGGTAATTCGTCGATGTGGAATATTCCTTTCACGTACTTCTTGGCTCTGTCGGCCATCTCCGTTCCGAGCCTTCTTCCCGGCTGAATCTCCTTTCCGATTAATCCGCGGAACTTAGGGAGCTTTACCGCGAGAACCTTGCCGCCCTTCTTTATCGTCCTCACGATTATCTTCGATTCCGTGTTCTGGAAGATCTCCGTCACGTCGTGGAACTCCTCCTTGATGTCCTCAGGCCTAACGCCTCTCTTCTTCAACTCGTCCCTTATCTTAAGCAGGTTAAGCTGTCTTTCAACTTCCCTCTCTATGATGAGCGGGATCATATCAAGCTCCTGGACACCCTTTATCTCGACCCTCGCTCCTCCCCTGATCGAGACGTTGAGATCCTGCCTGATGGTTCCCAGACCGCGCTTGACCTTTCTGGTGGCCCTCAAAGCGTCGCCTATGTACTTGGCCACGACCTTAGCCTGCTCCGGGTGGTGAATGTCAGGGGTAGTGCTTATCTCGACCAGCGGAATTCCAAGGCGGTCGATGCGGTAGATTACCTCCTTCTCCTTCCTCTCGACGATTCTACATGCATCCTCCTCAAGGCACACTGTTGGGATTCCAACGCTTCCCCAGGGGGTGTCAACCTTTCCGTTTACAGCCACTATCGCCGTCCTCTGGAAGCCGGAGACGTTTGAGCCGTCTATGACTATTTTCCTCATGAAATGAACTTCATCGACGGGCTTGGCGTTGAGTAGGTAGCTTATCTGGAGGGCAACCTCAAGGGCCTCTCTGTCCGGCCCCCTCGGTGGCTCCTCGTCCATGTAAACGAGGTCGGTAAGCCTGTAGTTGCCCTCGTAGATGTACTTCCTTCCCTTCTTGAACTCCTCAAGGGCAGCAGGGTCAATCTCTCCCAGTTCGCTCATCGTTGGCCTTAGTCTCCTTTCAAAGGTGAAGTCAACCTCCTCGGTGAGCTCGCTCGGGACGGGTGAGAAGAGCTTCTTGGTGTCGAGCTGTCTGTGTATCTCAAGGCCGACCTTAAGACCGAGTTCCTCGTAGTTGAACTTATCGGCCATCATCATCACCTCAGGAACGTGTCAAACCTTGTGTAGGGTGTTATCTCGCCGGCGTAGTTGGTCAGCATCATTCTTCTCACTTCCTCAAGGTCGTCCGTGTGCCCAAGAACCCAGCCGAGCTTGACGTAGGCAGTCTCAGGGAGCATGTCCTCGCAGGGTATAACGCCCGCCTTTAGGAGTCTCCTTCCGGTCGAGTAAACGTTGAGGTTTACCCTTCCGTAGAGGCACTGACTCGTCATGCATATCGCTACACCGTTTTCAACGGCCCTCTCAATGGCTGGAATCATATCGTTTGGCGTGTGGCCGAGGCCTGTTCCCTCAAGGACGATTCCCTTATATCCCTTGTCAACCAAGAACTCAAGAAGCTCGCTGGTCACGCCTGGGTAGATCTTGAGTATGGCTACTCTCTCCTCGAACCTGTCGTCAACCTCAACCTCGCCCTCGCTCCTCTTCCTGTAGTCGTCCCTTAGATACTCGATCTTCCCTTCCGGCCAGACCTTCGCTATCGGTACGTCGTTGATGCTCCTGAAGGTGTCCCTCCTGCTCGTGTGCATCTTCCTGACCTTGGTTCCGCGGTGGGCGAGGCAGTAGGTGTCGCTGGTTTCTCCGTGCATAACCACCATAACTTCGGCAACATCGCTAACTGCCATCCTCGTGGCGCAGATTAGGTTCATCGCCGCGTCGCTGCTCGGTCTGTCGGAACTCCTCTGGGAACCCACGAGAGCTATGGGCTTTGTGAGGTTCTTGAGCATGAAGCTTAGTGCAGCTGCCGTATAGCCCATAGTGTCCGTTCCGTGGGCAATAACGACTCCGTCTTCGCCGGAGTTTAGCGCTTTAGCTGTTTCGTGAGCTATTCTCTTCCAGTACTCTGGTTTCATGTCCTCACTCATTATATTGAAGAGAAGTTTTGGCGTTATGTTCGCTATATCGAATATCTCAGGGACTGCCTTGGCAAGCTCCTCAGCGGTAAAGGCGGCATGAACGGCACCGGTTTTATAGTCTATCCTGCTCGCTATCGTTCCGCCAGTTCCGAGAATGGTAACGCTCGGGAGACCCTCTTTCCTTGGCAGAACCTCCTTGAACTCCATCTTCGGGGCTTCTTTGGCCCTCTCAAGGATCTCGATGTCCTCTATCGCGTCTATCAGGATGCCAATATTGTAGCCGTTGTCGAGCTTGATCGTAAGCGTCTCCCCCGGAGAAAGCTCGTAGGGTGGCATAACAAGGCCCTCGAAGGTTATTCTCTCGTCGCCTTCCCTCTTGACGACTCTGACGAGATCTCCAACACCGAGGCCGTGCTTCTCCATGAACTCGTCAACTTTTCTCCTCATCTCCATCCCCGTCCAAAGTCTATCGAAGACTATAAAACGCTTGTGAATGGGCTTTTAAGATGTTTCGTACTATATCAATCGGTGATGTTGCATGAGCATAGAGGAGATCGTAGAAACTATAAGGGAGGAACTCGATGAAAAGGATCTCCTGCGGGAGGAGGCACTTAGAATAACCAGGGAGATAGTGCGCCTGAGTGGGGATACCGTTAAGGCGATCCATCGGGGGGATATCCCCACAGCCAGAGCCCGCTTTGAGGAAGTTGAAAAGAAGGTTGAAGAGCTGAAGGAGAAGCTTAAGGATCATCCCGATCTATACTATACCGGGTATGTTCAAACGGCTCATCAGGAGTTCGTTGAAGCGGCTCTTCTGCTCAGTTACGTGATGGGCAAACCGTATCCAACACCCTGGGAGCTGGACGTCCCCAAAGCAGACTACGCCCTTGGGCTGGGGGACTTCATAGGTGAACTCAGGAGGTATTTTCTTCTCAGACTGCTGGAGGGGGACATAGAGGCTGCTGAGAGAGCATACCGTGAAATGGAGAACGTGTACAACGCCCTGATGACCCTCGAGTATCCAAAGGGCCTCGTGAACATCAGGACGAAGCAGGATCAGGCCAGGCACATACTTGAGAGAACCCTTGAAGACTTAACGAGGGCCAAGTTGAACAAAAAACTTGAGGAAAAGCTGAAAGCGGCGGTCGGTGATGAGTGAGAAGCTTTTTGAGAAGCTGGCCGAAGTGCAGAGAAAGCTAGCTAAAAGGGTAGTTGAGAGGCCGTTGGATCTCTCGGCGGTTAAAACAGTCGGCGCGGTTGATGTCTCCTATCGCGGGGAATCCGCAAGGGCCGCCTTCGTCCTCTGTTCTTTTCCGGACTGTAAGCTGTTAAAACACCGCCTCGTTGAGGTTGAGGTGAGCTTTCCCTACGTGCCGACTTTCTTCTTCCTCAGGGAGACCCGGCCGGTCCTCGTAGCCATCGGGAAAGAAAGGCCCGATGTCCTTCTCGTTGAGGGACATGGGAAGACGCATCCGAGGGGGTACGGACTGGCCTCACACATCGGCCTTGTTCTCGGAATCCCGACGATCGGAATTGCCAAGAGACTGTTGAGGGACAGTCCAGAAGGCTCGTGGGCTAGGGTTGGGAAGGCATACGTGAGCGTCGGGCATCTGATTGACCTAACATCCGCCGTTGAGATTGTTAGAAAGCTCAATGCGGGCGGCTATCCAAAACCGATCACAATAGCCGACAGGCTCTCAAAAGGCCATCCCACTACTTACGTTCAATCTTAAACCTCGGCTCTTCTATCCATTCCGATTTACACCGGGGACACCTGGAGGGAACTTTTATCTCTGACTTGAACACAAAGCCGCAGTTCCTGCACTCGGCGGGCTTTATCAGGAGGACTTTCCCCTCCCTCTTCACTATCTTCTGGATCGCCCTCAAGTCCTCGAGGATTACCTTAATTGACCCCTTGCCCCTGAGATCAAGCGCCCTGGCTAGCTCGCTGGGGGAGTAGTCCCGCTCCTCCAAAAGGCTTATTATCCTCTCCCTTCGAGTCGGCATGGGGGTAGTTTGGAGCTGGAGATAAAAAGCTTTAGGGTGTGGGAGTATGATAATCGAGAAGGCCAGCGAAGTGCTTGAGAAATACCAGCTCTGCGACCACTGCCTCGGCAGGCTCTTTGCGAAGCTCGGAAAGGGTACTAACGAGAAGAGGGGGAGGGCAATAAGGTTCGTTCTGAATATGGAGCGCTCCAAAGAAGGCCTTCCTTCCTTTGAAAAGCCAGCGGAATGCGAGCTTTGCCATAACGTTTTTGACTGGATTCCCGGCCTAATCGAGAAAATAAAAGAAGCAGCGGGGGAGGTAGAGTTTGACACTTTCCTCGTGGGTTCTAGGTTTCCGGATGAGATCCGGGAGAAAGAGAAGAAAATCTGGGAGGAGTTTGGCATAGAGACCGCCGAGCCAATAAACCGCGAGTTCAACCGCGAGCTGGGGAAGGCCTTTGGCAGGGCAACCGGGAAGGAAACATCGAAGAACCCCGACGTTGTTTTCATAGTCGAGCCTTACTCCGGCAAAATCGAACTCCAGATAAACCCCATCTACATCTACGGTCGGTATAGGAAGCTCGTCCGGGGGATACCTCAGACACCCCACCCGGACTTCGAGGAGAGCGTCGCCTCGATAATCTGCCGCCCCTTTTCCAGGGCAACCGGCGGGAAGTGCGTCTTTAAAGGAGCTGGAAGGGAAGACGTTGACGTTAGAACCCTCGGCAACGGGAGGCCGTTCATCCTGGAGATAAAGCGCCCGAAGAGGAGGAAGATCAACCTTGAGGAGATAGCGAGGGAAATCAACGCGAGCGGGAAGGTTGAGGTGCTTAACCTGAGGTTCACCACCCCAGACGAAGCTGAGAGAGTTCTCTCGACGCCGCACCGAAAGGAATACCTTGCCCTTGTGCTTGTGGAGGATGGTGTTACTCCTAAAGAAGCGGAGGAAGTTGCTAAAAAGCTCACCGGACTTGAGATTTACCAGAGGACACCCTGGAGAGTCAGGAAGGCGAGGACCGACAAGGTAAGGGTGAGGAGAGTCCACCACGCTGAGGCAAAGTGGAGAGATGAAAAGCACTTTGAGCTGAGGCTCGTTACCGATGGCGGCCTCTACATCAAAGAGCTCATCTCTGGGGACAAAGGAAGGACGAAGCCGAGCGTCAGCGACCTTCTCGGCAAGCCGGCGTGGTGTGAGCGGCTCGACGTTCTGAATGTTCTCGATGATGAACGTCCAGAGGGTTCTTCTGAAACCAGGTGAAAAATTTATAAACGCTCCGCCAGAGCCAATACTGATTCCCGGGCAGGGTTAGTTGGTAAACTGGTGCGAAAAGAGCGATCCCGGGAAACTCGTGAAAAGACTGGACTCTCCCTGTGGGAGTTGCTGGATTGAGTGATTAAAGACACCCGTGAGGTGATTGGAATGGTTAAGAAGGCGCACAGCTTCAGGAGGAAGACGAGGGGTAAGCTCAGTAAGCACCCGAGGAGAAGGGGCCTTCCCCCACTTACTAGATTCCTTCAGGAGTTTGAGGTCGGGCAGAAGGTTCACATCGTTATCGAACCGAGCTACCACAAGGGCATGCCCGACCCGAGGTTCCATGGAAGGACGGGAACCGTCGTCGGCAAGCGCGGAGACGCTTACATCGTCCAGATAACCGACGGCGGCAAGGTTAAGACATTCTTCATACACCCCGTCCACCTCAGGCCCCAGAAGGGATGACTATGATAGGCAGGAAGAAGCTCGAGGAGCACTACATTACCATAGCGGAGGCTAAGGAGCTCCTCGAGAGAAGGCACGCCGAAGGTCTTGCCGAGAACCCGGAGGAGCCGATGTTCTACGAGGCCAGGGTTAGCCTTGAACATGCCGAGCGCTTCGCAAAGCTGAAGCCCGAGCAGGCGAGGGAGCTCAAGGAGAAGCTTATGGGCCTCTTTGACTGGATAGACGAGAGGATAGCTGCAAAGCTCGTTGACATCCTGCCAGAGGACTACCTTGACATCCGTGTCATCTTCGCGAAAGAGGACTACATGCCGACTCCCGAGGAGGCCAAAGAGATCATTAAGGTTATTGATGAATACCGGCCTCTCGACTGACCTCTTTTCTTTTCCCTTGAGGAAAGTATAAAAACCGGTGAGTGAATAAATTCTGGGGGAGAGACTATGGATAGGTACCGGAGACACTCCTACCGGGAGAGTATAGGGAAGAAAAGGCATCACAATGAGTATGAGGAATATGCCTATGTGTTAGACTACCTTCCGGACGGGTACATTGACATTGCCAGCGGGAGGAGAACCGGAAAGCCCGTTGCCCAGGTTATTGGTGAGAAGGCCTTTACACTCCTCGAAGTCACTCCAAAGACTGACCTCATGCTCTATGAGAGAGTCTTCATAGGGAAGGGGAACAGGGATAAAATCCTGCTTATAAACAAGAGGATTTCCTACGATGAGCTTACCGACACTGCTAAGGCCGAGCTTCCATACGTTGTTGAGGAGATCGTGAAAAACAACGAGGAGCGCTTTGTGCAGTTCTTCAACATGGCGCCGCCGATAACCAACAGGCTCCATAGCCTTGAACTCTTGCCCGGAATCGGGAAAAAGCACATGTGGGAGATAATAGAGGAGAGGCAGAGAGAGCCCTTCAAGAGCTTTGAGGATCTGAAGCAGAGAGTTAAGGGGCTTCCAGACCCTGTCAAGATGATAGCAAAGAGGATCGTTGATGAACTCCAGGACAAGGACAGGTACAAGCTGTTTGTCGGCCACAGGAGGCTATTCCGCGTATGAGAGACCGCCTCTTCTCAATTATTTATAAGTACAACCTCCACCCAAACCGAGATCTCGGGCAGAACTTTCTGATAGTTCCCGACATAGTAGAGCGCAACATCGAACGGGCAGAAGTGAGCGAGAAAGACATCGTTCTGGAAATCGGACCTGGCCTGGGTGTTCTCACAGACCCGCTTAGCAAAAGGGCAGGGAAAGTGTACGCGATTGAAAAAGACCGCAGGATTGTGGAGATATTGAGAAAGGAATACAACTGGCCAAACGTTGAGATAATAGGGGGGGACGCACTCAAGGTCGTGTGGCCGGAGTTCAACAAGATGGTCTCAAACCTTCCGTACCAGATATCCTCCCCGGTGACGTTTAAACTCCTGAACCGCGAGTTTGAGCGTGCGGTCTTGATATTCCAGCTCGAGTTCGCCGAGAGAATGGTTGCCAAGCCCGGAGATAAGAACTATTCTCGCCTCTCCCTGATGGTCAGGGCGAAGGCTAGGGCAGAACTCGTTGAGCGTATTGGAAGGGGCGCCTTTTGGCCGAGACCCAAGGTTGATTCCGCTGTCGTGGTTCTCGAACCAAAGCCACCAGAGGAGAGGATTGACCTCAATGAAAACCTCGTGAAGGCCCTCTTCCAGCACAGGCGGAGTACGGTTTCGGCCGCCCTTAAGAAATCAGCCCATATGCTTGGACTCTCGAAGGATAAAGTCAAGGAGCTGAGGCAGGTTTTCTCAAGGGTTCCTCATTCAGAGAGAAGAGTCTTTCAGCTGTCCCCCGAAGACGTCCTTGAGATAGAGGAGTTTTTGAAGAAAGAAGGGGTCATAGAGTCCTCTCCAACATCTTCTTGAGCGTTGAATACCTTCTGCGAGACAGCTCCGATAGAGCGCTGAAAAGCTCTGAGAGCCTTTCATCGGAAGTTTTTAATGCTAGGGATGAATAAATCTCGTGCATCACCCTTTGCGTCTCAAGAAGCGTTTTTATAATGTCCTCAATTCTGCCAATTTTTAGAGTTCTCTTCAGGTCTTCCAGAGATAAGATGAGTTCTATTGACTCAACGTTGGTGGGAGAAAGCTCAGAAGTTCCAAACCGTTTCTGGTATTCTGCCATCAGCTTCTCGGCCGTCTCAACGCTCAACTCGGCGAGCCACTCGCAGAGGTTTGAGGCATTATCTCCCCATCTGACTTCCTTCGCGTAGTTCGAGAGAGAATTGCAGGTCTCCGCCAGTTTCAGTTCATTCTGTATCCAGTACGACAGAAGTTCTTGAGGGCTTAGTCTCTGGAGGTCTTCAACTGCTTTCTTCAAGTGGTCATAAGTTCGCTCGCCCATACCCCCTCACACTCTTTACAACACCCAAGCTTTTTTAAAACCTCTCTCCGACCCGAGTACATGATAGTCGCTATCATAGACGGCTACACCGACGAACCAGCGGGTTTGGGAGTCCCCCCTTACCTCGGTATATACCCCAGGTACGCCTACGGCGCTATAAAAAAGGCCAGGAAAGATGCGTCGATTTTCTACCTCACCATAGACGACCTGCGTGCCACGTTTCTGGGTGAGAGGGGGATAGAGACCCGGAACAAGACGCCGAACTTTCCTAAAACTAAAGAAATCCTGGAAAAAGCCGATCTTATAGTTTACATCGGTGGTCTCCACACTCCTGGAAAGTACCTGTCTGCAGTTCCCGGGAGCGTGGAGGAGGTAGCAAGGTTTCTCACCCAGTTCAAAGGAGAGAAAATCCTCGGCGGGCCTGCTTTCATGGGTTCTGCTACCATGGGAGGCATTAAGATAACCAGCAGGGAACTCCAGATTGCTCACCAAGTTTTTGACCACGTTGTCTATGGCGACCTTGAGGCGTTTCTGTTTGACTACCTAACTAACCCAAAGGATGCAGACCCGTTTCGATTTAGAACTTATACTGAATTAAGGGATTATGCAATTATTGGGACGGAGGTCGTTAAGCAGTTCCCTGATTACCCCGACTTTGTCATAGTTGAAATCGAGACCCAGAGGGGTTGTCCCAAGGCTATGGGGATTGGCGGATGCTCATTCTGTACCGAGCCTGTCAGGTATCGCAGAGTGGAAGACAGACCGATTGAGGATGTCGTTGAAGAAGTTAAAGCCCTCTATGCTCTCGGTGTCAGACACTTCCGGGTAGGCAGGCAGAGCTGTATATTCTCCTACATGGCAAAGCCAGATGGCAGGGTCCCTATACCAAATCCCGGGGCAATTGAGAAGCTCTTCCGCGGAATTCGCTCGGTCGCTCCCGAGGTCAAGACACTCCACGTTGACAACGCCAACCCAGCAGTCATAGCAAACTATCCTGAGGAGAGCAGGAGAATAGCGAAGGCCCTGATAAAATACGGCACTCCTGGAAATGTAGTCGCGTTTGGTCTCGAAAGCGCCGACCCAAAGGTTGCAAAGCTCAACAACCTCAACGCCACAGCTGAAGAGACATATGAGGCGGTCAAACTTCTCAACGAAATTGGGGAAAGAAGAGGATACAATGGAATGCCATGGCTTCTCCCGGGCATAAACATAATCTTCGGTCTACCAGGAGAGACAAAAAAGAGCTATGAAATCACATTCCAGTTCCTAAAAAAGATCCTCGATGATGGCTTGATGGTCAGGCGCATAAACATCCGCCAGGTAGTAGTTTTTCCGGGAACACCTCTGTGGCACATGAAGGATAAGGTGAAAGTCGAGAAGCACAAGAAACTTATTCAGCACTACCGCTATAAGATAAGGCACGAGATAGACCTGCCCATGCTCAAGCGTGTTGTCCCTGGGGGAACTGTTCTAAGAGACGTCCGCGCTGAGGTTTTCGATAACGGCCTAACTTATGGGAGACAGATAGGGAGTTATCCACTCATAGTCGGGATGCCCAAGCGGGTTCCCATCAACAAATTCTACGACGTTTTAATTGTTGATCACGGCTTCAGGAGTATAACTGGAATTCCAGTCCCTGTGAACGTGAACAGGGAGAGTCCAAAGGTCTTAGAGTACATACCGGGCATAGGGAAGAAGACTGCCGTGAAAATACTGGCAAAGCGACCCTTTAAGACCCCTGAAGAATTCTTCGACGTTATTGGAGAGGATAAAAAGGATATGCTGAAAGATTTAATCACCCTGTAGAGGTCTGGTTGCCCTCTGGCCATTTGAACCCGATTATGTGCTCGATGAGTGCCACCTCAGCACGGAGAGCGCTGTCTGACTTCCCCTCAAGTACGATCAAGCCTTCTCTCGGCACTGTAATTCTGTTTGTGGTGGCCCCCTCGTTGGGCCCCAGCAACACAACTGCTAGGTGTTTCTTGTTTCCAATGCGGCCCAGCCCAATGAGAGATTTTGTGAAGAACGTCAGGTACCTAATGTCATGCCTTTTCATTGTCTCCTCATATGCATAGGCCTTGGCACTGGCGTTGTCCATGCCCTCCTGAAGGCCCTTCCAGTAGTAGTACCTCTTAAACAGCGTTGAAGTCAGGGCGCTTATCTCAGTGACTGCAGCGGTTCTATCAACACAGCTGCCGACAAATTCTTCAGGAGACGATGAACACAGCTTGACGTTTGTGTCTCCGATGATGATAGTGAACTTCTCGTAGGGTGCTCTGAGGGTCATATTAATATCCACTTCAGGAATTCCCGTAACATAGCCCGTGATGTTTATTGCGTAGCCCTCAGTACCCGCGGGTAGCTTAAAACCCTGGAGGGTTAGATTAACGTATTCTTTGGGTGTGAGGGAGAGGTAACGTCCATCGGGTAGTTTGAAAACCAGGTAGGTTTTAGCAGGTGAAGACTTAGAAGGATGAATGGAATCCTCATAATTTGAGTACCCATACCCCAAGTAGCCGAGGGGGGCGGCAATCAGAATTAGCAGAACTAGAGCAAGGAGGAGCCTTCTGGACACATCAACAACCTCCCAGAAGTTCTAACTAAAGGAAAGAGAAGAAGAGAGGCCTTCAGTGAAGGCCAGCGAGGTACTCCATGAGAGCCTCGGCGGCTGCCTTGGTGCCGTCCCTGTCAGCACCGGCGACGAGGACGACGCCGTGGCCGCCGATGGTCGGGCAGTTGTCGATGTACTTGACGACACCGGCCTTGAGGGTCTCGTTAGCGGCCCACTCTTCGTAGGTAGTCGGGACACCGAGCTTGTCGGCAAGGGCAGCGGTGACCTTGTTGACAACCGGACCACCGACGAGGATGAGGTTGCTGTCAACGCTGTCGAGGCCAGCGGCCATGATCTCGTCGTCGAGGACGGTTATCGGGGTGGTTATCTTGCTGACGACTGCGGCCTTGGCCGGGTCGGGTGTGGCCTTTATGTCGTCGATTGTCCAGCCTTCAAGCTCGTCGCCGACACCGAGCTCCTGGGTGGCGTACTCTGGCTTGAGCGGGTCAATGACAACCCAAGCGGACATAGCGGCGTAGGTCTTGTCGTCGGCCGGGTTCTTCTTCTTCATAATGTCAGCAACGTAGTCAACCTTGTAGGTGTCGAAGAGGTCAACTTCCTTGCCCTCAAGAGCCTCTTTGTTCTGGAGAGCGAACCAATCGAGTTCACCGTTGTTTATGCCGAGCTTGGCTATCCAGCCAGGCATGAACTCGCCGCCGTCGTAGATGCGGGCGATGTCAGTCTGGACTTCGACAAGGGCACTGGTGGTTCCGCCGATACCAATGAAGGTGTCCTTGAGGGTTATCCTTATGCCTCCATTGAAGAGGGTCATTGAATCTGGTGTGTCGGTGTTTGGGTCGGTGTCGAGGGTTATGATCTTGCTTCCAGCCGGGCCGGAGATCTCGAAGAGGGCCTTGACTTGGTTGACGTCAATATCGATAACCTTGACGGTGTAGTCGCCAAAGGTTGCCGTCTCATCCTTGTTGATGTACTTCTCTCCCCAGTCGTTACCGTACTCGATGTAGTCACTGCCGATGTCAAGGACCTTGATGGTCTTGCCGAAGAGGGTGATTGTGTCTCCCTTCTCGACACCCTTAATGACATCAGCCTGGTAGAGGCTGTAAGAGCTGCCCGGCTTAACGTCGCTGACGGTGTAAGTTGTTCCAACGGCACCAAGGACTGGGTCCCAGAGAGTCCTCTTATAAGCGTTCAGGCTGAAGGTCACGTTGGCCACGACATTGTCAACGATAACGGTGAAGTCGCTGAAGTCATCTACGTCAGTGAAGTCAGCGTCGTTGAAGCCCTTGAGCTCAATCTTGCCGATTGATATGGTGTAGTGTATGTTGACGTCAGTAGCGTCGTGCCAGTTGCCGTTCGGGTCCTGCCAGTAGTTGTTGCCGTTTCCGTCCTTCCACTCTACAGCGCCAAAGACGTAGTCAGTGTACCCACTGTCATAAACACCGCCATTCCAAGCTGAAGCTGAGAGGTTGGCGTTGAATATCGGGTTGCCGTTCGCGTCGTAGCTTCCGTTCCACCAGCCTGGGTAGTCGGCAAGGTTTTCTCCAACCCTGTAGTCTCCCCTGTAAGTGTTGTCAAAGACCGGGATGTCAGCCGGGTCGTAGGCGACGTCCTTCTTAACAACAACGCTGGCGTCCTTAACCTTGACGTCCTCCTCAGTGTAGAGCAGGGTACCAAGGGCAACGGCTATGTCGGCAGCTGAAGCGACATCCTGAGCAGCGGCCTGGCTTCCAATAACGATTTTAACGTTGGGCTCTCCGTTCTTAACAAAGAAGTCCTTCGGGATGTTCGGGACTGTCGGCTGAGCGCTGGCAAAGCCGAGGGTTGCGCCAACCATTGCGGCACCGACTGCGAGTGCCGCGATCTTCTTCACCTTCATTCCACAACACCTCCTTGGGTTGTTGGGGCTTTAGCCCCTACTAAAGTGTTGTCATACCTATCTGGCAACTTGGGGTTTAAATACTTTTCGCTTTCAGACCCTTTCAGAGGCCAAAAAAAGCTCGCTGATTGCCGTAAAAATGAAAAGGAGGCTTAACCTAATGCCTACACGTAATTCGCCTTTTGCCGATATTATCTCATCAGCTTGAATGAGGTGTTAGCCTTCTCAATGGCCATGGCTTTAAGCGGCCTGGTAACGAGCTCGTGAGCGAAGCCCGCCAGATCAGAGAGAACACCCTGGATCTCCGATGGGTTTAAATCAACTATTTCTGGCTCTACAACAGATATTGCCACTGGGGCATACTTTCCAGTCAGCTGAAAGGCAGTCTCCACGTCTGAAATGAGTTCCGCGGCCACCAGGAAGCGTTTTCTGTTGGTCTCCTCGTTCTCGCCCTGCTGCTGTATGGCAAATTTGTTTATCCTGCATCCCTCGTACACAAGGGCCTTCTTGAGGTCTGCCTCAACCCTATTCTCGTCCTCTCCGTAAACTTCAACGACAAATCTGTAAAGGAGCATTCTTTCGTCGATTATCAGAGACTCTATCTCCTCTCGGGAATATCCCACCTGTGGCTCTGGCAGTTCGTCAAGTTTTGGATACGCTGCCAGCGGTCCAAACTTCTCCATTAGCTGCCCCATGAGATAGGATACTCCCCCAAGGATTTTTGTCAGATGCTTCGCTGGAATCTCAATGCTATCTGTTGAAACAAGATCAACGGCCGCGGGAGCGTAGCGGATAGCCAGATCAACGAGGACTTCAAACGGCCCCCGGATTCTGGCTTCTATCATCCCCGAGTACGGCAGGAGGTCGTTATCAGGGTCTTCAACTATCTCATCAACGTAGATGTCCCTGATTTCCACATCTTTTTCGGCTTTTAGCGATTCAGCGGTCTGACCCATGGCGCTTTCTAAAGCTTTCCTATCATTGGAAAGACCTTCGATGTAAAAAATAACCTCAATTGGTTCCATTTTCACCACCACATGCCCGGATATTTCTTTTTTGTGTATGTACCAACGATTGGAATGGGTTCCCCGCAGAACCTGCACCTTCCATCATCGGTCACATTGTACTCAACAATCTCAAACCCATAGCGGACTATTAAAGGCTTTCCACACTTGGGGCAGTACGTGTGCTCATCCGGGTGGCCGGGGACATTTCCGACGTAAACGAACTTCAGACCTTCTTCCTTGGCAACGCGGTAGGCCGTCTCAATGGTCTCAACTGGCGTCGGCGGAAGGTGGAGGAGCTTGTAGTGCGGGAAGAAGCGGGAGAAATGAACTGGAGTGTCATCGCCGAGCTCATCAACGACCCAGCGGGCGAAGGCACGGATCTCTTCTTCTTTGTCGTTCAGCGTCGGGATTATGAGATAAGTTAGCTCGACGTGAATCCCGAACTCTTTCTTCGCTATCACAGCCGTTTTCCTGCTCGGCTCCCCACTTGGGACACTGGCTATCTTCATGTAGAACTCATCGTTGAAAGCCTTGATGTCAATGTTCATTGCGTCTATATAGGGAGCCAGCTCTCTGAAAGGTTCTTCGTTGATGTAGCCGTTGGTTATCATAAGGTTGTAGAGACCTTCCTTTTTGGCCAGCTTTGCCGTGTCTAGGACGAATTCGTACCAGATTGTAGGTTCATTATAAGTGTAGGCTATGCTCTCACAGCCGTACTTCTTCGCCATTGTAACGATCATTTCAGGTGTCATGTCGTGGAGGTATGGGAAACTTTCGTCAGCCTGGCTTATCTCCCAGTTCTGGCAGTGCTTGCAGTGCATGTTGCATCCAACGGTGGCTATTGAGAATGCACACGAACCCGGCCAGAAGTGAAAAAGCGGCTTCTTCTCAACGGGGTCGGTCGCTATCGAGGAGACCTTTCCATAGTTGAGCGTGTAGAGCTTTCCACCCATGTTCTTCCTAACTTTACAGGAGCCCCTCTTACCTTCGTCTATGATGCAGTTGAGGGGACAGAGCTTACATCTCACGCGGTTGTTTTCGAGCGGCTCCCACCACATTGCCTCGCGCATGTTCTCACCCAGTTTTTCATAGCTCCCCTTCACGTTTAAGCTTTTGGTATTCGTGGTAGAATTCCCCGAGGGTAAGGAATTCGGCATCCCTTGAAAGGTGGAACTCTATCAGCCTGTGGAGGTTCTCGAGGGCGTTCTTACCAGTCCCAACCCAGCAGTCCGGCCTAAGCCTCCTGCTCATTCTCACGAATTCCCACGGGTGGAATATGTAAACGATGGGGTCTTCAAAGCGTTTGTGAAAGGTTTTTTGGAGTGTCCATGGGAGCCGAGTGACTATAGAGGTCGTAGTTGCAGGGACTTCTAGCAGGCCCGAAATCTCTGAGACCCCCCCTTTCCAGCCCTTGTGTTTTGCCTTCGTTGAATCGACCAAAAATCCAAGCTCTTTGAGTATTGGATAATACTCATCTGGAAACTGAAAGTTAGGAGCTCTAAATGAAACTATTTCCCCAAACCGGGAGAGAATCTCTCTCGCTTCAGAAAGCCGGCGTCTGACCTCATCTCTGGGGAGTCTGTCAAACCTCTCATGCTCAAAACCATGGCAGCCAAGTTCATGGTTTTTTACCGCCCTTTTGGCCAGCTCTGGGAACTCCTCTGCCATTCTTCCAGTAAATAGAAACGTCCCTCTAATCCCTTTGTCTTCCAGGAGATCCATGACCAGCGGCAGGCCTTCCTCCATCCCTCTGGTGGACGAGGCAAACGGTGGACAGTCCTGCTCGACGTCAAACGTGAGGATAACCCGAACCATCCTTTTCCGCCTCCTCCATGGCCTCACGGTAAACCCTCTCAACGGACTTCACGACGACTCTCCAGTCGTAAACTCGTTCCACCCGGCGCTTTCCGAGTTTTCCAAGTTTTTTCTCCAGGTTCTGATTGTTTAAGATTTCGTTGATGGCACTGCTGAGCGCCCTGGCGTTTCCTGGAGGGACTAATATGCCGCAACCGTCCACAATCTCGGGAATACCGCCGACTTTTGTCCCTACTATAGGTGTCCCGCTTGCCATTGCCTCTAGGAGGACTATTCCGAAGGCCTCGCTCAGGCTTGGGAGAACGAAGACATCGCTCGCGCGGTAGTAGAGGGGGAGTATCGAATAGCTGACTGTGCCGAGGAACTTTACCCTGTGGGATATCCCAAGGAGCTTTGCCTTGTTGCGGAGAACGGGCAGCATGCTCCCTGAACCGGCCACCAAGAGGGTCGCATCTACCTCTTTCATGGCTGATATCAGGGTTCCCACTCCCTTTCTAGGTTCAAGACGCCCGACGTAGAGAACAACTTTTCTATTCAGGTTTAGAAGCTCCTTGGCCTCCTCCTTGCCCACTGGAATATCGAATCTTTTGATATTGACCCCGTTGGGAACTATTCTCACCGGTACTCTTGTGAACCTCTTTATGAACTCTCTGGCGGCCTTGCTGACTGCTATTATCCTGTGGGGGCACTTTAAGTGATAGCGGTAGTAGGGATAGCTCATCTTGGACAGGGCACGTATAACGGAGGAGTTCTCGTAGTTTATGCTGTGTGTTGTTACAACACTGCCTTTGCCGAGTTTTCTTGCTGCCATTGCAGCCTTCAGGGAAAGGGGAGTAAACGCATGATGCCCGTGAACGACGTCGTAGTCCTGGATTAACGGCTCGAGCAGGCCGTAACCCTTCGCAAAGGCAGAGATGTTTAGGCTTGCACTAGGAAAAATCTTACCAGGAACTTTGACGAGCCCGATGCCGAGTTCCCTTAGCTCCTCCTCCTTTCCAGTCTTTCTGTCGTTCGTGATTATATCAACCTCATGACCCTTCTCGCGCAGGTACAAGGCAAGATCATGCATATGGACGGCTACACCACCGAGTTTTGGATAGTACCAGTCGCTGACGAGTGCTATTTTGAGGGTCTCCATTTTACCCCGACCTGCAACATCTAGTGCGGACCTTTTAAAACATTTTAATCCTATTTGAAAAATGCTCCCACCCAAGGGGGAAAAGCGGCTCTCCGTCTATATAAACTCCTTTCCCCTCCTTAACCTGCCCAATAACAGTGAAATCAACCTCAAGCTCTGAAATCTTCTCCGATGGCACGGTAAAGAGAAGCTCAAATTCCTCCCCGCTTGCGAGGGCTATCTCAACGGGACTCTTACCAATGGCTTCTGCCACTTCCCACACTTCCTCACGTATCGGAAGCTTCCAGGAGCTTATCTCAATCCTAACCCCACTCATTTTAGAGATCAAATGAAGTTCCTTTGAGAGGCCATCGCTTATGTCTATAGCCGAGTTCGCAGATTTGCTGAGGAGAATCCCTTCCTCAACCCGTGCCCTGGGTTCAAGGAACTTTTCGTAGAGGGCTTTTCTGGTGCTCTCAGGCACTTTGAGGCCGTACTTCCATGCAAGATAGCCGGCGAACGCCCGCCCGATATCTCCGGTAACACACACAAGATCGCCGGGCTTCGCACCCGACCGAGTCAACAGTCGTTTAGTTCTTCCAAGGGCAATACCGTCTATTATCAGGTCATCCGCCTCATTGGTGTCCGCACTTAGAACGGGGATTTCATAGTAATCGATGGCCTTTCCTATGCCCCTGGCGATTCCTTCAAGGTAGTCCTCGTCTAATCCCCGAGGGAGTCCAAGAGAGAATAGAAAACCGATTGGTTCAGCCCCCATAGCTGCAACGTCGCTCACGTTCATGGTCACGGCTTTGAACCCAGCCTGTTCGGGCGTCATTATGTCTGGAACATCTGTTCTACTAACGAGCATGTCATTCGTGGCAACGAGCCATCCGTCCCCAATTTTTAGTGCGCCGGCATCGTCTCCAAGGGGAAGCTCACCCTGCCTTTTAAGGTGCTTGAGGAAGAGGGCTATGATTTCTGATTCCCTCAACGTTTCACCCCCAGGAACTCAGTTATGCTCCTCTGTTTGGGCTTTTCTTCAACATCGGGGACTTCAACCTCGATGGTTTCTAGGTCTTCAATTCTCGCGTTCTTGATTTCCTCAGGAAGCAGTATTTCACCGTACTTCCCGCCACCGCCGGGAATTACTACCAGCTTTCTATTCCTGTACGCCCAGACTGCTTTTGCAACATCCTCGTGGATCTTGGCAAGCTCCTCAACAGGGGCATCAACCAGAACACTTATCTCACTCCCAAACTCTCTCAGAAACCTCTCCCAGACGAGCCTAACGGCCTTGGTCTCGACTCCTTTGTCGAGAACCATCGCAATAATCTCTGCGAGGGGAGCAAGGTGCAGGTAGGGCGGTCTATCTTTTGGCCGTTTCGTGGTGTCTGCAAGCTCAAGGATTCTGTCCCTCACACCCTTCTTTATTCTCCCGCCGCACTTTGGACACTTCCAGTGGTAAGCCTTTGCTTCTTCCAGGGTATACTTCGTGTAACAGCGGGAGCACGCGGTGAGGTGGTACTTGCCGAGCCTGGGGTCGAGACCCGCGTTGAGGACGATCTTTCTCCTGCGCTTCAGTATTGCCTTCCGAATTTCTTCGAAGGTCGCGTCCTTGACCTCAAAGCGGTTGAACTCCCTTCCAAGCCTGTGAGGCATCGGTGAGTGAGCGTCGCTGTTGCTCAGGTAGGTAAGTTTGTGGTGGGCCTTTATCATATCTGCCATCTCGCTGTCCGCCGAGAGGCCTAGCTCGAGATAGTGAATTTTCGCTCCATTGTACGCCTCCTTCAGAGAATCATACTCCTTGTAGAGGCTTGTCCAGGGAGTGAATGCATGGGCAGGGCCTATCAAAACATCAAGTTCGTTGGCTAAATCGGCAATCTCCGCCGCCGAAAGAGTGAGATGGGGTCTTCCCTCGCTCTCGATGTCGGAGGAATAGGACTTAAGCCTCTCCCTCATCTCGCGGACGGTTTCGATGCTCGGGAAAATAAGAACGTGATGAACCCTTCGGCTATCTTCAACCTCTGTCGTGAGGAGAAACCTGATGCCGTTCCTCTCGTAGGTTCCCTCATCAACTTTTTTAACGTATTTGAGGAGTTCTTTTTCCCAGTGAGGGTTGAGGATGTCTCCAGTGCCCACAATTTCAAGCCCCTTAAAGCGGGCGTTTTCGGCTAAGTTGGGAATAGTCATTGCTTTTGAGACAGCCTTCGAGTAGTGTGAGTGTATGTGAAGGTCGGCATCGATTATCATAGGATCACCTCAGTCTATGTACATTCCCTCAAGGCCGCGGTAGTAGGCACGGTATATGTCCCTTTTGGTTACCACACCAACAAGCTTCCTGTTGGTTGGGCTTTCCACTACTGGGAGGAGGTTCTGGTCATAGGCCATTATCTTTTCAAAGGCGTCCTCGGCCGTTTCAGTCGGGTAAGTGACGGTGTAGATTCTGTTCAAAAACCTCTCTACTTTCAACCTTTTCACAGATGAGGGTCTCTTCAGGATGTCCTTGATGCCTATTATGCCTACAACGTTGAGGTTTTCATCAACAACAGGGAAGCAGTCATGGCCTGTCTCTCCAATTAGATGCTCAACGTCGAATAAGGTCATGTCCTTTGTTACGTAAACTGGGTTTTTGCTCATTATCTCGCCAACTGAGATCGTCTCAAGAACCACTGGCCTTCCCGTCCTAACGCGGTAGCCCTTCCTCAGGAGCTTGAGGGTGTAGATGGACTCCCCTCTCAGGAAGAACCTCGCCGTCAGAAAGCCCATCGTGGCTGATGTCATGACTGCCGGCAGAACAGCATAGCTCCTCGTAAGTTCGGTCACCATGAGGATCTGTGTTATCGGTGCCTGTGTCATGCCGCTGAAGAAGGCCGCCATTCCGGCGAGGGCATAAACCGTTAGGTTTGGGGCGAGGGCAGGAAACAGATGTTTAACAAGAATGCCAAAAGCAGCTCCAAACATCGTTCCTATATAAAGACTAGGGGCAAAGACACCACCACTGTTACCTGAACCCACTGTCAGCGCCGTGGCCAGCATCTTCACTATTCCAAGTGCAATTAGAAGGCCCAAGGTGAGCTTTCCATAGAAGGCCAGCGTCATGCCGTTGTATCCTATGCCAAAGATGCCGTAATTGGGAAATAGCATTCCGAGAAAACCAACTCCGAGGCCACCGATTACCGGCTTTAAAAGCGGGTTGACCTTCAGGTTCTCAAAGACGTCAAAAACCCGGTAGATAAACTTTGCATAAAAAGCCGCAAGGATTCCAAGGAGCAGACCGAGGATGAAAAAGAAAGGAAGCTCGAAGAGTGTATGCCCAAGGTTCCCGGGGATTTCGACCTCAAAGGCCCGTTTGAGGATTGCCAGAGTAACGGCGTTTCCGGTGACGGCAGAGATGAATATAGGCACAAGGTTAACCGAGAAGGCACCCATATAGACAACCTCAAGGGCGAACATTGCACCAGCCATTGGGGTATTGAAAGTCCCTGCTATTCCAGCCGCCAACCCACAGGTAACAAGGAGCTTCTTCATTTCCTTTGAGAGATTGAACCATCTAGTGAGGATTGAAGTTAGGGCGGCACCTATGAAGCCTATCGGTCCTTCCCTGCCCACGCTCCCTCCAGAACCGATGGTTACCGCGGTTGCCACTATTTTTGCTACAGCGAAACGGCCGGGAATGTTGCCCCCTCTGAAGATAACTGCCTCAATGACCTCAGGTATGCCGTTTCCCCTTATGTCAGGGAATTTCACAACAAGGACTGTAACTAGAAGGGCACCTATGGTAGGTAAGAGGATATAACCCGGGTTCACACCATCAACTTCATACGAGACTAGGGGCAGGAGCCGGCCAAAGAAGAACTCGCGAGTCCATGCTATTAAAACCCTGAAGATAACTGCACCTAATCCCCCAACTAATCCCGCAAGGAGAGAAAATCCGAGGACTGCAACCCACTTCCTTACGTAGTGGCCGTTTGATGTGCCCATAGCATCTATCCTTACACATCTTGGGGGCTTAAGCTTTTATACCCACCGCCCCAACTGGTTTTGGTGAAGACTGTGAAAGTTGAAGGATTTGTAGCTGCACTCAGAGAAGCCGAGACGATAGGTGAGCTCTTTAAGATACTCCGGGAGAAAGGCGCCCCCGTTCTCGAACTGGACGGCCAGAAGTTCCTCATAGTTGTTGAGGGCGACTTCGAGGGCAGACCCTTCTGGACTGAGATAAACGGTGAGAAGGCCAACCAGGCGCTCGGTGATGCAATGCTCAACTCGTCGAGCTTCCCCTTCAAGTGCAAGAAGCCCTACACGGGTGGAAACGTCATATTCGTGAACTTCGAGGACATAGAGGTCGAGAAGTTCCTGGTTGCCTACCGCGACCCCGACTACGGCATCTTCTACCTCGTCGAGAACGGTGAGGCAAAGGAGATAACAAAGGAAGAGTACGAGAAGCTCCTTCCAGAGATGCCTGAGTTCAAGATAAAGGGAATGAGCGAAGAGCAGATGGACATGATGGGTGCGTTTTTTGGATGAAAAAGGGAAAGGCTCATCCGGAGCCTTTCAGCTCCTTTATCTTCTCCTTTGTCTCCTGTATCCTCCCGACCTTCTGAGCGGCTTTCTCTGCCTTTGCCTTCTCTATCTCGGCCTTGAATGCCCACTTGAGGAGCGGCGGTGTTATCAGCACTGACACTGTAATGAATATCAGCGTGGCCGCTATGAACTTGGGAGCGTCGCTTGATGGTATTGCCCCGCCGTGGATTGCTACCATGAGGTCAACGAGCGCCACTTCAGTCCTTGGAATAGACCCTATGCCCATCTGGAGCGACATCCAGAAGTTCTCCCGCGTGAAGAGGAAGTCCCTGCCCCTGCCCCATGCCGTTATCCACGCTCCAAAGCCCCTGCCAACGATCTTTCCGACTATGGCTATGACTGATAGAACTGCCGCGAGGGTGATTGCATCGCCGTGCTCGAAAACCTTGAGGTTGAGCATGGCTCCAGTGTGGATGAAGAAGAATGGAATGAGGAGGCCGTAGCCTATCGCTCTAACGTCTTCCATTATGCGCTTACCTTCTGGGAGCTTTGAGAGTATAAGGCCCATCATGAAGGCGCCTTCAATTGCCGCTGCAAACCACCCTTCGGCTAAAGCCGCGAAGAGGAACATCAGACCTACTGCCATTCCTAGGATGCCCTTCTCCACGTGGAGCCTCTCGGCGAACCTGATGTAGTAGTCGATGAAGTACCACCCAAGAACACCCGTTATGATGAAGAAGACCACTATCTTGATGCTCAGTTCGAAGAGGCTCCCCGTTCCGACGGCAAATATGACAAGGGCTATGCCGAGGAAGTCGTCCATGACGCTCGCGCTCAGGGAGGCAGCTCCAACCTCGCTCCTCAAAACGCCGAGATCCATCATGACTCTCACTGTCAGTCCTATGCTGGTCGCCGTCAGGAGAACACCGCCTGCAAATGCCTCCCTGCTCGGGTAGCCCATGGCCATGAGCGCCCACCAGCCGAGAACGAGCGGAACGAAGACTCCGAGAACAGTAGAAACCGTCGCCGTGAGGCCAGTCTTCTTGAGCTGTTCTATGTCGGTGTCAAGAGCACCCAGAAAGAGCAGGAAGATTATACCAAGCTTCGCCAGAAACTCAGCGATTTGACTTAAGGCAGACTCATAGCCTATCCCGCTGACAATGGGCAGATAATCAGGAGCAATAATACCGAAGTAAACGAGGTTACCGAGGATCATACCCATTATAAGCTCGCCCAGGACTCCGGGGAGCTCAAAGCGCTCTATTATGCTGTCGCCGATTTTGGCCAGGATGAGGGCGATTCCTATCGTTGCCAGAAGCCAGGTTACTCCTTCCATTGGGCACCACCCACCCTCAGCAGTCTGAGGAGCTCGTCTATCAGAATCCTCAGGCTTATTTCGCCGACCAGCCTCTCCCCTTCGACCACAGCCAGAACCTGGACCTTGTAGCGCCTCATCTTGGTTAGTGCATCGAGAACCGTCGCCTCTTCCTCAATCGTTAGAGGGTGCCTGTCTGCGACGTCCTCAGCCTTGGTCGCACCACCGAGAAGAGACCTCATGCTCCTGCTCGTCATTCCGAGCTTGAACCTGTGGGATTCTGGCGGAAGGAGGATGTCAATGACGTCCATATAGCGTATAACTCCAACCAGCTCCATGCTATCCCTGTCCTTCACGACCCAGACGTGGTGCCTCGTCCTGAGGAGCTTGAGGACGTTGAGGAGGTCAGAATCTGCGGTCACGATGGGTATGGTGTCAATCTTTGGCATTATCTCAGAGACTTTGAGTGAGTGGAACTTTTCAAGGGCCGCTTCAACATCCATAAGCCTCACCGGAGGGAAAATTTTGAAAAAGTCCTCTTAAGGGTTTCTGAATTGTGAACAACACGGGAGCACAGAAAAATGCATTTTTTCACGGTGATGGATACTGAAAAAAGAACGCAGAAGGTTTAACGGCCGAATTTTGCCATAGCACCTATGAAGTAAAAGAGAAGCTTAGCGGCTGTCAACGCCGTCGGATCACCGAGCTTTTCACCTGCAACCTCCATTATGTCAAAGCCCGCTATCTCCTTCTTCTCGGCCAGCCACTCTATGGCCTTAACTACGTCCCAGAACCCCAGTCCTCCAGCCTCAGGAGTTCCAGTAGAGGGCACCATCGAGATGTCAAAGACGTCGATGTCTATTGAAAGGTACACCGGCTCGGGAAGGGCCTCTACGAGGTCAACGAAGGCGTCAAAGCTGTAATCCCTCGCGTGCACCCATCTTATTTCACTCTCTTCAGCGTATTCCACTTCCTCCTTCGTCCCGCTCCTTATCCCGAACATCGCCTCCCTTATTCCGAGCTCGATTATCCTTCTCGCGACGCAGGCGTGGTTGTATGGGTTGTCTTCATATGAGTCTCTCAGGTCGAGGTGGGCATCGAAGACGATGTAGCTTGCTGGCTTCAGTGCTTCAACCGCTCCAAGCGTCTGGGAATGTTCCCCGCCGAGGAGTATTGGAACGGCCTTTGGGTTTACCTTCTTAAGCTCTTCAATGGTCTCCCTAACCCTGTCGGCTGTTCTCCTCGGGTCCCCAGCTACGACTGCCACGTCTCCAATGTCGGCTATCGGAAGCTCCGCTATGTCAATGTCGTAGTCGAGGATGTAGCTCTCAAGGTTCAGGGTTGCCTGCCTTATCAGTGTCGGCCCGAAGCGTGCCCCAGCTTTGTAGCTCGTAGTCCCGTCGAAGGGAACCCCCAGCAGGACAAACCCAGCATTCTCCGGCTCCACAAGCGGGAACTCCAGCTTGAGTGTCTCGTAAGTGTAAAGGAACTCCATTCTCTCACCTGGAAGCAAAAATAGAAGGGGGCTTAAAAGCCTTCACCTGACTATCATCACGGGGGGCTTTATCTCTCCTACAATGTCCTCAAGCAATGAACCTATCCTGGTCTTACCGCTTTTTCCGTACGCACCCATCACTACGAGGGAGTACTTCCCGCTGTTCGCTTCCTCAAGGACTTTCTCACGGGCGCTCCCCTCGACAATCCTGAAGGAGCAGTTGATTCCTTCCCTCTGTCCAAGCTCCAAGAGAGCGGAGATAACGTCGTGAATGCTCTTCTTCATCTCCTTCCATGCGGTCTCCTCAAATCTCTTGAGTTTTTCAACGTCGCCGCTCCTCATGGCAAGGCTTACAGCTATGGCTTGAGCTTCCCTTCTGTCGAGGGCCGAGAACAGTATAACCTTAGCTCCTTTTTTCTTCGCCACCGAAAACGCATGAAGAGCTGCCTTCTGGCTCCACTTCGAGCCGTCCACAAGCACGAGTATCCTCATATCCACCACCTCACAGACCAACGTACCTCAACCAGATTATAGCCGTCCCTATGGCCACAGTCGTTATCATAATCGTCATGCCAACCTTCAGGAAGTCGTTGAACGTTATCCTTATACCCTCACGGTGGGCTATACCTATGACGACAACGTTTGCACTGGCACCTATGGCAGTACCATTCCCTCCGAGGCACGCTCCCAGTGAGAGCGCCCACCAGAGCGGGTACGTATTCAAGTGGTTGCCCATTGCCTTTATCAGAGGTATCATAGTCGCTGTGAATGGTATGTTGTCAACTACGGCGCTTGAGAACGCTGAGAACCATGAAATGGCTAGCACTGCTTCGCCTTCGCTGTGAATGTGGCTAACCATCCAGTTGGCGACCTGGGCAATCGCTCCGGTCTCTACGAGGGAGCCGACTATTATAAAGAGGCCGCCAAAGAAGAATAGTGTCGCCCATTCGACTTTCTCAAGTGCGTGTTCGGGTGACGCTCTGCTCCAGAGGAGCAGTATTGAGGCTCCGGTGAGGGCTATAACCGCTGGTTCAACGCCAAGTTTGTCGTGGAAGAAGAAGCCTATGATTACCCCTATGAGTACTACTATTGACTTCCTAAAGAGCACTGGGTCTCTGATGGCATCGTTTTCGTCCAGCGACATTATCGTCATCCTGATGCCTTCTTCGTTCTCCTTGTGAGAGTTCATCTCAGCGCGATAAGCGAGATAAATTATGCCAACAGTTGCAAAGAGGTCAATGAACGCTATGGGCCCCATGTTGAGGATGAATTCGTTGAAGCTGAGGTTAGCTGCGGAGCCTATCATAATGTTGGGCGGGTCACCAATGAGCGTCGCTGTTCCACCGATATTCGAAGCAAACACCTCCGAGAGCAGAAACGGTATTGGGTTCACGTCCATTTTCTTTGTTATGTACAGGAGCATTGGCGTCAGGAGAAGGACCGTTGTGACGTTGTCGAGGAACGCGCTGACGACGGCCGTTACCACCGAGAACAGAAGGAGGACTTTCATCGGGCTTCCCTTTGAGAGTTTGGCAGTCTTTATGGCTATGTACTCAAACAGTCCGCTCTCCCTGGCCACGTTCACAACAACCATCATTCCCGCGAGGAGGAGTATTGTGTCGAGGTCAAGATACTCTGGCACCTTTTCCCACGGAACTATCTTGATCAGGAGCACCAGGGAAGCCCCGACCATTGCCGCTACTGTACGGTGTATCCTTTCGCTCATTATGACACCATAAACGCCTATGAATATTGCCAGCGCTATCAGTTCCATTGGCTCCATTTTTACCACCTCAGTAGAGGACTACGGGTTTTTCCACATGCTGGACTATTCTGAAGACAACGGGGCTTACACGGTGTGTTTTTGTCGCCTCCGAGCCGTACCGACGGGAAATTACGAGCAGATCATACTCCTTGGATAGGTCTTTGACATATTCAGCTTTGTCACCGAACGCAATTTTTCTGTTGAACTTGAAGTTCAGCTCATCCAGCTTCTTCTCAACGTCTCTCAGGAAAGTCTCTGCGAAAGCTATCTCTTTTTCCCTAAATTCCTCTGCTGCTTCTTCTCCGAGCGTTTCCTGTATCATTTTGAGAACACCCTCGTCGATTACGTAAACCACCTGCACGGTTGCTTCGTTGAATGCTGAAATTGTCTCATAGACCTCCTCGGAAACCTTGCAGGAAAACCTGTCAAAGGCCAGGAGAACAGAGTTTATTTCTGGAATCACTAGCTCCTCCTCGGTTAAAAAGAAGTTCTCGTAGGCCTTGAGTATTTCCTCGTAACGGGTTCCAGCGATGTTGTTAAACTTTCTAAGTATGATATCGTGAAGCCAGCCCATAAATACCCCCAGCTCGGGGAGAAAAAGCCCTTTTAAATGAGTTTCGTTTCAAGTTAAAACCCAAAGGGTGTGAAAGAAAAACAGAAAGGATCACTCGCCCCTGATCTTCTTTATCTGTATCCTGCCGAGGGTTTCCCAGTACTCGACGGTTATTCCCTCGGTGAGCTGATCCTTGACCTCGTCGTCAACGCCGCCCTCTATTGGGACGTCGAAGGTCTCGTAGGTTTCCATATCCATGAGCTGGACGGTGTCGGGGGTTATGGCGATAATCTGGCCGACGCGCTTGTCGATGATCGGGACGTCAACTTCAGCGCTGGTTGGCTTGACGATGCTCCTGACCTTACCGTCGAAGATGCCGACGGCCTCAATTCTGGCCTTGGCAGAACCGTGCTTTCCGGGTGAAGAGACCGTAACGTTGACGATCCTGCACGGCTCGCCGTCTATAATTATGTACCTGCCCGGCTTGAGCTTGCTGACCTGAACCTTAGTCTTGTCTCCCATCTCACATACCTCCCACAAACGTTCTGGCTTCCATAGGAGAGTGTATTTAAAAAATTTTTGAAAAGGGGGACTACCTCTGTCTCCCTCCTCCGAGAAGTATGCCGTTAAATGCTACGGGCACTAATAGTATTAGGCCGATAATGGCTGCGAGTTTCATTGTCAGGGGACCAGTAAATGAATAGTAAAGGGAGACAAGTCCTATCACAAGCATTACTGCGGCCCCGAGAGCAGTTAAGAGCCTCTCGTTGGATTGGAGCACCTTGAGGGCCGGATAGGCTTCAAGGGCCGCCAGAAGTCCGATTATGCTGAAGGGGAGAAAACCAAGGATCTTGAAAAGCGTTTCGTTCCCTATAACTGCAGCCGTTGCAAGGCTCAGTATCGAAACTACCGCCAGTGCGCTTCTCCTGCTGGTCTGGATAACTTCGGCTGTCATTTGGGCACCCATCTCTATAAGGACTATCACCGTTGTAAAGCCTGCCAAGTAGAGAGAAACCATCAGAAGATACACCAGAACACGGGATTTGGGGATAACCTCAAGGAGAACCGCCGGTATTAGGTAAAAAGTTTTTATTGAGTCGTAGACGGAGACGGATGGGTTCTCCGTGTAGGTCTTCAACATCTGGAACTTCTGGTAGAATCTAAAGACCTCCTTTGAAGGCACGTTGGGGTTGTGAACCGCGTTCTCAAAGGCCTGGAAGGACGCTCCGAGGGAGTAAGCAACGGCATAGGAAGCTGCAATGCTCAGGATTATTTGAAGGACAAAGACCCCAAGTAAAACCCTGCCTATCTTCAGCTCCTCTGGGGAAAAACTTCCGATCACGTAATAAACGCCAGCGCCCAAACCGAACGCCAGTATAATTCCAGAAAGGAAGACAGTCAGTCCCTGAACATCAAGGGGGGAGTCAAGGGACCACATCTGTGAGAACACATGATCCATGTACAACTTTGCCTGCTCTGAGACTATCACTGAGGAAGCCTCGTTGCGTATCTGGAAAACAGAAACCAGTGTGAGAACTATCACAAGAACGGAGAGAGCCGCTAGAAGCTCAACAGTTCTGCCCTTTGCCATGAGCAGGAGCAGCGCCGCTATCAGGATTGTCAGGAGTGCCAGAAGTACTATAAAGCTGCTGTCCTGCCCGAGAAGGAATATCAATGCCCATCCTGAGAGATACGAGGTAATCCCCGCGACGAAAACAAGGAACAAAACAAACGTTATCATTAACCCCGGAGTACGCGAGACCTTGAACATGAACTCGTAGGGCAGATATCTAGTCCTTTTAGTGCTCTCGACTTCCGAGCGAATTAGGATAAGGGCAATGACGGAGACTAGTGTTCCTATCATCATCCCCTTAAGGCCGAAAATTATGCTGTATTTGGGCAGGAGAATGTAGTTCACTATTCCAATGATGTAACCGGTTATCAACAGCGCCATCAGTGCATTGATCTTTCTCATCTTTATCACCTTATGGTGCTGTATATTTGATGATACATGTAGCAATTGAATCAAAAGATAAAAGCTTTTTGGGATTAGGAATCAAGAAATTTAAACCCAATGATTACATTAATCCAGAGTGTTCAAAGTCCGAGGGCAGCCTCAAAGTTTACAAGGATCTCGTTTACTACCGTCCACGCCATGAGCGGCTCGCGGTACAGGCTGACTTTCTTTCCCTCAATGGGCCTTGTGAAGTCACCGTGCGGAAAACCCCCAACTACAACAGCCGGGTTCTTGTGGGAAGCTAAGATTTCTCCGAACGACCTGGGCCTTATTAGCTCTCCTTCCTCGTGCATTACGAAGACCGTATCAGGGGTTATACCTTCAAGCAGGGACTCAAGTGGTTTCTTTTCCATTCTCAAAAGCTCCAGCTCTTCTGGAACCGCGCCCTTCTTAAAGAGGCTCTCCATCAGGCCCAGGAATCTGTTGTAGTTTCTGGGAAGCCGTGTTTCAGGCTTTATGTGTATCACCTCGTCGTTTCTCGTGTGGACGTAGACCCTCAGGAGGCCCTCTTTGTTCGCTATGCTCTCAAGGGCGTTGAGGAGGCAGATGTGGACTATGTCGGGCCTTCCGCGCCTGTCCCCGTCCGGGAGCTTCTTCAGTGCCGCGTGGTGGTAAGTGCTGTCCAGTATCACCTCTTCTGGCTTCTTCTTCCGTCTTCTTGCGTAGTTCACGACTGCCGGGTGATCCCTAATGCTCTCCGGAACCAGCTCAAGCTCCGCCTCAGCTATTATCAGGTGAAGCATTCCCCTCCACCTCCGTTAACATTATCCCCCTGTCACGGATTTCTTCAATTATTCTGGAAAACGTGTCTATCCTCATTCCCAGTATCTCAGGTGGTATCACACCATAAATGCAGCTTCCTTCCACCACTATCCTCGCTATTATTGCCGCGGTAAAGCCCGTGACCCTGCTCATCGATGTGAAACCATCCTTTTCCTCATCGTAGAGGAGGTAGGACATCCTCTTTCTTTCCCCATTTTCAACGCCTTCTCCCTCAACCAACATTATCGAGAAGTCCGGGCTTTCAAAGCTCATGAGGGGAGCGATGACTTTCAGCGTGAAGTCTAGGTTCTCTTCCCTGAAAAATCCCAACTCGCGGAGAACTTTCATCTTCTCAAGATGGCCCGGCCAGCGGAGCGTCCACTCCTCAAGGGTTTCGGCACTTACACTTTCCAGCAGGCTTCTCAGACCGTCGCTTAGGAAGGCCTCGAACCCCATGTCGTTTATGTTGACCCCCCTGACTTCACTCAGTGGATCCACGGTAGTAACGGCACCGTCCCTGATTACCCTCGCCGGCCTAGTGTATTCTTCAATCAAGTCTTTAGGTGACCATGTAATTCTGTAATAAAGTGGGGGCTTTGGATCCTTGGGCAGTCCTCCCACCCATATCCTTCCTTCCTCAAGAGTATCAAGCTGATTCCAGATTCTACCCATTAGGATGTGGCTCAGCCCCGGTGCAAAGCCAGCGTCAAAGATAACAGTCACATTCGCCTTTTCGGCTTCCTCTCTCAGCTCAAGCGGGTTTTCAGGCATGAAAGAAACGTCAACCATATCGACGCCCGCCTTGATGGCCGCTTTGATTGACCTGTAGCCAAACCTTCCAGGCAGGGCCCCGACAACGAGGTCAAAACCCTTCATCGCCTCGACGAGTCCTTCGAAGTTGACCGCGTTAACCTTCAGGGGAGTGGCGAACTCCCCAACTGCCTTCAGCTTCTCGTCGTCTATGTCCCCGACGTAAACGTCAAACTCATCCTTCAAATCCCAGGCAACGGCCCTTCCAACGTTGCCCGCACCTAGAACCAGAACCTTCATCATATCACCATCCTGACTTATGGAAGCATGGCCTTATAAGGTCTCCCGACGTAAATTAAGGCGAAGAAGTAAAAGGTGCCGTGCCCGCTATGCTTGAGTTCCTTCGGAGAAAGCGCCTTCGAAGAGAGAACGAAGATGAAAAGGCCCTGCTCCACATAAGCGACACACCCGAGAGGGCTTACCCCAGGATAGCGCAGCTTATAGATGAGCTTCATCCGGAGTACATAGTCCACACTGGAGACCTCGTTGACAACATAAAGCTTGAGAGAAGGCCCGACCTGAAACCTCTCTACGCTGGGGGAGTTAGAAAGCTCGCGAGGATTTTGAAAGGCTCAGGGGCGGAGCTTTACGTTGTTCCGGGCAACGAGGACGATCCGGAGATCCTGAAAGAGTATTTCGAGGATTCAGTGGTAGAACCCGGCACCGTCGTCGAGATAGGGGGAGTAAAATTTGCACTTGGACACAAGCCTGAGGAAGTTGCAAGATTGAATGCAGATTTCAAGCTCTACGGCCACAACTTCAAAGTTATGCCCAGAGGGTTAAACGGCCTCAGAAGTATCAACATCGTATTTCTTCCCTCAAAGCGGGTTGTAAAGATAAGTTATCCCCCCGGCACCGACACTCACAGGGGTTACAAGCTCTGGAGGGGATTGTGATGAGGTTTATGCGGTTCGGCCCTTCAATCCTGTTTTTACGGACCCCCCACCCTGAGGCGGTCAGCGAAGGCATCACGAAGATATTCGGAGTTGAGCCAATTCCAACGGATCAGGCAATCAAGGATAGCAGTGAGTTTGAGACCCTTCTCTTTGTCACCGCCGAATGGCAGAAGGAGACGATACCTCCCGAGGTGGGGTTTTTAATAAGGGACTCTGCCCGCTCTGTTCTGGCAGCCATCATAAACAACGACCTCCCGATAGAGAAAGTCCACGTGGAGAGTACGATAATATTCCTTAGAGTTCCTGAAAAAGTCGAAGAAGCCCTGAAGTTCCTGTCTGAGGAGCTCAACGGCGAAGTAATGTCGCTTAGGGATGCTCTTGATGAAGGCGAAGCCCGAGACACTGTTATAGCGGTGACAAGAAAGAGACTCTCCTGTCCTATCGGACCAGAGGAAGTCGAGGGTGCAGTCCTCGTCAGGGAGCACTTCCTGAAGGTATACCGCCGCTTGAGCATAGAGGCGCCAATGCTCCTCCTCAAGCTGATGTCGGAGTGGAATGAGGTCACAATAAAGATTTATGACACAGCGAAGAGGTACGAAGAGAACATCTCAAGGCTCATGATGGTTCTCGAAGACCTCGACCTCGGTTTCGTTGTTGGCGAAGGCTGGGACTGGGATCATCCTAGGCCGTTCATGCGCGTTCCCGTTTACAAGCTCAAGCTCCTGACGTGGGAAGACCCGGTAAAGGTGAAGTTCTTCCTGAAGGGTCTCGAATACAGGGGCTACAACAGGTTCTGCGATATAGACGTCTTCGTGGGAGGGAAGAAGATAGACTGGATAAAGCTCGGGAAGTTCGACTCTAAGTTTGAGCTGGCAAAAGCCGCGAGGGAAGAGCTGGAAAAACACCTGAGCGAGGACGTAAAGAAAAGGCTGCACGAGATTGAAGAGGAGCTTTTGAAGGAAACCAAGGAGGAAAAGAGCTAGAGCTTCTTAATCTTCGCAACGAAGAAGCCGCTCGTCCCGTGCCTGTCGGGATAGAAGCGCCTTGCCTTCTTTATCTCCTCGCTCAGCTCAATGCCGAAGGGCTTTGTCAGGGCCGGCTCGCCGTACCGAAGGGGGAGAAGTTCAACATCAAAGTTGTCCAGAACCCACTGGATAACTAGCTCGTTCTCCTCGGGCTCAAGGGAGCATGTGGAGTAAACCAGGACGCCGCCTTTTTTGAGGACACTCAGGCCCTTCTCAAGGAGCTTCATCTGGAGGCCCTGGCAGAACCTCACGTCTTCCATTGTCCTGTTGGCTTTTCTCTCAGGGTTCTTGTGGATAGTTCCAGAGCCTGTGCAGGGTGCATCGAGGAGGATTTTGTCGAACTCAATGCCTAGTTCATCTATGTGGAGAGAAGAGCTGTGGAAGAGGATTGTATTGGTAACGCCCAGCCTTGAAAGGTTGAGCCTTGTCTCCTTCAGCCTGTCCTCGCCAACATCGAAGGCGTAGATTATCCCTTCGTTCTCCATCAGCTGGGCCATGTAGGAAGTCTTCCCGCCGGGGGCGGCGGCCATATCGGCGACGACTTCACCGGGCTTTGGGTCAAGGGCAACGGGGGGATACATGGAGCTCGCTTCCTGGATGTAGAGAAGGCCGCTTAGATATTCAGGGGTCGAGGTTATCGAGAACGGCTCCCTCGTGAGGCAGAAGCCCTCCCTCGCCCAGAGGACGCGTCTGAACTGGAAGCCCTTCTTGTTGAGGAGCTTCGTGAGCTTTGGAACTTCTATCCTAAGAGTGTTAACGCGGAAGCACCTCGGCAGAGGTCTTTCCATGGCCTCAGCTATCGCTAAGGCCCTCTCGCCCCAGAGCTGATAATAGCGCTCCGCGAAGGTCTTTGAGTAGCCGAGGGAAAACAACTTTTCGAGCATGTTGGGAGTTGGGGAGGGGGTTTAAAAGGTTCGCCGTTTGTGAAAGTCCCACTTTCATAAATCGGCCTATTTGTGAAAATGCACTTTCACAGATCACGCCTTCTATGAAAGTCAACTTTCATAAAACGGGCAAAAGGAGGAAGCCGCTCCGGCGTTCAGACCCTCCGGAGCTTGCCTAGCTCCTCCCACCTTCCCTCCCTCACCAGCTCGACCGCGTAGGTGTAGAGGCCGAGTCTAAGAAGGTTCTCCAGCGTGGGGTCTTTCCTCGAGAGCTCTTTAACGGCGGAGGAGAGCTTTTGAAGGGCTTTCTCCCTGGTCTTCTCGGAGTAGTCGGCGAACTCGATGGCCTGGAGGACGGAGAGAACTTCGAGGAGAGTCTGTTTACCCCACTCCCTCTCGCGGTCGATGAACTCCATCATAATCTAATCATCATTATATATAACCTCGTTTCGATCATTGATGAATGAACGCTACTCCCCCTAATGGCAAACTCTGGAAGGACAATTGAGAGGAAAAAAGTGGCAGAAGGCAAAACTTAATCAGACCTTAATCCCGCCCATGACGAGGGCCATGACTGCCTTCTGGGCGTGGAGCCTGTTCTCGGCCTCGTCGAAGACGACGCTGTTCGGGCTGTCGATGACGTCGTCCGTAACTTCCTCTCCCCTGTGGGCCGGGAGGCAGTGCATGAAGATGTAGTCCGGCTTGGCGTGCTTGACGAGGTCTTTGTTGACCTGGAAGGGCTTGAATATCTTCCTCCTCTCCTCGGCCTCGGCCTCCTGTCCCATGCTAGCCCAGACGTCGGTGTAGATGACGTCGGCGTCTTTAACCGCCTGAACTGGGTCGTGGAGGAGCTCAAAGCTTCCGCCGCTCTCGGCCGCGTTCTGCTCGGCCCACTTGACCACCTTCGGGTCTGGCTCGTATCCTTCGGGGGTAGCAACAACGACGTTAGCGCCGAGCTTGGTTCCGGCTATCATGAGGGAGTGGGCAACGTTATTTCCATCACCGACATAGACTATCTTAAGACCCTGAATCCTGCCCTTCTTCTCGAGGATAGTCTGGTAGTCAGCGAGGGCCTGGCACGGGTGTGAGAAGTCGGAGAGGCCGTTTATGACCGGGACGCTCGCGTACTTGGCGAGATCCTCAACGTCCTTGTGGGCGTAAACCCTCGCCATAATTCCGTCAACGTACCTGCTGAGAACCCTTGCCGTATCGGCTATGGTTTCACCTCTGCGGAGCTGCAGATCCTGTGCGTTGAGGTAGAGTCCATAGCCGCCGAGCTGGTAGATGCCGACCTCGAAGGAAATTCTAGTCCTCGTAGAGGGCTTCTGGAATATCATTGCCAGGGTCTTGCCCTCGAGAACGCGGTGCGGCTTTCCAATCTTGTTCCATATCTTCATCATCTCGGCCGTCTTGAGAATCGTCTCGATCTCTTCCCTTGTAAAGTCTTGGAGGCAGAGAACGTCCCTTCCAGCTAAACTAACCACCATGTGCATCACCGTATAGAACTGCGGAGCGAGTTTAATAACCCTTTCGTCGAATAAAAACACTCTCCAATGAAACCTTTTGGATATAGGCATAAAAACAGTTTCTGAATGTAATGGTTATGAAACATGAGCCGATTATGAGATATATTGGCAACAGGCCTTAAGCCTTAAATATGATAAGTTTGTAATCTGAAGATGTAAGCCGGCCCCGGTGGTCAAACCATGATAGAGTACTTATCAATCATAGCAATCGGTTTATCAGCTTTCGCAATATATTACGCAAGGGATATAGCTGAGAAAGTTAAAGGGCGCTTTTTTGAGCTCAAAGACGAAACGGAGGAATCTCTCAACGAGCTTCAGAATCTCAAGAAGGAAATCCAGGAGAGAATCGATGAACTGAGGGCCGAACTTGAGGGAATAAGGAAAACCGAAAGTGGGTCGGCCGAGGAGTGGAGAATAAAGTCCCTCTCCGAAAAGGTTGCAAAGCTTGATAACCTCGTCAAAGAGCACCTGAAGAACCTTGAGAACAAAAACGTCAAGATTGAGCACGAACTCGAAACTCTCAAGAAAGAGGTACAAGGGCTGAGAGATGATCTCATTGAGCTTAACAGGGCTGTTCTTGAGGATAGGGAGAACCTCAAAGCCCAGCTCAAGGAAGAACTCTTAAGCGAAGTCGAAGAGGAGATTGAGAGGCTGGAGGAACTGATAGAGAGAAGAAAGGAGGAGGAAGTTGAGGAGTTTCTGGACATACTTAAAACAGCGATTACAATGGATCCGGAAAAGATAAGCTCCGGCCTTTTGGAAGCGAAGAGGGCTCTCCTGTCCCTCAGAGACATCGCTAAAGTCTACGTCCTGACCGGGAAGGGCAGGGACGAGTTTCTGGCCCTAAAGGAGAACCTGCTGGGCCTTCTCAAAAACCTGCGCAAGCTGGTTATAGTTTCGGTTCCTGATGAGGATATTTACTCAAAGTTCAGGGACGTTATAATTGAAGTAAAGCGCCTAGACCTTCCCATGAAGGACGAGAAAAGCGGTAAAGAGCTGAATCCTGAGAGGAGTTTCATAGAGATTCACAAGCTTATTTATAAGCTGGCCGGGGATATTGATGAGATAGCCAGCATGATAAACGAGCCCGTTCCGGTTACCCCTGTTGAGAAGGAGTTCTACGAGAAGCTTCGCTATCAGTTCGAAGAATTGAGAAAGCTCGAAAAGCAGGTCGAAATGCTCATGGCGAGACTGGGGGAGAACCTTCCCGAGGCATCAACAGAAAAAGACGAGAAAAGGGAAATAGAGGATCTCCTGAGAGACTTGGGTGTGTGATCACCATTCCTCTCCGAGGAGCTTGTCCAAATCAACCATTATGAGCAGCCTTTCACCGTTGTTTATCTTCGCTATGCCCTTTATGAACCTGGTGTCCATTCTCGACGCGAGGGTCTTTGGCGTCGGCTCGATCTGATCTTCTGTGAGAGTGACGACATCGGAGACTGCATCCACGATTATGCCGACGATCTCGCCCTTGACTTCTGCTATAATGATTTTCTTGTTGCTTATGTCTTCGTCGTCGTAGTATCCGAGCTTCTTCTTAAGGTTCACGACAGTGGTTATCTGACCGCGGAGGTTGATAACGCCCTCGACGTAGTCCGGTGCATTGGGGACTCTGGTTATAGGCATCATTTCTTTTATTTCCCGGACCTTAGATATCTCAAGGCAGAACTCCTCGTTCCCAACCCTGAAGGCAACGACTTGAATCTCGGCCATTTCGATCACCTTTGCACCTTAATATTAGACAGCATACCTATAAGGTTACCCATTTTTGAAATGAGGTTTCCGAGACCACTCTTTAGGGATCTAATCCTATCCATAACAGTGCTCAACGCTTCCATGGCCCTCTGGGACTGTTCTACAACCTCTGAGTTTTGGGCAGATATGTAGTCAATAGTGGTGACGAGGCTCTGTATTGAGTTTGCCTGCTGGTCTATTCCCTTGGAGATCTCGTTCATCATAGATGCTATCTCGTTTGCCCTCCTTGCTATGTCGTCGAAGGCCGCTATCAGCTCTTGTATGGACTCCGCAACTTCCTGCGTTGCCGAAGTATTCTCGTGGATTGAGCTCACGACTTCACTAACGCTCTCCTGCATCTCTTTTATGAGGTCACCAATTTGCTTGGCGGAGCTTCTTGATTGTTCCGCAAGCTCACGGACGCTGTCCGCAACAACCGCAAATCCTCTTCCCTGCTCACCGGCTCTAGCCGCCTCAATCGCTGCGTTGAGGGCCAGTAAGTTTGTTTGCTCGGCTATGTCCGTTATAACATCGACTATCTGACCGATCTTTTCGGAGTAGTCTGATAGTATAGCGACAGCTTTCTCCATTTCCTTGCTGACGTTGTTTATCTTCTCAACTTTGAGCGCTGCTTCATCGGATATCTCCTTGCCCTTCTCTGCTGCACTGGCGGACTCAAAGGTGAACTCAGCAACCTGCTGGCTCTGCGTGCTTATCTCTTCTATAGCCGCGGAAAGGGCCTGTATGTGATCGTTGAGCTCGGCTATTTTAACTCCTTGATCCTCAAGGCGGTTCATGAGGTCGGTTAGGCTCTCATAGACGTTTTCCAGCTCGTCAATTGAAGTGGAACCTTCTTTAATGTCCTTCATTGCATCTTGAATCTCTTGAAGAGTTTCCTGAATCTCCTGCAACATTTCCCTCCATCTTGTCTTGACGTCAGAGTATACCTTCAAAAGCCCCGAGGTAACTGGAACTGGGGCGCTTAAGTCTCCCTGAAGGACCCTATTCAAGTCCTGTATTAGGACGTGTGTATCGCTTCCAGAGTCGGGTTTAAGTTTGAGGAGATACTCTTTAACGTCGGCCAGCTCGGGGGGTATATAAACATCCTCCCCCCTGCTCATCTTCCGAAGGATCTCCCTGAGCCTTGTGTACCTGTCAGATGCTCTGGATCTTGAATCAACGTACCATGCCACTAAAGCTCCTACCCCAATCCCACCAATGAGCCCCATCGTGGCCTGACCAGAATATGCGAGTGTCCCTGTTACTATTGGCGGGATTATGACAAGCCCCAAGGTACTGGCTTTCATTCCCATCACCACTTTTTGGATATTATCCAGCAATCCTGATCCCTAGGTAACATTATCAGCATATGTTTTGACGCCATTATTAGTCTGAAGCGCTAGGATGTTGTTCAACTTCCCAATATAAAAGGTTTTCGACCTTTATTTCGTACTAATTGTTTGAAATTTTGCCCAATACCATCTTGGTAAGGGCCTGCATATGCACCTACACAAACACATACACATAATAATTTTTTAATAGAAAACCCTTAAACTATGAATAGAATTCAACTTTGAATTTACTCCCCCTCAAATCGAGACTCGGAGACCAGATCAGAAAAACAAGAGCGGTGGTAGGCGTGAACGAAGTCAATGACAGGGGATATCAGCTCATCAAACAGGAGCTGTTCAAGTATCTCAACGCGGACAGCAACGCCTACAAGGACTCATACTTACTCAGGAGAATACGAGCCAGAATGAGGAAACTGGGCATAAACGATTTCATGGAGTACTACAGGATCATAAAAAAGAACAAGCAGGAGCTTGACGATCTACTATTAACCGTTGCAATAAACGTCACCGAGTTTTTCAGGGATCCAATAGTCTGGAAGACCATAGAGAGAAAAGTCCTCCCCGAATTGATAGAATACAAACGCAAACATTACGATACCACGATAAGAATCTGGAGTGCAGCATGTTCCACTGGCCAGGAGCCATACTCGATAGCCATGCTCTTCAGTGAATTTTTGGGAGATGATCTCAAAAGATACCGGCTCAAAATACTCGCCACTGACATTGACAGGGAGGCATTGAACACCGCCATTAGGGGGGTTTATCCTAAGGAGATCGTTGAAAAGAGTGTTCCGAAGTCGCTGATACAGAAGTACTTCCTTCCCATGGGGGACCACTACCGCATCTCGCCTCAGATACGAAGATACGTTGAGTTCAGGCGGTTCAACCTTCTCTCGGATAGATACCCAAGGGGGTTTGACATGATATTTATCAGAAACGTTCTTATATATATGACCAAGGAAGCCCAGGAGAGCGTCTTTAGAAAGCTGTACGATTCACTCGAGGATCACGGTTATCTCGTTCTCGGTAAAACCGAGACGATTCTGGGCAGTGCTGCCCGGCTGTTTAAACTCTACGACCTAGTCGCCCGTATCTACGTGAAAAGGAAGAACGTGGAGGTGAAGTGAATGGCACGCGTGCTCGTTGTTGATGATGCCGCCTTTATGAGGATGCTGGTTAAGAAGATACTGACGCAGGCAGGCCATCAGGTCGTTGGGGAAGCAAGCAATGGAAAGGAAGCGATTGAGAAATACAAACAGTTGAAGCCGGATCTGGTGACCATGGACATAGTTATGCCCGAAATGGACGGAATAACCGCGGTCAAGGAAATCATGAAGATAGATCCCAACGCCAAGATAATCATGATCACCGCCGTCGGTCAGGAGGCAAAGGTCATGGAGGCCCTCAAGAGCGGGGCTAAGGGCTACATCGTTAAACCTTTCCAGGCTCCGAAGGTTATAGAGGAGGTGAATAGGGTTCTCTCCTCTTAACTTTCACTTAGGGTGGTAACATGCCTTTCGGCAAAAAGATCAGAGTGATGGTGGTTGATGACTCAGCGTTCATGAGACGGATACTCAGGGATATCTTAGAATCGGATCCTGAGATTGAGGTCTGCTGTGAGGCTCGGGATGGAATCGAGGCCATTGAAAAAGTCAAAACCGAGCGACCCGACGTGATAACTCTCGATATTGAAATGCCCAGGATGAACGGGCTTGATGCCCTCAAGTTTATTATGAGCAAGTATCCGACTCCGGTAATCATGGTGAGCGCCCTCACTCAGGAGGGTGCCGATGCAACGATAAAGGCGCTTGAATATGGGGCCATTGATTTCATTCCCAAGCCCTCTTCGTCTATCTCGATAAACATGCGCGAACTTAAGGACGAGATAATCGCCAAAGTGAAAGAAGCTGCAAAAGTTCCCAGAAGGTTCCTCCAGCTCAGACGTAGGAGGGTCTTATCGGAACAGATGAAAAAGGCAAGGAAGGCGGCGGAGCCTGCCAGAAGGGCCGTTGCAATAGCTGCCTCAACAGGTGGCCCCCAGTCTCTTCTCAAAGTGTTTGAAAAGCTTCCCGGTGAGCTCGATGCTGCCATACTGCTGGTTCAGCATATGCCGCCCGGTTTTACCAAGTCCTTTGCCGCGAGACTTGACAGAATTTCAAAGATAAACGTTAAGGAGGCTGAGGACGGGGAGGTCGTAAACAAGGACTGGGCCTACGTTGCTCCTGGCGATTATCACATGGAGGTAACCCTGAGGAACGGAAAGCCGACGATAAAGCTCTACAAGGGTCCGAAAATTCACGGGGTAAGACCTGCCGCTGATCCGATGATGAAGAGCGTTGCAGAGGTTTTCGGCAGAAGAACTGTCGGCGTCGTGATGACGGGAATGGGGAGGGACGGTGCAGAGGGGATAGTTGCTATTAAAAAGAAAGGCGGCATAACGATAGCCCAGGACAAAGAGACGTCGATAATCTATGGAATGCCCAAAGCTGCGGCTGAGACTGGCATGGTGGACTACATTGTGCCGCTTGATAAAATCGCCGACACCATAGTGATGGCCCTCAGGAAGATACCGAGGTGAGGGTTATGGAAGACATGTCCCAATATCTTGAGGAATTCCTGTCAGATGCCCGTGATAGGATTGATAGCATCAGCAATGCAGTTCTACGGCTTGAAGAGGCTGTAAAAAACGGAGATGAGGGGGCGAAAAGAGCCAGCATAGACCAGATATTCAGAGATGCCCACACCCTCAAGGGAACCGCTGCTACGATGGGATTCATGAAGCTCAGCGAGGCCGCCCACAAAATGGAGAACCTCTTCGACGCCATAAGGAACGGTGTTGTTGAGGCGACGCCGGACGTCGTTGATCTGGTACTCGAGTTCATCGAGGCAATAGAGGAAATGCTCGACAACATAGAGGAAACCGGAAAAGAGGGAGACGTTGACGTGGATGAGCTCTTTGAAAAGGCCAACGCCATGCTGAAAGGGTACACCGGGGGAAAGGGAACCAGAGAGGCAGGAAAAGAAAAACCAAAGGAGCCTTCGAAGCCTTCTACTGAAGAAGTTCCCCCCGAGACCCAGGAAGCCATTCCCGTGGGGGTTTCTGGGAATGTTTACCACGTAAAAGCTATCTTCTACCCAGACGCACAGCTGAGGGGTGTCAGGGCTTTTCTGATCCTCCGCGATCTTGAGGAGATAGGGGACGTCCTCGAGACAAAGCCCGAGAGATCAATTATAGAAGACGGCTCCGCCGACGTTGATGAACTGGAGTTCAAGGTTGTTACAAAAGCTTCTCCAGAGGAGATAAAGAAATTAGTCAGCAGGCATCCTGAGATAAAGGACGTTATAGTGACGCTCCTAGCTGAGGGAGCACCAGAGCCTGCCAAAACTGAAGAAGAGACTGAAACAGTCGAAGGGCAGCCTTCTGAGAATGAAGGAATAACTTTGAGGATATTTTTAGAGAAGGACGCTCCCTTGAAAGGCATCAGGAGCTTTTTGGTCCTTCAAGAGATAGAGAAGAGAACCAAAGTTCTCTCAACCAACCCAGCAAGGTCGGACATCCAGAATGGGGACATTATAGATGGTCATTACTTCGAAGTAACCATAGCTCCCGGTGCAGACATAGAGGAAATAAAAGAGGCTGTTCTAAAGCATCCTGACGTGGCGGATGTCGAGGTTGTCGAGCCAGGTACGAGACCCCATGAGAAACTTGTCGAAACGCAGAAAACGCCGGCAGAAGCCAAAAAGCCAGAAGCGGAGCCGAAACCAGAAGTTAAAAAACAGGCCCCCACTCCCAGGGAAAAGATAAAGATGTCGAAGCTGATCAAAGTTGACGTTTCTCACCTCGACAAGCTCATGAACCTCGTCGGTGAGCTGGTCATCAACAAAGGAAGGCTTGAGCAGATAGCCGAGCGCCTGGGTGACAGGGAACTCATTGAGACTCTCTCAACTACCTCTAGGCTAATGGCGGAGCTCCAGGATGAGATAATGCAGATGCGCCTAACTCCGGTTGCGGAGGTCTTCAACAAGTTCCCGCGCATGGTCAGGAGTCTGGCCAGAAAGGAGGGCAAGGAAGTCGAGTTCATCATGGAGGGCACCGAGATAGAGGTTGACAGGACGATCCTGGACAAGCTCGGCGACGTTCTTGTGCACCTTCTCAGAAACGCCATAGATCATGGAATAGAACCGCCTGAAGAGAGAGAAAAGCTCGGAAAGCCGCGTAAAGGAAGGGTTGAGTTGATAGCAAAGCGTGAGAGGAGCCACGTGGTTATTATCGTGAGGGATGACGGCAGGGGCATTGACCCAGAGAAAGTAAAGAGAAAGGCCATCGAGAAAGGATTGATATCCCCAGAGCAGGCGGCGGAGCTCAGCGACGAAGAGGCGATAAACCTGATTTTCCTGCCCGGATTCAGCACGGCAGAGAAAGTCACGGACGTTTCTGGAAGGGGCGTTGGCATGGACGTAGTTCAGGACGTCATAAAGGCCCTCAACGGTAGTATAAGTGTCAAGACCGAAGTTGGCAAGGGAACGACCTTCATACTCAAGCTCCCGATAAGCATGGCAATCATACAGGCTCTCCTCATCAAGGTTAGGGACGAGATCTACGCCGTGCCAATAAACAACATCCTTGAGACGATAGAGGTGAAGAGAAGCGACTTAAAGTCCATAGGCGGCAGGGAGGTCATAGTCCTGAGGGGAGAGATAATCCCGATAGTCTCGCTACACGAGCTCTTCGGCCTTCCGGATTCAGAGTCGGAGGAGTTCCCAGCCATTATCGTTGATCTCGGGGCCCAGAAGCTTGCCATAAAAGTGGACGAACTGCTGCACAAGAAGGACATAGTCATCAAGTCCCTTGGAAAGGCGCTATCCAGTGTTAGAGGATTTGCTGGGGCCACAATACTCGGTGATGGTAGCGTGATTCTGATTATTGACATAAATAGCCTGCTTGGAGGTATCGGCGGTGGACTATGAAGAGTACATAAAGAATATGAATGACTTCACCAAGAGCGCGCTTCTTGAGACGTTCAACATAGGGGCATCTAGGGCGGCTGATGCCCTGAGCGAGATGCTTGGGCACCCCGTCACAATTGAGGTGCCCCATCTGGAGATAATATCGCTGAAGACCCTTCCAGAAAAGGTTGGAGAGGACGTCAAGGTTGCCGTTTACGTTGGCCTTGGAAAGGAGTTCAGTGGGCATGCGTTCTTCATAATGGACTTCGACGACGCCACAAGGCTCTTCGACCTAATGATAATGCAGGAGCCGGGGACAACCACGGAGATAGACGAGATTGTTAAGTCAGCGATAATGGAGATGGGCAACATACTTATCTCCGCCTATGCAAATGCACTCAGCGAGTTCCTTGGCCTCACGATAGAGCAAACACCCCCAGAGATCGCCATTGACTTCCTCCCGGCGGTACTCGACTTCGCTTTAGCCGATATCGGCCAGTACTGCGACTACACGATGCTCCTTGGAACTGTGATAAAAGTAGAGGGCGTTGAGTTTGATGAGCACTTCTTCATTCTCCCAAAACCCGAAGATATGGTTAAAGTCCTCGAAAAGCTCACGGGGGGGATGCTATGAAGCTGAACGAATGGTACAAGGACATATTCCGAGAGGCCTCCAACATAGCGATGTCTCATGCCTTAACCTCACTCTCAGAGATGGTGGGCGGGCCAATAGAGATGGAGCCGCCCGACGTTGAAGTGCTCTCCAGGGTGGAGTTCCTGAAGACACTTGCCCAGAACGGCATCTCAAAGAGCTTTGTGGTGGCGTTCGACATAACCGAGGGCCTAAACGGCATCACTGTTCTCCAGTTCCCGACGAGGAGTGCAATAAACCTGTCAGCGGCCCTGATGGGAATGGATCCATCTGGAATGGAAGAGCTGGACGAAATGGGCAAGTCAGCCATAACCGAGGTAGGCAACATCCTTATATCGGTTTACACTGACATACTTGCAAAGCTCCTTGGGGAGCCGGTCTCCCTGAGCCCCCCAAAGCCGATAAGCTCCCTCTACGACATCGAAAAGGAACTGAACAGGCCGGATCTGAGGAATGTTGACAAGATTATGCTCTTCAAGACGCGCTTCTATGAGGAGAACATCGGGTTTGAGAGCTTTTTCTATCTGGTACCTGACGAGACATCCTTTGAAAAGCTCGTGAAGAGGTTAGAAGCCCAGGTGAAGGAAGAGGGGGATGAGTGATATGGAGTTCAAGAAGAAGATTGTTGGCATCGTGGTAGTTGCCCTATTGCTAGTGACTGTGCTAGCCAGTGCCATGATCTTCTACACTGGCAGTCATACGTCTGCGGTTATCAAAGACAAAATGCAACCGGTTGTGGAAGATCAGGCTAGAGAGGCCGTCATGGCTAAAGCGGAGTCTTTAGCTGAGCAGTTCTCGGGGTTCTTTGATTCAGTTGAGGCCCTAGGAAGGGCAACAAAGGAGCTGACGATCATCTCGCTTAACGATCTCCAGAGCGAAGGCGTCAGCTTTGGAGACCCGGGTTATGCAGAAAAGCTGAGACCGATACTCCTGGAGCACTTTGAGGTCATAACCAAAGCCGAACCTAAACTCAGCGCCGTCTACTTTGGGGACGTGAACGGCAATATGTTCATCTATCCGGAGCAGGAGCTCCCGCCTGACTACGATCCACGCGTCAGGCCCTGGTACCAGAAGGCAGTTCAGGTCAATGGACCAACATGGAGTGAACCCTACGAGGACGCTTCTTCAGGCAAGTGGGTTATCACCTACGCGATCCCAGTTTATTACAACGGGAAACTCGTCGGTGTTATAGGTCTTGATGTCTTCATAGATGAGCTTACAAAAACCATAGACACCGTGAAGATCGGTCAGACTGGCTATGCATACGTTGTTGGTCAGGACGGAACGATTTACATGCATCCAAATCACGACTACATAATGAAGCTCAACGTTTTCAAGGAACCCAGCTTGAAATCCGTTGCTGACATTATACGGAGCGGCAAAGACAAAGATGTCGCCATATACACTTTCAATGGGGTGACAGCAGTTGCCGCAGGTGTCAAAATCCCGAACACGGGCTGGTATGTCTTCGCTAAGGTCCCCGTAAGTGAGATAAGCGCACCAACCTTAAACGTGATAGAAGACACTAGACAGGCCACAAAGAAGAGCGCCCTAATGACGGCCATTTTGATACTGGCACTGTCAGTTGCGATGATTGGAGTTGCATACAAACTAATTGATTCCTCCCTCAAGCCGCTTGTTGCGCTTAGTGTTGCTGCCCAGGCTTTGGCCGAAGGTAGGTTGAGTGAGGTTAGGGAGAAGCTCAAACAGATACAGTACCTGGAGGATGACGAAATTGGGGTACTCATCAAAGCATTTGAAGCAGTGGGAAAGGACGTTGTTGGAACACTGCAGGGAATAGCGGAGAAGCTTGAGCGCCTTGCTGAGGGCGATCTCAGCAACGGTCTAAGCGTTGAGGCGAAGGGAGAACTGAGGGAGATTATAGAGGATGTCAAGGACATGAGCACAAAGATGAGGGAGCTCCTCGGCAACATCGTTGGCCTCACCGAGAAGCTTGAGAAGCACGCAAACGTCCTGGCTCAGATAGCTAGTGATGTTACTGAGGCGATTAATCAGGTGAATGAGGCTGTGCAGCAGGTTAGTGTTGAAGCGCAGCGTCAGCAGGAGAATATTAATGAGATTACTGAGGGCATGAGGTTGGTTGCTGACATGAGTGAGGAGAGCGTTAGGGCTATGGAGGAGTTTGAAGGGGCAGTGAACGAGGTTGTGAACATTGCTGAGGAAGGCAGGCAGAAGGGTGAGGTTTCAGCCCAGCAGATTCAGAGTATTCAGGAGATGATGGGTGAGATTGAGCAGGCTGTTAACAGGGTTAATGAGATGAGTAGGAGTATTGAGGAGATTACGAATGTGATTACTGGGATTGCGGAGCAGACTAATCTCTTGGCCTTGAATGCGGCTATTGAAGCGGCTAGGGCTGGTGAGGCTGGTAGGGGGTTTGCTGTGGTTGCCCAGGAGATTAGAAATCTGGCTGAGGAGAGCAAGAAGGCTGCTGACAACATTAAGGAGATTATTGGCAGGATGACTGAGGAGATTAGGGGTGCTGTGAACGCTACCCAGAGGGGTGTGAGTGTTGTCAGTGAATCTTCAGAGACTCTCAGGGAGACGACTGAGTATCTCACTAATATTGCCGAGCTGATTAGTGAGACTGGTTCACGCCTTGGGCACGTGAAGGAGCAGATTATTAGGACGCAGGAGGAGGTTGATAAGGCTCTGAAAGCCTTGGAGAATTTGGCTGCTTCGGCGGAGGAGACGACTGCCTCGGCTGAAGAAGTCAGTTCAGCCGTTGAGGAGCAAACAGCCGCAATAGAAGAACTCAAGAGAGCAGCCGACGAGCTGAAGAACATAGTCGAGGAGCTCCGCAAACAGACGAGCACCTTCAGGCTCTGAGGCCTTTCCTTTACCCTTTCATTGTTTGGACGGTGGTGAAGGCTGTGGAGATCAAGGTCGGCATCGGTGACTACGCAGTGGCAAAGAAGACGGGGATAATAAGCACATATGGGCTAGGGTCCTGCGTAGGTATCACGCTATACGACCGTCTGACCAAAGTTGGGGGATTGCTCCACGCGCTCCTCCCGGAGAGCGCACGCTACGGGGGAAGGGGAAACCCTGCAAAGTACGTGGACACGGGACTGGAGCTCCTGATAAAGGACATGATGAAGCTGGGTGCATCACCGAAGAGACTTGAGGCAAAGCTCTTCGGGGGGGCACACATGTTTACCAACGTCAGCAACGAGAACCTCCAGATAGGGCAAAAGAACGTAGAAGTGGCCAAGAGGGAGCTGAAGAAACGAGGCATAAGGCTGGTCGCCGAAGACACAGGTGGAAAGGGTGGGAGAACTATATATCTAGATGTCAGCACGGGTAAAGTCCGCATGAGAAAGGTCTCAAACGGTAAAGTTATCGAAGCTGTGTTTTAGGGGGTGATAATTTGGACGTGGTAACACTGGTGGTGCTCCTCGTGGGTATCGTTGTTGCCGTTGGGATTTCAGCATTCCTAGTCAGCAGGATGATGCAGTCGTACACGAGGGAGATCTATCAGGTTCTTGAAAGCACTATTGTGGAGTCCAGAGGGGCAGCACCGGCTCAAACGGCTCCCGCTGTGGTGGAAGGCGCAAGTGAGAGAGAACTTAAGCTCAAAACACCTCAGAAGACAGGGGTTACTAAGAACGAGGAGGAGTTGCTCGAGCAGCTTAGAAACATCATAAACGAGAGGATGGGGAAGATACTCGACGAGGCGAGGGAAAAGAAGAAGCGTATACTCACACTGCTGGACTTTGCTAGGGGTTATGCCCTGGGATACGTCACGGAGGACGACTACAACGCCTTCCTCGTCAAAGTGCTCAACGAGCTTGAAGAGTTCAAGAGGCTCTGGCTCATGAAGTTCCCGACCAAAAAGGACAAGGAGCAGCTTGAGCTTATGATAACTTACGTCTCAAAGACAAAGCTTCCACTGACTATAAAGACCAAGGATAAGGGGCCAATTGTTCTGAAGCATGAGGAAGCGTTGATAAAGATGACTGAGTACATAAACAGCGCCGTCAGCATACTCGACGACCTGATTGAAAAGCGTGGCGGAGACCCGGCGGTTACCCCGCTGGAGATAAAGCTGAGCAACGAGGTAAGGAAACTCAGGGAGAAAGTTAAAAAACTTGAGGCCCGTCTTGAGGAGTTGAGCACGATATGAAACTGAAAGAGGATGAGAGCTATGGCAATTGCCCAAGCTAGGGTCAAGGCTACCATACAGTCAACTTGGAAGGGATCAACCTCAATAAAGTGGAGGGATGCGATGGCCTACTTGGAAAACGACAGGATTACCCTGAAATACCTTAGAATGGGCCAGGTAGTTGGTGAGGACGTGTTTCCGTTCTCCTCATTAATTGATATTGGAATTAAAATTCCAGATGAGCTTAAGCTCGATCCCCAACTTCCGCATTTTGGCATGAAGTTCTACGTTCCCGGCTCCGGAGAGAAGACTCTCGTTCTAACCATTGGGAGCAACCTTCTGATTTATGACGAGAAGGCCTTTAAGACTTTCATTCACAGGGTGTTCGAGGTTCTGATTAATGGGGTTAAAGTTAAGCTCCTCCTCGCGAGGATGCGCGGCGGCGCGCTCAACATGGATGCCAAGTGGGAGGATGGGACGCTCCGTATCGTGACTGTGAGATCGGTAAGGAAGAACAGACGCGAGAGGAACATCATAGTCCTGACTTCTGAAGGTAAACCAATCCCCCTCTTCTCTGATATGGAAGACCTAGACATAGAAGAGATAGAGATGGGAAACAAAAAAGTTGAGGCGTGGAAAATAAAGCACTTCTATGAGAACGAGAGCGTCGTTTCGTACCTCTTTGTTGAGGACAAAAAGGTTCGTCTTTACATCCTGAGGTACCTCCTCACATACCGGAAGGACTACGTTGAGCTTCTAATAAAAGCCTCTGAAGAGTTCCCAACGATCAAGGCGGAGTTCCAAGAAGAGCTTGAGAGGGAGCTCAAGGAACTCGGTGGGCTCGATGAGATGGAGCAGCAGGTTCTCATGGCACTTTACTCTGGCATGGACCCATTAACCCTCCACGAGATGTTCGGGATAAGTGAGAAGGAGCTCGAAGAAATCTATGACAGACTAATTGACAAGGGGCTTCTCAAGCTGGTCATGATAAGGAAGGTCGTTGACTTAACTAGGGAGGGGAGAAAGCTCGTCAACAAGCTTATGAAGTACAGCATGGGAGCCATGTAATGAACCCTTTTTTGTTTTACTTTTTACGGGCTTTTGATCTATCTTGTTCCCAAAACCTAATAAACCAAACATCTTTTTTGCCCGGGGGGTCATTATGAGCGATGGAATCAAGGTGACTCTTGTCAATTATACAAAAAAACCTCTTGAAACTGTCACATGGGCGGCCCTCATAAGCTACTGGGAAGGGTGGGAAACCGAAGCTTTTGAGAGGATGAGCGGCAAAGACGTCGAAATGCATCTTCCAAGGGTTCTCGGCTATGGACACGAGAGTATCCTCGAGCACGCGACGCTGACTTTCGCCATTGAGGGATGTTCCCGCGTTTGTTCCCACCAGCTCGTCAGGCACAGGCTCGCCTCTTACACTCAGCAGAGCCAGCGTTATATTGTATTAAACCCTGAAGACGTTGAGGAGACCTTCGTTATTCCCAATGGGATAAAGGAAGACCCGGAGCTTCTTGCTGAGTGGAAGGAACTCATGAAAAAGTCGATCGAGCTATACAAAAAGAGCGTTGAGCGCGGTCAGCATCAGGAAGACGCACGTTTTATCCTCCCCCAGGCTGTCAGGACGAAGATAGTCGTCACGATGAACCTCCGGGAGCTGAAGCACTTTCTGGGACTCAGGGCCTGCGAGAGGGCGCAGTGGGAGATAAGGGAAGTTGCTTGGAAGATGCTCGAGGAGATTGCAAAGAACGACGAGCTAAAACCGGTAATAAAGTGGGCGAAGCTCGGGCCAAGGTGTGTTCAGCTCGGCTACTGCCCTGAGGGAGAACTGATGCCTCCGGGATGCTGGAAGAGGACAAGGGAAAAGTGGAAAACGCTTTTTGAGGGTTAGAAACCTTTGGTTTTAGAAACGGTTTTATTTCCCTTCTCTCACCCAATTTTGGTGATAGTCGTTGAAATCACGGAGCTGGGAAGTGGAAGTTAACGTTGATTGGGACGTCCTTAAAACTATCTTGAGCGAGCCGAAAAAGACACTGCCGTTCTTCCCGTACTTTAAGGAATTCGACGATCAAAAAGTCAGGTTTGAAGTGCCCAGGTTCATATTTAATTTTGGTTATGAGTTTGAGTTAGACGTTGGGTTTGGGAACAGCGAGGCGATATATACCTTCAGAGGAGAGCGGGGAATACTCACAGTAACCTTTAAAGTCCAGAACGGTCGTCTTAAAGTAACCGCAAACTGGGCAGGTTTTGGAGAGGCCCTGATGGGTAAGCCCCTCGAGATATTTGCAAAGGGGATAGCAGAAGCAGTGAAGGAGTTTTGTTTATCCTCCCTGTGCCCTGTAGTTAAGGTATCCTCTGAAGAGGGAGAGGTCATAAAGATAAATGCCGAGAGCGCGCCTGCCCTCTTGAAGAGGCTTTCACTTGAGTTCGGTACCAGCTTCATAGTAGAGGGGACTGCGGATGACGGAACTTACTTGGCGGCAAAGGTAGTTAACGGAAAGCTGGTTGAACTTCGTCTAAAACAGGGAACAAGGGAATCCGTGATAAGCACTGATGTCAGCGTGGTTGAACTGGACGAGGGTCTGTTTGAAGACCTTCCCTTGGACAGAAACTTCAAAATAAAAGTGAGAAGGCTCACTCCTTGAGAACTTCGTCTATCGCTTTTTTCAGCTCGTCGTAGGCTTCCTGCAGGGACTCGGGAATGACCTTCGTGTCCGCTATGACCGGCATGAAGTTGGTGTCCCCGTTCCAGCGCGGGACGATGTGAAGGTGGACGTGGTCGTCTATTCCCGCTCCGGCCACTCTCCCGAGGTTCACTCCGAGGTTGAAGCCGTCCGGGTTCATGGCCTTCTTTATCGCCTTTATCATGAGCTGAGAGAGCTTCATTATTTCCAAAAGCTCCTCATCGGTCAGGTCCTCCCATCTCCCGACGTGCCTGTATGGAGCCACCATGACGTGGCCGGGGTTGTAGGGATAGTTGTTCATTATCACGAAAGCATGCTTTCCGCGGTAGAGGATGAGCCTCTCTCTATCCCGGTTCTCTTTCGGGAAGTCGCAAAATATACAGCCATCATATTTGGGTGAGCGTATGTACTCGATTCTCCAAGGTGCCCACAGGACTTTCATTTTCTCACCCCCAGCGGGAGAAAGAGGGGGGACTTAAAAGCTTAACTAGAGCTTTGCCCCCGAAAAAAGCAAAACCAAATACACCGCATAGAGGATCAGGAAGTAAACTCCTATCCTCCTGTCGAGGCCGCCAGAGCGCTTCAGTTCAGCTATCATTGGGAGCATGGTCATGAGAACGAGCACGATGGTTAGGGTTGAGGCGCCTGTGGGAATTGGTCTTATCAGTGAGGCCAGTCCAAGAACTACGAGGGCGTTCATTATGTTAGCTCCAATTATGTTGCCAACGCTTATGCTTCCGCGCTCCCTTACTGCCCCATAGAGGGCGTTCGTCATCTCGGGCAGGGAAGTGCCAATGGCAACAATGGTGGCACCTATGACGTACTCCGCTACCCCAAGGGCCTCGGCGATGTTTCTGCCGCCGTAAACGACAAGCCTCGCCCCAATAACCATCAGACCACCGTATATTAGGAGCAGGACGTAGTCAAGGACCGTTGCCTTGGTGTGGCGTTCAGCTCCACTTTCGCGTCCCTTTCTGAAGTGCTTCCTGTAAAGCCACCGCAGATATAGGGCATAAGCTCCGAGAAGGAGAGCACCGTCGAGTCTCGACAGAGTGCCATCAACGGAGAGCAACATAAGGAATCCAAGGGACGCCAGCATGACAAGGGAATTCTCATACGCGCCGCTTCCAGCCTCCAGTGGCCGTATAACTGAAGCAAGTCCAAGAATGAGTGCTATGTTGGCAAAGATGCTCCCGAGGGCATTTCCAAGGGCTATGCCTTCAGAACCCGTGATGCTTGCCATCGCACTGGTTGTTATCTCTGGTAGCGTCGTTGCGAGGCTTATCACCACGAGGCTTATCACTAGGGGAGAAACGCCGGCCTTCTCGGCGACCTCGACGATTTTATCCGAGAGCTTGTCTCCAAAGACAACGAGGAGTATTATTCCGACGACTATTGAACTTGCCCACGCCAGCATCTCCACGTTCTCTCACCGGCGGGAGATTTGAAAGAGTGTTCATAAAGTTTTATCCAACAAACCTTTAAACCCCATGTCTTAATCACCACAGGTGATAGACATGAAGCAGAGGAAGGGACTTCTCATAATCCTGGACGGTCTCGGAGACAGGCCGATTAAAGAGTTCGGCGGAAAGACGCCGCTTGAGTACGCTAACACCCCCAACATGGACAGGCTCGCCAGAATGGGAATACTCGGCCAGCAGGACCCGATAAAACCCGGCCAGCCGGCTGGAAGCGACACCGCTCACCTCTCAATATTTGGCTACGACCCATACAATGTCTACCGCGGAAGGGGTTTCTTAGAGGCTTTAGGAGTTGGACTCAACCTTAACGAGGATGATCTGGCCTTCCGCGTGAACTTCGCCACGATTGAGAACGGAATAATCACCGATAGAAGGGCCGGGAGAATAAGCACCGAGGAAGCCCACGAGCTGGCCAAAGCCATTCAAGAGAATGTCAAGCTCCCGGTTGACTTCATATTTGTCGGTGCAACCGGCCACAGGGCCGTTCTGGTTCTCAAGGGCATGGCCAAGGGCTACCGTGTCGGCGAGAACGACCCACACGAGGCCGGAAAGCCCCCGCACGAGTTCACCTGGGAGGACGAGGAGAGCAAGAAGGTAGCGGAAATCCTTGAGGAGTTCGTCAGACAGGCCCACGAAGTCCTAGAAAAGCACCCGATCAACGAGAAGCGCAGAAAGGAGGGCAAGCCACCGGCAAACTACCTCCTCATCCGCGGTGCTGGAACTTATCCGGACATACCGATGAAGTTCACCGAGCAGTGGAAGGTCAAGGCCGCGGCCGTTGTAGCGGTCTCGCTTGTCAAAGGCGTCGCGAGGGCGATAGGCTTCGACGTCTACACTCCAGAGGGAGCAACCGGCGAATACAACACCGACGAGATGGCCAAGGCCAAGAAGGTCGTCGAGCTCCTTAAGGATTATGACTTCGTGTTCCTGCACTTCAAACCGACCGACGCTGCTGGCCACGACAACAACCCGAAGCTCAAAGCGGAGATGATAGAGAAGGCAGACAGGATGATAGGCTACATCCTCGAGCACATCGACCTTGAAGACGTTGTCATAGCGATAACCGGCGACCACTCAACACCATGCGAGGTCATGAACCACAGCGGCGACCCGGTTCCGCTCCTCGTCGCTGGTGGCGGGGTCAGGCCAGACTACACTGAGAGCTTTGGCGAGAGGGAGTGCATGCGCGGCGGAATCGGCAGGATTAAGGGCCACGACATAGTGCCCATCATGATGGACCTCATGAACAGGAGCGAGAAGTTCGGTGCGTGATTTCCTTTTTTTCTGTTCTTAAAACTCCTTCTGGAAGATGCTTCTTATCAAAACAAAAGTAGGAAGAAAAGAGCTCAGCCCTCAACGGGGCAGCTAACTGGCTGGAAGTTGTAGCCGTAGGCCTCCGGGTGTATGAAGTAGGAGAGCTCCTCAAGGGCCTCGACGAGCCTCGGCCCCGGCCGTGATATGGCGTTGTCGTCGCTGACGAAGTATATCCTGCCGTTCTTCACTGCATCGGTATCCGCTAGCGGGCTGTTGCAGATGTCGTCAATGGTGGCCCCTGCATGGGCTGAGAGGATTATTATCTCCGGGTTTCTGGCGACGGCTTCCTCAAGGCTGACCTGGGCCCATCCTGTAGCGTCGTGGAAGACGTTCTCACCGCCGGCGAGCCCTATGAGTGAGTCCTGGAAAGTGCCGTTGCCTGGGACGTAGAGCGGGTTCCACCAGGTTATAAAGAGAACCCTGGGTTTTGTCCTGTTGGCTACGCGGAACTGGACGTCAGCAACTTCGGCTTTCATGAACTGGACAACTCCCTCAGCTTCCCCGCTCATGTTGAGAACCTTTCCAAGGAGCTCTACGGCCTTATAGACCTCGTCCATGTTCTTTGGATCGATTATTATGACCGGCGCTATCTTCTCAAGCTGGTCGAGGTACTTGAGGTGCATCGAAGTGCCTATTATCAGGTCCGGTTCGAGTGATGCTATTACCTCGATGTTCGGGTCGCTGAAACCGCCTATTATTGTCCTTCCTTTCTGAACTCCCGGAGGATAGTCGTCGAACTTGGTGACGCCGACAACCCTGTTAAGGGCGCCGAGGAAGTAGAGGGTCTCGGTGATGCTTGGGGCGAGGGAAACAATCTTTTTCGGCTCCTTCTCGATGGTGACATTTCTGCCCGCGAAGTCTGTGATAGTTATCGGGTAGTAAGGCTTGGCCGTCGGGCACTCGCAGGAGTTTGCCGTTTCGGTCTGCGTCTGGGTCTGGCTTAAAGTTGTGCTTGGTGAGGATGTGCTTTGTGCTTTACTCTGGGTCGTTGAACTTCCCGAGCTTCCTATACACCCACTAACAAAAACAATAGCAACTAAAAGAAGTGCTCCCAGGAGTTTAGCTTTCCTCATTTTGTACCACCTGGATTATTTGTCCGACTCTGAATTGGGCAGGAGCTTAAAAAGTTATTGGATAAAACGGCCAACAGCCTTCATTTCTTTCCCGGTTTTATCGTTCAGAGAGAAACCTTAATTAAGGTCGAGTTCCAAATCGTTTTGGTGTGAAAGATGAAGAGAGTTAGGGTTTTTAATGACCTTAAGAGGATAGGCAACGACAAAGTCACCTCTATCGGTATGGGCACGTGGGGAATAGGTGGCTACGAGAGTCCAGATTATTCAAAGGACAGGGAGAGCGTTGAGGTTCTAAGGTATGGGCTTGAGCTTGGGATAAATCTCATAGACACCGCTGAGTTCTACGGGGCCGGGCACTCCGAGGAGCTTGTGGGAGAGGCCATAAGGGAATTTGAACGCGATGATATTTTCATCATCAGCAAAGTGTGGCCAACACACTTCGGCTACGAGGAAGCAAAGAGGGCCGCGAGGGCGAGCGCAAAGAGGCTGGGAACTCACATAGATCTATACCTCCTCCACTGGCCCGGAGACAGCTGGGAAAAAATCAAAGAGACGCTCCACGCCCTTGAGGATCTCGTTGATGAAGGGTTAATCCGCTACATCGGCGTTAGCAACTTCGACCTTGAACTTCTCAAGAGGAGCCAGGAGGCGATGAGGAAGTACGAGATAGTCGCCAACGAGGTCAAGTACTCTCTCAAAGACCGCTGGCCTGAGACAACTGGCCTGCTCGACTACATGAAGCGCGAAGGAATTGCACTGATAGCTTACACCCCGCTTGAAAAGGGAACCCTCGCGAGAAACGAATGCCTGGCCGAGATCGGGAAGAAGTACGGAAAAACCGCCGCCCAGGTTGCTCTTAACTATCTCATCTGGGAGGAGAATGTCATAGCCATCCCGAAGGCTGGAAACAAGGTTCACCTCGAGGAGAACTTCGGTGCCATGGGTTGGAGACTCTCAAAGGAAGATAGAGAGAACGCAAGGAGGTGCGTCTGATGTATGGATACAAGAATAGGATAGCGCGTGTTAACCTGACTACAGGTAAAGTTACCTACGAGGAGCTTCCTGATGAAGTTATAAGGAAGTTCATCGGCGGAAAGGGACTCGGCTACTACATCATTTACAAAGAGGTCCCTCCAGGGACCGACCCTCTCAGCCCGGCCAACAAGTTCGTGTTCGCGGCTGGTGGATTGACGGGCCTCGTTCCGGGTTCGAGCAAGGTAATTGCCGTCAGCAAGAGCCCTGAAACGAGGCTCATCAGCGACTCAAGCGGTGGTGATGCCTTTGGTCCAAAGCTCAGGGGACATTTTGATGCGCTAATAATCGAAGGAAAGAGCGAAAAGCCCGTTTACCTCCACATCCACGACGGAAAGGTCGAGATTAAGGACGCGGGTCATCTCTGGGGCAGGGGCAACTACGAGGTAGCTAAGGAGCTCTGGAAGGAGTATCCGACGGCGAGCATGGCGATGGTCGGCCCCGCTGGAGAGAGGCTCAGCAGGATAGCAGATGTAATCTACGACACCGAGAGGGCCAGCGGAAGGGGTGGCCTGGGAGCTGTTTTGGGAAGCAAGAAGGTCAAAGCGGTGGTAGTTGAGCCCGGCGAGAGGCCGAAGGTGGCGAATCCAGAGGGGTTCCAGAGGCTCTGGCAGGAGTACTACAACGAGTTCGCCACGAATCCAAAGTACGAGCACACGAGAACCTACGGAACGACGGATGCCCTGAGAAGCGCCGCATCGATAGGAATGAGCCCGGCCTACAATTTCTCAAGGCCCTACATCCCGGACGAGCTGGCGAGCAAGCTCGGCGGCGATGAGGTGAAGAAGTACGAGGTCGAGCCGGAGTGGTTCGTCCACGGGAAGAGCTGCCCGATAAAGTGCGCCCGCTACGTTGAGGTCGAGTATAAGGGCAGGAAATTCCGTGTCAAGCCCGAGTATGAGAGCATAGCCATGCTTGGAGCAGCCACTGGTGTCTTTGACTTTCCTGCCGTGGCATACTTCATCCACCTCGTCAACGACTATGGAATGGACAGCATAGCGACCGGAGCAACCATCGGCTGGCTCTTTGAGATGGTGGAGAGGGGATTAATCGGTGAGGATGAGATTGGCTTCCCTGTGAAGGGGTTTGGCGACGCCGAGGCCGAGGAGAGGCTCATAAAGCTGATGGCGGAGAGAAAGGGCATAGGGGCAATTCTTGCCGATGGAGTCAAGAGAGCCTGCGAGAGGCTCGGCAGGGGTTGCGAGTTCGCCGTCCACGTCAAGGGGATGGAGAGCCCCGCCTGGGATCCTCGTGGCAGGAGGACGTACGCTCTGAGCTACGCCACCGCCGACGTCGGTGCCTCTCACCTCAGGGGCTGGCCGAGGCCGCACCAGCTCCCGAACCAGGGGCCGGCGAAGGAGCTCGTGCCGTCCCTTATTGAGGGGAGAGACGAGAGCTACATCACAGACATGCTCGGAACATGCAAGTTTGTACCCTACAAGATGGAAGACCTGGCTAAGCTCTACTCCGTAGCTACCGGTGAGGAATGGACAGTCGAGGAACTCCGGAAGAGGGCAGGGGGTGTCGAAAGCATAGCGAGGATACACGACGCGCTCGACTGGGTGACTCCCCCAATAGACGACACCATTCCGCCGCGCTGGTGGGAGCCGGAGCCGGACGGACCGGCGAAAGGAAACGCGGCGTTCATAGACTACAACGACTTCCTCGAAGCGAGAAGGGAGTTCTACAGGCTGAGGGGCTGGCACGAGGAGCTCGGCGTCCCACTGCCGGAGACGATGGAGAAGCTCGGCCTTCCGGAATTCAAGGAGGATGCCGAGAGGGCTCTTGAGACAGTTAGAAAGAGAATGATGTTTAGCGGGCAGTGAGATAATTCGTCCTCTGATTTTCTCTTTTCTTCATTGTCACGAGGTGCTTATTTTCTCCTTCGTCTTTTGAAAAAGAAAGAACGAGCGGCAAAATATTCGGAAAGAAACAACAGAACCTAAACGATATCCTTATTTAGCACCAATGGAAAGTGAAAACGCTGATTTCTTCCCGATTATCTCTTCCCTGCTCTTTCCAGCCTTCAGATCCTTGATAAGCTTCAAAACACGGCGCTTTATCTCGTCCCTCACTTCACGGTACTTCTCTATCGGCTGGCCGTAGGGGTCATCCAGCCCCCAGTCCCAGGTCTTTTCGGGCGGGGCGTAGGGGCACTTGTCGAGACAGCCCATCGTGATGACGATGTAGGCTTTATCGGCCATCTCCTCGGTGTAGAGCTTGGGGTACTGGCCCTCAAGGGAGATGCCAATTTCCTCCATGACCTTCCTCGCGAGCGGGTCTATTTCCTCAGCAGGCTCAGTCCCGGCGCTCATGGCCTTGAACCTCAGGTCGTCGTTGAAGTGGTTGAAGAAAGCCTCCGCCATCTGGCTCCTTGCAGAGTTCTTCACGCAGACGAAGAGGATGAGCTTCTCGTCCATTTCTTCACCCTAGGGAGGGTCAGAACGGCCTTTTAAATGCCTTTTCGCAGTAGTCTATTTAGAAGTCCATAGGATACCGACTTGGTGTTAAAATGCTTCTCCAATAAATTCAATGTCCGCGGGACTCTTGAGGGCAAGAGCAACTGCCGAGTTCTGCGAGCCCCCTCTCGGCGATCCGATATAGGAGAGGACACCGGTCAGGAGTGGAATAAAGGTCAAAGTAATGCAGTACTACAGAGAGGTTGGCTACTATGGGTACAGAATCATGAGAGGGTGCCCTTTGGGGAATCCTCTCCCGTATAACCTCATCAGAGCTTCAACCGGCTGGGTTTTCTTCCTAAACTCGTCGTGGAGGTAGTGCAGTCACTCACCCCCAAAACCCTTAAAGTAAACCGTCGCGGGGCAACCGTGGCACTTCTTGCCGTAGAGGTAGCAGCCCTTACAGACCTTTCCGCATGGAGCTACCTCCCTAACGGGGTCGAGCTTGAAGTCCACGAACTCAGGATAGGCCGGAGAGGAGCCGAGGGAGACGTCCATTTCCCTGACCTCTTCCAGCGGGCGTATTGTGTTCTCTATGGTGGCCTCAAGGGCGGAGTAGTTCTCGGCAACAAGGGCCAGGTTGAGGTTGTACTTTCCGGTCGTCGTTGCCACAAAGACCGTTCTGGGGCACCTCGCGAAGACATCGGCGAGCTTCTCCGCCTCGTCCATGCTCCTCACGCGGAGGTTCACCACAGCGGAGACGAAGCCCCTCTTCCTTATGTTGAGGAGGGCCTGAACCTTTATCTCCCCCTTTCCCTCAAGCCGCTCAAGCCTCTCCCTGGCGGAGGGGTGGCTTATCCCGAGCTCCCTCGCTATAGCGGAGACCTTCGTCCTGCCGTCCTCCCTGAGGATACGGTATATCTTTAGGTCGCGCTCGTCCATAGGATCACCTTCATTTTGAAGGCTCTGTCCTAAATTTTCCTGGGAAATGAATATAAGTCTTTTGAATCCATGGAAAAATTGAGGTGATGTCCATGGAGAGGAACGAGGGAACTGTGGATAGGGCAGTAAGGGTTCTGCTGGGTCTCATACTGCTCGGCCTCTGGGCAGCGAACAAGATACCCTATAAAACCGTGGCACTTATAGTCGGCCTTATAGCACTCATAACGGGCCTCACGGGGTTCTGCGCCATCTACAAGCTCCTCGGAATAAACACGTGCAAGGAGTGCTGAGGTGAGATGGTGAAGGGAACTTCCAAGATGCTTGTAATCTCGGGGGAGCTGCTCATACTGGTCAGCCTCGTCATGATGGCGACTGGGTTAGCAATGAACAGCCCATCGTCTAGCCTGGGAAGCTTTTTGGACTACTCCACGGCAAGGAGAGTTCACACTCTGACGGCGTACCTCTTCATACCCCTCATCTACGTCCACGCAACGGCCGGGTTAGCTACTGCACTCAAAAGGGTCAGAGCATTGAAGAGCGAGAGGGCCCAAAGGGTAGTCCTCGGGGTGTGGACGGCCCTCGTTGCAGTGTTACTCCTCCTCGCGCTCGTTCCGGGGGGCTCTTCGTCACTTTCAAGCCCGGTTTCAGCATCCAACAGCACCTCCGTGGGGCTAACCCTCGAGGAAGTTGCGAAGCACAGCACGGAGAACGACTGCTGGGTCGTTATAGGAAACGACGTCTACAACGTTACTTCGCTCATAGACACCCACAGCGGCGGCAAGGAGGCGATAATCCAGTACTGTGGAACCAACGCCACTGATGTATTCTTCTCCAAGCACAGCCAGGGCGCCTACGAGGTTCTGCAGAGCTACTACATTGGAAGCATTGGAAACTCGCCGCGGGGCTCGTTTGGGACAGGAGCTAAAGGAGACAGAGAAAAGGGAGAAAGAGAGGACGACTAATCCTCTTTACTTTTTCAGCGTTCGCCCGTCTGCTCCGCGTTTGAGAGCTTCCCTTCTTGGGTTCCGCTTAGGGGAAGCGAGACTACATCAACCTGGCCGTCTTCGATAAACGCTGTCGTCCTAATTCCAATGGTCCCGTCAGTGTTTAGAACCTTGAAGGCGATTACCTTAAGTTCCTTGCCTGTCTGAGGGTCCCTGCCTGTGTAGACTTCGAGGAATACCCTGTCGAGATAGTCCGGTGCGAGTCTTGTCATGCTTGGGGCTATGGATGCAAACCTCGGCTCGACCTCTCCGAGCTCTGCATTGTTGAGTCCAGGATCGCCGATTATTACTGTTGTTCTGCCCTTGGCGTCGGTTATGGCGTAAATCATGATCTCGGTGCTAACGTTTTTGGCACTCTCCACCTGGATCGGGATGAACGGCCCGTTTCCAAAGGTGATGTTGACGACCCTCGTGTCCGGAAGCTCGTCGAAGGGCTTCTCGCCGAACTTGTCCATGAATATCCCGTCGAGGAGGGGGCTTATGGTGCATGAGCACAGCTCACTCGATGTCTGCATCGAGGCCTTCAAAGAAGGACCAGTTATAGCGCTCTGGAATGCATCGAGTGCTCTCTTTGCGTCCCTGGTCTCAAAGTGAGTGCTCCCTATTGCCATGTTAAGGTTGACGAGCTGCTCCGCCAGCTGTTTGAGGTCGGCCTTCATCGAGACCACCGTTATTGTGTACTGGCCGGGCATTAGGTAGAGGTCTTCCATTGGAGTGGGATCATAGGGCCCGGTGTCGCTGTCTGTGGGTTCGAAGACGAAAGGTGCTATCTGGGCGTTCAAATTGCATATCGCTTGGTCTATGTCAAGGGGTTCGTCCTGGACGTCCAGGAGCTCAAGGTAGTGGTTGTCTGGGGGTAAGAGTCTGTAACAAAAGCCGTCGTCGGCTATTCCAAGGAGGGTGCTGTTTATCGGCGGGACAGTATAAACCCCGCTTTCATCTGGAGCTATCTGCATAACCGTCTCGCCCGTGTTGGGATCCACCATCTTTAAAACTCCAAAACCCTCAGTTGGGACCTTTATCTTCATACCGCTCTTGGCGTAGAGCTTTATTGAAGGATAGACTTGATCAGCTCCAATGATTCTTCCACCCTCGCGGATCGCCCTCAATGTGCTTCCGGTTCCGATGTGGTATATCTCGAGGCTCTCCATTCGGTAGCCCCTAACCGCCATCATCTTCTCGACCATCGCCTCGCGGCTCAGCTTTGATATCTCGCCGTTTGAAATGTAGAGGAACTCGCCACGCATGCTGTAGAAGTCCGTTATTGGCTCTCCGTTGCTGGCGTTCTCCCAGTAGGCGGTCTCGACGGCACCAACTCCCACGAGCGACCGCAGGTTCAGGGCCTCGTAGTACTTTAACTCCGCTAAGTTCTGAAGGATGTAAACCCTCTTCTCAACGTCGCTCTCGTTAGCGGCCATCTCTGAGAGAACCTGGGCAGACTTCTCCCAGTTCCGGATTTCGGGGCTTTTAAGCTCAAGGCCGAGCTTTTCGAGCTTTTCCTTCGCGCCGGTTATTTCCCTGTCGTAGAGCTCGATTAACCCTTTGAGCTTCTCCTCGTCGGCCTCCCAGTTGGGCTGGGGATTCGTCTCCGTTGGGGTGCTCGTGGTGGTTTCCTTCGGTGTTGGGGTCGTCGGGCTTGTCGTTTTTCTTGGAGTTGTGCTTGTCCCGGTTATGTTTCCCTGGTCAATGCACCCTGAAATGAACGCGCCGAGCATTACGACGCTTAAAAGCAGGGCAAAACCTGCAAGTTTTTTCGTTTTCATTTTTCAAACCTTCATTGAGTCACGAAGCGGCAAAAAATCGAGAAGAAAACATCAAGTGACCTATAGGGATAGTTAGTCGAGGGGGGTTATTAACACTATCGGTTGCATATTGGAAAGAATTAAGCGTTTTTGCCTCCACCTCTCAGAGCCACGAGGAGTGTGAACGTCATTACTAGCGCTATCTCGTAGGTCTCTATCAGCGCCACGGATGACCACTCCAGAAAAGTCCCAAATAGGGCGAGCAGGAATATCAAAACGGAACCGTAGCGGATTTCCCTCTTCTCACTCCCCACACCATAAATCAACGCCCCTAGGAAGAACTGGACGAAGAAGTACGTTGAAACAAAGACGTGGGGCCTCGTTCCACCGTGGAAGATCCCTATGAGAGCCAGAAATATGGCTGAAATACTGATGTAAGCCCCTCCAACCGTCTGGAGCCTGTTCTCAGAGGCCAGGATTAGGTAGATGGCAAAGGCGAGAACGAAAAGGGACGTTACTATAAGCCCATAGTTGTAGATCCAGGGTGCGGTTGCTTTCGACGGGTCTCCAAGGTCGCTGAGGGCGTTGTGGAAGAATGAAAACCACCGGTTCCTGCTTATGCTCCACGCAACGAAGAGCCAGTAGACGATGCCGCTGACGATTCCAGACCATCTCAGGCCCTCTCTCCACATTCGTTCCACCTAATATTCCGGTTTTTGATAGACGGAGCGGAGCATGAGCTCCTCGACTCTGACGTCAGATGGGAGCTTTAGCAGACAGCGTAGGGCCTCGGCAACCTCTTCGGGCTTGAGAAAGCCGTGCTCCTTAGGTTTCCCTGGCCTGCTCCCCGCGAAGTGGGTATCCACCGCCCCAGGCCTGAGCTCCAGAAAGCGAACCTCCGGATTCTCCAGCTGGAAGGTCCTAACCAGTGCCCTCGCCGCCCACTTCGTAGCTACGTAGGCCCCTCCCCTAGGAAAAACCCTGGCGGAAACATCGGAAGTTACTGCCACAACAGTTCCCTTTCTTTTCTTCAGACTCGGGAGAAAGGCCTTCACAGTTCTCCAGAGACCGAGTGTGTTTACCTGGAGCATCTTCTCAAAGTCCTCGCCCCTAATCTCCTCAAGTCTGCCGAAGTAGCCAACGCCAGCGTTCGCAACAAGCAGGTCAACTCCTCCGAAGTGCTTAAGGGCCCTTTCGGCAAAATCATCAACACTCTCCGGCCTTGAGACGTCGAGGTAGTGGTAGAAGACCTCTGTTTCCAGCCCCTCAGCAAGTTTCTTCAGATCCTCGATGCTCCTTGCTCCAAGGGCAAGAGAATAACCTTCATCAGCCAGCATCTCCGCTATTGCCCTGCCTATTCCCTTCGAGGCACCGGTAACAACTGCCACTTTCATCCTGCCCACCAAGTAAGTTCTATTTGGGCAAACTTCAACGGTTTACCCAATTAAACCTTTGCCCCATCCGTTTAGAGGGCCAGGATCAGAGCAGAGAGAGCGGCAGTTATCATGAGAAAAGGCAGAGAATAGCGGTGGAACTCCCTTATCCCCACGTCCCCTATTCTAACGGCTATGAGGTTTGCCAGCGAGCCGATTATCAGGCCCGTTCCCCCGATGTTGACCCCGACTGCAAGGGATATCCAGTCCCTCCCACCGAGGAGGAGAACCGTCGCCGGCACGTTGCTGACTATCTGACTCAGGAGAGCGGATGTAATGAAGAGACCAAGACCGGAGTCGGGAAAAGAAATCCTCGCGGAAGAAAGAACTCGCGCAATCTCCCCAAAATCTGCAAAGATGAAGGCAAAGGTCAGGAAAAGCGCCCAGTCAAAGCCGAGGAGGACTTCCCTTCCAATCAATAACAGCGCTCCAAGGGTTATTGGGAAAGTCCAGGGCGCCTTCCCCTCCTGGGCAATGGTCATGTCTGCCGCGAGAAGGAGTATGGCGGCCCAGAGGAGAGATTTGCGAACGCTTACCGGAGGAAGCTCTCTTTGTTCAATCTCGTCTTTGAAGATGAAGTAAGCAAAGAACAACAGGAGCAGAAGCCAGAGAAAGACAAATGGGAACATACGCAGGACGAAGGAGTGGAAGGAGATCCCGTAGTAACTCCAGATTATGACGTTCTGCGGGTTTCCGATAGGGGTTAAAGCCGAGCCGACGTTTGCAGCTATAGCAGAGAGAACGATGAGGCTTCTCAAGTCCTTCCCCGAGATTTGGGACAGAGTAATCACCAAAGGGATGAAAATCAGCATGGCGGTGTCGTTCATTATGACTGCCGAAGAGAGCGCCACCGTTGGAAGGAGGATGAAGGCCAGCTTTCTCTCGGAGCCGCCAGATAGAGAGATCAGCCTGCACGAGAGGCGCGTGAAAATTCCCGACAGTTCAAGCCCCCTTGAGACGAGTATGAGCGACCCTATCAGGGAGAGGCTCCCCCAGTCCACCAAACCGGGCGTTCCCCATAGAAGGGAGCTGTCCCGAAGAAGGAGGGCTAAGTAGAGGACCACGAGAGCGGAGAGGAACCACTCCCTCTTTAGGAAGTCCCTGACCCCTTCACATGCCATGACGCCTTATCTCCTCCGTGAGTCCGTAGTCGGGTGCGATTTCTTTTCCATCCGCTGAGACGCGGACGTGAAGGACTACAAAGCTTCTCCACGCCACCGGAACAACCCAGCAATTTTCTGGCTCTCTGAACTCGGCCGCCGGAAGGACCTGGACTTCCTTCAGGATTCTCTCTACTTCCTCTTTGATTCCCTCAACCCTCACCGGTCTTGAACTCCCCGGACAGCCCTTGGGAAGCGGTATTTTCCTTTCCGGGTCGTAGTGGAGTCTGTCAACGGCAAAATTCAGGTAGAGAACTGGAACGTCAATCCCGCCGGGCTTCATGAGAGGCTTTCCCACCCTGAAGAAGGGGAGAACTTCCCTAACCAATTCAACTGCCCTCTCTGCGTTCTCAACCTCAACAACCCTACCGCACGGTTGGCCGTGGAGGTGTGGGAGAGACATATTAGTTCACCGGATTGTGTTTGGGAAAAGGGTGTATATGTTTTGTGTTTGGAAACTCAAGGAAGCCAAACCAACATCTGGCATCTGTTCAAAAAATGGGAATCAAAAGGAAAAATCAAAGGAGCTCCTTCATTGCCTTGTAGCCGAGTTCGAAGGCCCTCACGTTGGCCTCCACCGCCTTCTCCGGCACGCTGGCCTTCACGGCCTCAAGCATCGTCTCCTTGTCTATCGGAAAGTCCGGGAGGGCCGTTAGGGCACCAACGAGGACGACGTTCTGGGCGAGGGCCGTCCCCGCTTCTTCGGCCAGCTTGATGGCATCTATTTCGTAGAGCTTCGCCCCGGCCTTCTTGATGTTCTCAACTATCTCCTCGTAGGTCACGTACTTCTCTATTTTGCCCTTCACGAAGTTCTCCGTCTCGTATGGGTGGTGAATGAGGCGCGTGTTGGTTATGACTGTCCCTCCGGGCTTGAGGAAGTAGACGTAGCGAAGAGCCTCCATTGGCTCGAGCGCTAAAATCACGTCCGCCCCACCGTAGGGAATGAGGGGTGAGAGACCATCTCCTATGCGCTGGTGCACTATGACCGAACCGCTCCTCTGGGAGAGGCCGTGAAGCTCCCCGCTGACCACGTGGATTCCCTTCCTCGCGCAGGCCTCGCCGACTATGTTGGACATGAGCACTATGCCCTGGCCGCCGACGCCGCAGTAGATAACGTTCATTGCCCTCCCCTCCTGAGCATTATCTGCTCCAGTTCGCGGTAGTCCTCTATCGTCACGTGGGGTTTGTCCTCGCCGCCGTAGAGAACCGCCGTCGAGTGGATTGCATTGTGGGGACACAGCTGGGCGCAGACGCCGCAGCCAACGCAGACCTCCGGAAGAATCTTCGCCTTCAGGTCGGTCTCATCTACCACTATCGCAGGACAGCCGAAGTCCCTTATGCAGTTGTAGGCCCTCTCACAGGCCTCCTTGTCAACGAAGTAGGGGACTATCTTTCCTCCAGCGCGTCTGTATTCGCGGAAGTGGTAGAGGGCGCACTCTCCCCTCGATATGACCACGGAGAGGCCGTCGTACTTCAAAGCCTCTCTGAGCTTGCCTATGTTCTTCCTTGCCTGGAATGAGTCTATGACCACTATCTTTTCCACGCCGAGGCCCCTCAAAACGCTCTCTATGTCTATGCGCTTCTCGTAGGGGTTCACCTTCTTTGGACTGCCGGGGTGGGCCTGCTGGCCTGTCATGGCCGTGACCGCGTTGTCGAGGATTATGAGGGTCATTTTCGCGTTGTTGTGGATGGCGTTGACTATTCCGGGCAGAGCGGCGTGGAAGAACGTTGAGTCGCCTACAACGGTAACTACCCTCTCCTGGGCGGAATGTTGGACACCGTGAGCTATTCCAAGGGAAGCGCCCATCGCTAGGAGGGAATCCGTCCAACCGATGTGCTCCAAAGCCAGCATCGAGTAGCAGCCGATGTCGTTGGCCAAGTAGTAGTTCTCCGGCCTGCCCATCGCCCTCCTCAGGGCCCAGAAAGTAGCTCTGTGAGGACAGCCGGCGCAGAAGGTGGGCATCCTCGGCGGGGCGAGCTTTGCAAGCTCCCACATCCTCTTGAAGTGCCCCTCGTAGTCGAAGGGAAGCTCCCTTCCGAGAACCTCGGCGAGAACCTTAATGACTATCGGGACGTTGTACTCGAGCATCTCAAGGAAGTGACCGCTCTTCTTGCCGATCATCTCGAGGTCTGGGTTTTTCTCCTTCGCTATTTGCCTCACGAAGCCCTCTATGTAAGGGAAGAGCTCCTCAACAACCACGACCCTCTCAAGGCCTTCAATGAAGTCCCCGATGAGCTTCTCGGGGATTGGATTGAGGACGCCGAGCTTGAGGACGTAGGCCTCTCTCCCGAGCTTCTGAAGGCTCTCAAGGACGTAGGAGTAGGCGACGCCTGATGTTATGATGCCGATTCCCTTTGCCTCTTCAGGCTTTGCCACCTTCACTTCCTTGCCGTCGAAGTACTCAACGCGGTTTAGGGCCAAGAACTCTGGATCTTCCTTCATCTTCGCTACCTTTTCCAGAAGCTCGGCCTTGAACTTCCTCGCGAGCGAACCCACGGTCGCGTAGCTCCTCCTGTTTTCTCTCCACGAGAGCTTATCGAAGGGCGTCCTCTTGAGCTTTCCGACCTTCACAAGGCCGCTCTGGTGGTTCACCCTCGTGGTCGTCCTCACCAAAACGACGCTGCCGTACTTCTCGCTCAGCCCGAATGCCTTCTTTACCATCTCGTAGGCTTCCTGTGGGTTGGAGGGTTCGAGCATCGGGAGGTAAGCGGTGTAGCCGAACCACCTGCCGTCCTGCTCCGACTGGGAGGAGTGGGCATATGGGTCGTCGGCTATTACAACTACCAGCCCACCCTTGACGCCAGTATAAGCGAGCGAGTAGAGGGTGTCTGAGGCGACATTTCCTCCCACGCTCTTCATCGACGTGAATCCCCTGAGGCCGACGAAAGCGGCTCCAGCAACCGTCTCAAGGGCAACCTTTTCATTGGCGGCTATCTCAACAACGAGGTCGTCGCGATAATGAGAAACCCTGTCGAAGGTATCCAAGATTTCCGTCTGCGGTGAGCCGGGGTAGAAGGCCGCAACCTTCACGTCCGCCTCCAGGGCGGCCCTGACTATGGCCTCGTTTGTCAGCATATAGCCCACGTGGGGCTCCTCTTTCAGAACTTCCTTTAGAGACATGAAAACACCATAGGGTTTAGGAAGCGAACCTATATATCCCTTTTCTGGACAGAAAAAGGCAGTGTTAAACATCTATGAGATTGAAAGTGGAAGTGCTTACGACTCTGTACAGCAGAAGCAAAGCTCTGCAAAACAGTTTTAATTTGTCCACGTTTTAGTTTCCTACGGGGTGAAAAGCATGGAAACTAGTGTTTGTCATACTTTGAAGAGCCCTGTTATTAAGAAGTTCTGTGAGTCTATAACTGAATTGGCCAGATCATCAGGAGGATACTTTGAGCCAATCCAGAACGACTTTCTTGAAGCATATTACCAAATCGTTGAAAAGGCCCGTATTGAGGGCAGGCTTCCAGAGGGGGAGTATCGGCAGAAAGGCAATGCATTTAGGGATTTTATCAGCGAATTGATCTACGTAAGATCCGAAGGAACCTACCGTCTAACGGATAGGAGGGTTCCCGGTTATTCTGAGAGAACCCACGACGTTGATCTCGCTTATGTGAGAGATAATACCGTTTTGGTGGCCGGAGAGGTCAAGATGACAGGCAGCCCAAGGCATAAAAGGGGAACAGGGATTCAAAAGGAGAGAAAGACGCAGAGCGATTTGGATAAAAGATTAAAAGAAGTCAAGTTCACCGCAGTGGATTTAAAACTTCGCTACACTCCCGAAGAGGCCATAATACGTGCTGTGAACTCTGAAAATACCATTTCTGAAGTTTCCAACAACAGTTGGTGGATACAGTGGATTCATGATTCCATTCCGGGTTTTTATTCATTCTGGGCATCGAGGCTTGCCTCGGGGCGTCTTGATAGTAGAACAGGAAGGAGAGTAGACTTTGATAATCCCGATCTCCTCCTCGAAAAATTCAGGAATCTCTTAAAATACAACAATGCGGTAGGTCTTTTCATGTTCCGGGAGGAGAATAGCAGATATGTCCCCGTTGAAACTGAGAGAATCAAAAGGGAAAAGATTTCAATAGACGACGCAGTGAATGATCTCATAAAGTTCCTGGATAAGCATTTGGACTAGCCAAGGCTCTTTTTTATCCTTCTTTCCTGGAGATACTTCCAAGCCTCCTCAATAACCTCAACATCCCTCTGCTTCAATCCAAGTTCCCCTTCAAGTACGACTTCATTGACAATAGCAACGGCGTCAATGGTTCTTTTAGCCCTTAGCAGCCGGTCAACTTTCGAAGATATATTAAGAATTTCCTTCGGTTCTTCAGGCGTTGGAATTAGGATTTTCTCAGCCTCTTTTGGCTCGATCTTTAGAACACCTCCCCCGTAAAATCTCCCCACAAGCTCGGCGGAGAGCAATGTTAGAGAGTTGTAAAACAGAGTAGAGAGTAACTTCGGTTCAAGTTTTCTTTTGAGGAATATCTGATGAATTGTGTTTGTGCTCGTAGCTTTCTGGTCATTTACTATAATCTCGTTGGAAGCAATTTTGGGAACTTCATGGGACATATAGCTCATAAAAAGATCTGGGAACCTAACTCCAGGCACGGCGTACCATGTTTTCCTTATCCTCACTTTATAGCGGGATCTAACGTTAAGTTTCTCCCCTTTTTTGGTAAGGTATTCTCTCACTCCAGTCCCCAATTCATCCCACGGCTTTGTAACATATAGAAGATAGCACTTCTGGCCGAGCTTTTTGATAAGCTCCCAGTCGGAGGTCGTGACTTCAATCCCCGATATTTGTTCCGCCCTAGAGATTAAGGGTATTAGGTATTCTTTCTCAATTCCCCACAAATTTACCTCTTCCTCTGTTAGGGTAAAGAACTCGTTGCTTCCAGTCACAACTCCGATTGTTACCATTCCCACCTCTCCGAGAGGAATAGTTTTCTCTCTAACTTTGTTAAGAACTTTTGCTAGGGAATCCGCCAGACTTTGCGGGAGCATATATTTTGTCCATTTTTCATCGGGATTTGGGAGTAGCAGGAAATTCGGAGACTCCAACTTCAACCCAGAGAGCCCCTTTTCATCAGCAACTTCCACAAATCGAACCCCATAAGGCCCGGATTTACTGGCTAAGAGCAAAACTGTATCTTCGAGAATGCCTGAAAACACCCTCCTCTCAAAAGATATTATTGTGATGTTGGAAAACTTCTTCAAAAGCCATTTTCTAAATGGTTTTGCGTATCCAACGTGGAGAAGTTTCGAAGGAAGTACCATCGCGAGACGGCCATCTTTTTTAAGAAACTTCTCTGCATGGATTACGAATGGAACCCACGAGGCCGTTAGTTCAGGAAGCTTAACACCCTCTTCGAGGGCTGTACTGAGAGCCTTCTCTCTGATTTGCCCTGAAAAAGATTGATATCTAATGTACGGAGGATTTCCAACGACCACATCTACTTTTGGAATTCTTTGGGCCTTAAGCAAGTTACTCAAGGTCTGCTGACCTCTTGGAGGTTCCAGATCAAAAAAATCGGCGTTTATTAGAGTGGGTACAAAAGAAAACTCAGCCAAAAGAAATTTTTTAGTCTTTTCAAGCATTTCAGAATCTATTTCTACGCCATAAACCTGTTTAGATATTGATTCTGGGGAAGCCCCAAGTTCCATCAACCGTCTGATTGCCGCCCTTAAAAAAACACCATCACCACAGCTGGGTTCGAGTACTGTATCGTTGGGGCTCTTTATTGCCCAATTAACAAGGAATTCAGCGATCTCAACAGGAGTAAGAACTTGACCCAACTTTTTTATTTTCTCAAGGGCTGGTGCTTCGGCCATTCTTTTCACCCACTCGAGTATACTCGAGTCATAGTTATAAAATTTTCGGGAGTAATCATGAACTCGTGGCACAGAATCGTGACTTAATTCTAGTCTGTACAGACTGATACTCCAAACCCCAAAGCAAAAGGCAAAAACGAAAAAGAAAAATTCACAGCAGCTCCTCGACGAGCTCCGCTGTGGCACTTCTTGCTTTGCTCCTGAGCCTTTCGAGGTGTTCACTTAAGGCTTCACCAATGCCGTGCACGAAGAGACTCATGGCCTCTTCCCTGCCAAGTCCGCGGGCGCGGAGGTAGAAGAGAGCATCCTCGTCGAACTGTCTGACGGAGGACGAGTGGGCGGCGTTCTCTATCTCCCCCGTATCGACTTCAAGCATCGGCACGCTTACGCCGAGGGAGCCCTCGTCCATTATGGTCACCTCGGAGACCACGACGCTCGAAGAGCCCTTAGCCCGCTCGAAGACCTTTGCAGTTCCTCTGTGGACTGTCCAGCCGTTTTTGTAGGAGAAGCCGTGAACCCTTGTCTCGCTCTTGCTTTCTTCACCGTACTGGAGCACGTTCGTTAGGTAGTCAACGGCCGAGCCTATAGCTAGGGGTATCCCCCTAAGTAGGAGCTCGCTTTCCTTCCCTTCGAGGGAGTAATCCTCGCGGTGGTGGCTCATCCTGCCTCCGTGAACCGCGCTGAAGGCCCTAACCCTGCTCTTCCCCGTGAGGCTGGCCCTCAGGAGGTAGTGGGAGAGTGATTTGTGCTTTCCGATCGTGAGCAACTCTATCTCGGCGTTCTTGGCTATCATCTCCACCACGAAGGATTTAGCTCCATCCTCGGCCATGTCGTAGATGATTATCGGCATTTTGGCGTTCTCAACCTCAATGCTGAGGTGGTGGCTTACGAAGGCCTTCTCTGAAAGGTGAGAGACTATCACGAGCGGCTCCGTGAGGTCTCCCCTAATCCTGAGCCTGTATGCCTTTTTGAGGGCGTAGAAGTGGAAGCCCAGAATCCTCGACTCCTCGGGCTGCGACAGTCCAAGTGTCCCCTCTGTGAGCTCGACTCCATTGGGCAGGTCAAAGCTCGCCTCGCTTCCCGAAAACGTAACGTGTCCTTTAACCGGGACCTCGCCCGCTTTAGCTTCCGTCGGGAGCTTTAAGGGGGAGTTCTCCTCGAAGAGCTTCCACTTCGTGTAACTCCTTATCGTCGGGCTGTCGCCGTACTTCTGGTAGGTGAGCCTTTCAAGGGCCTCTCTGGTTATTCTTGGAAGTTCGGCAGCCATCATCCAACACCCCCTACCTCGCTGAACTCAAGCTCTATGACCTTCTTGAGCACCTCCACGTACTCGAAAGGCAAGCCCTCAAGAACTTCACTGATGAAGCCCAGAACGATGAGGCTCTTGGCCTCTTCCTCGCTTATACCGCGGGAGTTCATGTAAAACAGTTTGTCCTCGCTCAGCTTTCCCGTGGTTGCCTCGTGGATTATGCTCGCTGTCGGTTCGTCGTTCTGGTTGTGCGGATAGGTGTAGGCCTTACTCTTCTCGTCGAGTATGAGCGAGTCACAGGAGACCGTTGCGGTGGAGTTTTTGGCCCCCTTCATTATCCTAACGAGGCCGCGGTAGATGTTGGTTCCCCCGTTGGCGCTTATGCTCTTCGAGACTATCTTCGAGCTGGTGTTTGGAGCTAAATGCCAGGTTTTGGCACCGGTGTCCTTGAGGTATGGCCCGTTGCTGAGAGAGACAACGTACTGCGCCGTTCTTGCTCCCTCCCCCTTCAGGACGCTTGACGGGTAGGTGTAGGTTATGTGGCTCCCGATGCTGCCCTCTATCCATTCAACGTAGGCGTTCTCCTCTATGATGGCGCGCTTGTTGTTGAAGTTGATGACGTTCCTGCTCCAGTTCTGTATGGTGGTGAACTTGACGGTGGCGTTCTTGTGGGCGTAAATCTCTACCATGCCGTCGTGGAAGGAGAAGCCCTTGTACATCGGTGCCGAACAGCCCTCGATGAAGTGGACGTAGCTGCCTTCGTCCGCTATGAGCAGGGTGTGCTCGAACTGGCCCTCAAGGGCCGAGCCGATGACGAAGAATGCCTCTATCGGGAAGGGGACCCTCACCCCCTTCGGGATGTAGACGAACGCTCCGCCGCTCCAGAGGGCATGGTGCAGGGCTGAAAACTTGTGCTCGCCCGGAGGAAAGACTTTCCCGAAGTACCTCTTGACGAGATCAGGGTACTTCTGGACGGCCTCCTCCATGGGGAGCATTATGATACCCTTCTTCTTGAACTCCTCTTTGAGCTGGGAATATACGCTCTCGCTGTCAAAGACGGCCGTAAGGCCCGAGAGGAACCTCTTCTCTATCTCCGGGATGTTGAGTCTCTCAAAGGTTCTCCTTATGTTCTCTGGCAGGTCATCCCAGTCCTTAATCTCGCTGCCCATCTCTGGCTTGGAGTAGAGGGAGAAGCTCTCGATGTCGAGCTCGTCTATTCCAACAACCCACTTCGGCATCGGGAGCTTCTTGAAGAGCTCGAGCGCCTTGAGCCTGTGCCTGAGCATCCACTCGGGTTCGTTCTTTATCCTCGAAATCTCCCTGATGGCATCCTCCGTAATCTCACCGCGCAGCTCGATTTCCTTCGGGTACGGCACCGCCGTTCCCAGAATTTCCTCAAGGGAGCCCGCCTTGAGTATCTCCTCAAGCCTTGACTGCTGCGCCATTCTCACCCACCGCCGCGAAGCCCTTCTCTTCTATGAGTCGGACCAGCTCCATTCCGCCGGAAGCAACGAGCCTGCCTTCCTTGAGGACATGGACCCTCTGGGGATTGAGGTACTCTAAAATCCTGCCGTAGTGCGTGATTAGGAGTATTCCCGTGCCCTCGCTATGGAGCCTCGCTATAACTCCCGCTATCACCTTAAGAGAGTCGACGTCAACGCCGCTGTCCGGCTCATCCAGAATGAGGAGCCTGGGCTTCACGAGGTACGCCTGGAGCATTTCAAGCTTCTTCCTCTCACCGCCGGAGAAGCCGACGTTAAGTTCCCTAGATAGGATTGAGCTGTCAAAGCCAAGTTCTTCGACGGCCTTAAATATCATGTCGTAGGCCTCGATCTCGTCTATGCCCCGGAGGTTTTTCAGTACCCTTTGAAGGAAGTTGATGACTTTAACCCCCTCGACCTCGACAGGGTGCTGAAAGCTGAGGAAGATGCCCTTCCTGACCCTTTCTTCGGGCTTTGCCTCTGTTATGTCCTCCCCATCAAAGAATATCCTGCCCTCAGTGACAGTGTACCTTGGATGGCCCGCTATGGTGAGGGCAAGTGTTGATTTTCCAGAGCCATTTGGACCCATGACAACGTGAAGTTCCCCATCGTTGATGGCAAGATCTACACCCCTCAGAATCTCCCTATCGGACACATTGACGTGGAGATTTTCCACCTTAAGCATGAGCATCACCTCTTTTTACCTACACGGTTTTGGGTAGAAGAGCACACTTTTAAAACCTTTCTTCACAGATTTGAGTAATATCCGGAAACGAAAGCTCACCCTCTCAACCCTGCCTCTTCAAGTGCCGCCAGAACGCGCTGGAACTCCTTGAGTTTGCCCCCTGCCACGACCCTCTCAGGCCTGAAGGGACAGTCACAGTAGGGATACTCGAGGAAAGCTTGGTACGTTCCGATCCTCCTGGCTATCGCGACTATCTCCTCCTTGTCCATCCCGAGGAGCGGTCTGTGGACTGGAAAGTTCACGCTCATGGTCTCAAAGTAGAGGTTGGCAAGGGTTTGAGAGGCAACCTGGCCGAGGCTATCTCCGGTGACTATGCCCAGGGCGCCCTTCTCCCTCGCTATCTCCGCAGCACGCCTTAGCATTGCCACCTTGCAGACAACGCACGTCCACTCGCGGAGTTTCGCCTTTGCCAGCGCGGAGACGTAGGGTTTGAGGACTTCAAAGTGGTTCTCCACGATGAGCTCTATTGGCTCGGGTGAGTAGTCCTCCAGTATGTCGACGACCTTCTCAACTACGCTCCTCGCGTTGGTCCCCTGGTCGAAGTGGAGGGCCGTTATCTCCGCCCCCCGCTTGAGCATGAGGAAAGCGGCCACCGGGGAATCTATGCCGCCGCTCAGGAGCACCACAACCTTTCCCTGCGTCCCAACGGGCAGGCCGCCAACTCCGGGCATCTTCTCAAAGAAGACGTAGGTCTTGCCCGAGATTATTTCGATGCCCACCGTAAGCTCAGGGTTCTCAAGATCGACCTTCCACCCGAAGTTCTCGACGATGAAGGCCCCTATCTCGCGGTTTACCTCCATCGAGGTCTTCAGAAAGGTCTTGTCGAGCCTCCGCGTTTCCACTTTGAAGCTCTTCGGGTTTAAGCCTTTGAGGGCCTCCCCCAGGTAAGCCGGAACCTCCCTGTACTCCATGACCCTCGCTGGAGAGACCGACACTACCCCGGGGACTTTGGCGATTATCTCCGCCGCCTCATCGGGTGCATCAACGAGTATCCTGCCCCTCACAATTCTCGCCTTCCCCTCAATTCCTTTCCTCTTTAGGGTAGCCAGTATGTTGTTGCGGAGCTTTCTCTCAAACTCCCGTCTCTTCCCGCCTTTAAGTGCAATCTCGCCGTACCTCACGATTATCACGTCAACCACCCAGGTAGCGGGCGAACACGTTCTTGGCCTCGTTCTCGTCTTCAACGCCCCTTATCACCATCCTACCACCCTGGAAGATGAGTATCTCAAGGTAGTCGTCCTCGAACTGGATGAACTGGCTCGTCTTCAGCGGCTCGATGCCGAGCTTCTTCAGCCTTTCTTCAAGATGATCAAAGTCTATGTTCATCCTCACCGGCGGCGTCACCTGTATGGAGCCGTCGCACAGGCGCTCTATCTTGATCCGCTTTTCTAAAAACTCGAACTTCCTGAGGGAGCATGCCGGACAGTCCTCCCTCCTCGGCACCTCAACCTTCTCGAAGTCGAGGGGCTTGGTGTCGAAGAATATGAGCTCGCTCCTAACTTCCTCACCGAGGAGCATCCTGGCCGCGAGGCTCACCGCTAATGAAGCGGCCAGAGGTGGGACATAGCTCATTATTCCGGCCACTGCACAGGTCGGCATCGGGCTCTCGGGTAGCTTTGGCATGAGACAGCGGAAGCAGGCCGTCTTTCCGGGAACTATTGGCATGACGTTGCCGTAGGTGGCCAGTACCCCCACGTAAACCCAGGGTTTGTTGTTCTTGACGGCGTAGTCGTTTATCACCTGTCTGGTGTAGATGTTGTCGGTTCCGTCGAGTATCAGGTCTGCCCCGTCGAGCAGGTTAACAGTCCCGGGGTTGAGGTCTTCAAAATAGCCCTTTACACCGAACCTCTCCTTCAGCGCTTCGACCTTGGGCTTTCCAACGTCCCCTTTCGTGTAGATCGTCCTTGGAATGTCGCTCTCGTCCACAAAGTCCCTGTCGATGACGATAATTTTCCCCACTCCGAGCTTGTGGAGGAAGTAGGCCTCCCAGCTTCCCAGCGCGCCGGCTCCCACAACGGCGACGGTGCTCTCTCCAAGCTTCCTCTGTCCCTCGATTCCAATAATAGGGAAGTGCCTCGAAAAGTCCATCTTCACCTGCATGTTCTCACCATCGGGACTTTCTGCAGGGGCTCAAAAAAGGCTTTTGAAAACCAAAGGTTCTGGACAGTTCTGGGAAGAGGCGGAAGGGTATTAAACTCCCCCAAGAACTTCCACCGGTGGTGGAACATGGAGTTCTTTGAAGTCTTGAGGAAGAGGAGGAGCATAAGGCGCTTTCGGGATAAACCTGTACCGAGAGAGCTTATAGAAAAGCTCCTGGAAGCGGCTTTCCTCTTGCCCAGCTCCTACAACAGGAGGCCCTGGCACTTCATAGTCGTGGACGACAGGGAAAAGCTTGAGGCCCTTTCAAGGGCCAAACTGGGAGCATCGGGTCTCAAAACGGCGCCGCTGGCAATAGTCGTTGCCGCCGACGAGAGCAGGAGTGACGTCTGGGTTGAAGATGCTAGCATAGCGGCGGAGCACATTCAGCTGGCGGCGTTTGACCTGGGTCTAGCTTCATTCTGGGTGCAGATAAGGAACAGGATGCACAATGAGACTAAAACAGCAGAAGAATACGTGAGGGGGCTTCTAGGAATTCCAAAAAACTACCGCGTGCTGTGCATCGTTGGGATAGGCTATCCAGCAGAGAACAAGCCGCCCCACGGCGATGAAGTCTTTGAGTGGGAGAAGGTGAGCCACAACGAATTTGGGAAGAGGTTTAAGTAGCCATCAGGAGCCCAATCTCTTCAACACTTTTAAGCCATTTCTGACAAGGGTTTCTTTAGGGGAGCTTCCTACCGGGCCCAGGCTGATGCAGTCATGGGGGCTCACGTGGTGCACCCATGTGTGCCATAAATGTTAATCCTTTTCAGAGGAATTTTCCATTTTGGAAAGGATAAGGGCCATAAGCCTGCTTTATTAAGCACAGATCGGTGAGAGTAATGGAAGCTAAGGTTTGTAAGTTCTGCGCCGGGGAGAGGCTCGACGAGGTTATGAAGCTCCTCGAAGAGAAAGGTTACAGTGTTAGCGTTGAAGAATGCATAGGGCTCTGCGCGAAGTACGCCTGTGGCAACATAAACGTCATAGCAGGGGAAAAGGAGATATCCGTCGGGAACTTTGAGGAGTTCGTGAAGGCTCTGGAGGGGTGAAAATGGTGAAGGCTTTGGTGATAATCTCAAGCGACGACGAGAGTGCTTTACCGGGCTTCATGTGGGCGGCCAATGCTATCAAGCACGGCTGGGTCGAGGACGTTGAGGTTATCCTCTTCGGCCCTATAGAGAGGGCGATAGCCAATGGAGACGAGCGATTCCTTCCATGGATTGAGAAGCTGAGAGAGCTTGGAAAACTCCCGATAGCCTGCAAGAGGATCGCGGAGTTTGAGGGGTTTGAGGTCTCCCTGCAGAGATACGTCAGGACGGAGTACGTCGGAAAAATCATAGCGGAGCACCTGGAGAAGGGCTACGTTCCGATGACCTTTTGATGAAAAACGCTTCAAGAAAAGTCTTTTTAACGGCATTGGAGAGGCAGTTTAGGTGGATAAAGTGCGGAGGGCGCTCCCAGTATTCATAATGTCCCTGCTCTTCACGGGCTTCGTGGTGGCCGGTGAGGTCTCCTACGGAGGACTAAAGTTCCACGACGTTTCGAGCAAGGAAGAGCTCAACTCCCTGATATCCGCTCACGAGGGAGAGTACTTCTTCATCTTCTACCACTCTGAGAGCTGTCCCGCCTGCCAATACATGAAGGATAGCGTTTTCCCAACGGAAAAGGCCAAGAAAGCCCTCAAAGGACTTAATTTGGTCGCCGTTGACGTTTACAGAGGGAGAGAGATAACGACGCTCCGCTATCGGGTTTATGACAAGGTTCTCGTGCTCCAGCCGGACAACTCCGGCTACTACACGCCCAAGAAGCCTGGCGAGGAAATCAGCGTTGGAGTACCTGGAACACCGACGATGGTGATATTCAAGGTCGTTAACGGGACGAAGGTTCTTAAGGGAGTGGCCGTTGGGGCGCTGAATCCTAATGGCCTTGAATTCTTCGTAAAAACTGCTGTAGGAGACGAGCTCCAAAACACCACCGGAGCCAATGGTGCTCAAAGCGAGACGGCAGAAAAGGGAGCCTCGAAGGGAGCCCCCAACACAAACCTAAGCCTTGCCGTTCTTCTCCCGATATTCTCCGCGGGAATCGTGAGCGTGTTCTCCCCCTGCGTCCTGCCCATAATAGTGGGCACGCTCTCGCTCACCTTTGCTAGGAGAAGTGTTGAGGCCATAGTTGCGGGGATGGTGGTCTCGTTTGCACTCCTCGGTGCCCTCGTGGGGAGCCTTGGGGAGTACGCCTCCGGGATACAGGGGGCCCTCTACCTCATCGGCGGGGCGGGCTTCATAGTCGTCGGCCTCAGCTTCGTTAGTGACAGGGTGAGGACAAGGATGGAGAGGGTTCTAAGCTTCTCCCCATCGGACAGGGTGTCCAAGAATAGCGGCCTCGCCTATGACTTCGCCCTCGGCTCTGCCCTTGGGGCAACTTGGTTAGGGTGTATAGCGCCCTACGTGGGCTTCGCAGTTCTCACGGCGGCCCTGAGTGGAGACACCCTAAGCGGAGTCGTGGTCATGGGCACTTACGGCCTCGGGATGGGGCTCACGGTTTATCTTCTCACATCCTCGAAAGACCTCGCCGAGTGGGTCAACAGGAAGTTCCTCTCAAACCGGCTTTCACTGGGGGCTTCAAAGAGGGCAAAGTGGGAAATAGCCCTCGGAGTTGCCCTCATAGCCCTCGGAGTTTTGATGCTGACCGAAGTTACGCCGCTGAAGCTGTGGAGTGCGCTCTTCGAATCGCTCTCAAAACTTTAAGGGGGTGGTGAAATGTTCAGGTACAGGAGAAAGGTTGGAATGTCCCTGAAGGAAGCCGAGGAGAAGTTTAAGGCAAGGCTTGAGGAGAAGGGCTACAAGGTGGTGCTCGAGTTCACGCCGAGCGATGTGGTTAAGGCGAAGCTCGGCGTTGAGATGGAGCCCTACAGGATTCTCTACGTCTGCAACCCGAAGAAGTTCTACGAAATGACCAAGGTCGAGTACGAAATCGGTTCCTTTGCCCCCTGTCCGGTGCTCATCTACGAGAAGGGCGGAGAAACTTACGTCGCCATAAACACTGCCGACGACATAGTTGAGGTTATCAAAGAACCGCTTGAGGATGTTAAAGCCGCTATTGAATCGCTTTGAGCCCGTTTGTTTCTTTCCTACCTTTCCCACAATTTTAATAAGGTTGAGACGCAAATTTTAATGGGGTGATTCTCATGCAGAGGGCTCTCGTGACTTTGAGGCCTTCAGAGAGCAAACGTTTGATAGCCAAAGCCGTTGTCGCGATGGATGAGGTTCAGAAAGCCCTCAAGAACGGCTTCGTTTACATAGCGACCGGAACGACTGCAGCCTACATAGCGGAGGAGCTTCTCGGCGAGAAGATCGAGAAGGAAAAGTGGACGGTGGGAACTATAAGCAAGGGGAGGACGTGCGTTACTCCGAAGGCGACCTGGCCGAAGCACCTCGTTCTCTACAAGGGAAAGCCCTTCGAAGGGGAACCGCTTGAGGCCCTAAAGGAAATGGGGCCAGAGGACGTTTTCATCAAAGGCGGCAACGCCATAGATATAAACTGGAACGTGGCAGTCTTTGCGGCAGCTCCCGATGGAGGGACTATAGGAAAGACTTTCGGCTGGACAATAACCAAGGGAGTCCTCACGATAACGCCCATAAGCCTTGAGAAGTTCGTGCCGACGCCCGTCGAGGAGAGCGCGAAGCTGACGGGGATTTATTCCTTCGACTGGGGAACCGGACTCTACGCTGCCCTCGTGCCCATACCCCATGCGCACCCGGTTACGGAGGTGGAGGCGTACAAAATACTGGCAGGCGTGGAAGCAATACCAATAGCCGCTGGAGGCGCCGGAGGGGCCGAGGGTAGCGTGACTCTCGTCCTTGAGGGAGATGGGGAGAACATGGAGAAGGCAAAAGAAATAACGAAGGCCGTCAAAGGTGAGCCACCTCTGGAGCCATACACCGAGGACTGCTCCATCTGTCCGTTCGCAAGGATCTGCGGCCTTGGAAGCGGAAGTTTTTGAGCTTTCCGGCCTTTCTTTAATACTCCACCACGTTCTCCAAGTTTGCGCCCAGTAAGAAGGTGTCCCCTTCATTACAGATCCGTCAGAGACCATCAGCAGTACATGAACTACAGTAAGCACCATGTTCCCTTTTGACTTCATCTTCAGACCAACTGCCAAACGCTAGTAGTTCTTTGCCTTGAATTCGGCTTTCAAAGATCCGAGAGATACAGACCTATAAACAGAACGCTTGGAAAACTAACGCCCCTTTGAGGCTTTCAAGAGAATGAATGGCAAAAAGAGGAGAGAAAAGTCACTCCAACTCTTCCGCAAGTGGAGCGCTCTCCTCAACCCTTACCCCTTTGTTGAGCATGTCCCTAAGGTCCTTCTCAGGATCGCCTATGAGCCTCAGGTCGAACTGTCTCCTTAGGGCATCGAAGACGTTAGGTGTGAGGAACTCCGGCGGTTTTGGTCCGATGTAGATGCCCTTTATGCCGAGGTAGAGGAGCGAGTAGAGTATCGCCACGGCCTTCTGCTCCATCCAGCTCAGGACGATACTGACCGGCAGGGAGTTGACGTCCGTTCCCAGCTCGCTGGCGAGGGCCATGGCTATCTCGATTATGGAGTAGACGTTGTTGCACTGGCCGAAGTCGAGGAAGCGCGGGATTCCCTCTATTGTGCCGTAGTCCCTCGCGTTGTAGCGGAACTTGCCGCAGGCGGCGGAGAGTATGAGGGCGTCCTTCGGAATCAGTTCTGTGAGCCTCTCGTAGTAGCTCATGCCCTTGTGCGGTGTGTCACAGCCGCCGACGACGAAGATGTGCCTTATCTTGCCCTCGTTGATGAGTTCTATCAGCTTGTCTTTCATAGCCAGAACGTTCGTGTGGTGGAAGCCGGTGAGGAGCTTTCCTCCCTCAATATGTTCCATCCGCGGAGTTTCGAGAGCTCTCTCTATCACGGGCTCGAAGTCGTAGTCCTCTATGTGCGGCACTCCCTCAAGGCCCGCTATCCCTGTGGTGAAGATTCTGTCCTGATAGGCCTTTGTCGGCTGCTGAACACAGTTGCTGGTGCCCACTATAACCCCGGGGAACTCCGCGAACTCCTTCTTTTGATAGAGCCAAGACCCCCCCCAGTTGCCGTAGAGGGCCTTGAACTTTTTGAGCTCAGGATAGGCATGAGCGGGGAACATCTCAGCGTGGGTATAAACCTTTATCTCGTCCTCAAGGCCCCTCTCCTCTATCTGTCTGAGAAGTTCATATAGTGCTTTGTAGCTGTGACCGGTGACGAGTATGCCGTGTCCCTCGGCCGTTCCAGTTGGAACCTTGACCGGTTCGGGCCTTCCGAAGGTCTCAACGTAGGCCCTGTCAAGGAGCTTCATGGCCTCCAGGTGAACCCTTCCGTTCTCGAGGATGAGCTGGAGGAAGCGGTTCTTGTCGAAGTTGACGTTGGTGAGCGTTGAATAGAGAGCCTCGGCCAAGAAGTGGCCGATTCTTGGATCGTCGTAGCCGACTTCAAGAGCATGATAGTAGTAAGCCGATGTTCCCTTGATCCCGTAGAGAAGGGCCTCCTGCAGTGAGTTGAGGTCGGGGTCCTTTCCGCAGACTCCCCTGATTGTGCACCCTCCAGCCAGGCTCATCGAGCACTGGTTGCAGAGCATACCAACTGCTTCAGGAACGCGTATAGCCATGTCCATCAACCTCCCTTTTTATGACATATGTCATATTTCGGATTATTATTGAACTCTTCTTCATAAAAGTCTTGCGGTTTCTTAACCTAAAAGGAGTCAATGACTTATGTCATGACAAAAGCGGAAAGGCTTTGAAGAAAACCCCAAATATGCTATCAGTCATGAAATGTGTCATGGAACCAGCACCCTTAAAGCTGCTGTAAGATACAACTGTCCTCCCCCGCAGAAAGCAGGTGGAGATTCTGAGGGAGAGAGAACTAATCCAGACCCAGATAGAGGAGCTTCTGCACATAGTCCAGCTCGGCAGTTTTGGCACTTCAAACGAACTGGAAACCATCACCGGATATAGAGGTGGGAAATTTCAAGAGCTGATGGAAAGCTGAAGGAACTCGTGGAAATTATAGTGCGAGAAGAGTCCGACAAGTACTACATCCATGGAAAACTCGCGAAGATCGCGTTGAGGTGCTCGGGAAGGTCTAGATAACTACGAAGCCGCTATCCTTTCAGAATATTCCGTTTTTATGAACCTGAAAGCACTTTCATAGATTCGTTTTTAAATTTCTCCCACAAACTTCTTCGGGGGTGAGAGGGTGGACGAGCTGGAGATGATCAGGAGAAAGAAGATGCTCGAGCTCATGAAGAGGGCCGGCATGATAGAGGCCAAACCGAAGGGGCCGAAGGTAATCATCGAGGTCATAACGGCTCCCACCTGTCCGTACTGCCCGATCGCCCTCCAGATGGCTAAAGAGTTGGAGAGAAGATACGAAGGCGTCGTCGCGAAGGAAGTGAGCGTCGCAACTCCCGAGGGACAGAGAAAGGCCATGGAGCACAACATTATGGGCACTCCCACGATCCTCATTAACAACAGGGTGGAGTTCATCGGAGTTCCGAACTTCGCGGAGTTCGAGAGTAGGGTTAGGGCTTACCTTTCACGTTAGCCTGAACCGCCCAATGCGGGGAGAATTCTAACCTAGCTTCAGCTTTTTCTTTAGTTTCAAACTTCCGGTTTTCAAACCCCTTAAATACTATCACGAGAAACCCCACCGGTGAAAGTTATGAGAGTCGTTATCATCGGGAACGGCCCAGGAGGGGTTGAGCTTGCCAAAGAACTGTCCGGAGAGCACGAAGTGCTTATCATTGAGAGGGAAGAAGTCCCCTTCTACTCGAAGCCCATGCTGAGTCACTATATCGCTGGCCTGATAGAGAGGGAAAAGCTCTTCCCTTACCCCATCGACTGGTACGAGGGAAAGGGAATAGGACTGAGGCTTGGCGAGGAGGCAAAGCTGATAGACAGGGCGAGGAAAGTTCTCATCACGGATAAAGGAGAATACCCGTACGATATCCTGGTTATAGCCACTGGGGCGAGAGCGAGAGAGCCTACCGTTGAGGGGAAGGAACACCTCCTCACGCTCCGGAGCATTGAGGATGCAGACAGGATAAAGGCCCTGCTTGAGGAGCACGGAGAGGCCCTAATAGTGGGAGGGGGATTTATTGGTCTCGAACTGGCCGGAAACCTCGCAAAGGCCGGTTACGGCGTCAAGCTAATCCACAGACGGGACACTTTTCTCGGCCTCGACGAAGAGCTCAGCGGACTAATAAGGGAAAGGCTGGGAGAAGCAGGTGTTGAGTTTCACCTTGACGCGGAACTCCTGAAGGCAGATGAAAACGGCATTCAAACGAGCAAGGGGTACATAGAGGGGAAAGTAAAAATCTGCGCCATTGGGATAGTCCCAAACGTTGAGATAGCGAGGAGGAGCGGCATACAGACCGGGAGGGGAATTCTGATAGACGACCACTTCAGGACATCCGCTAAGGATGTCTACGCCATCGGAGACTGCGCAGAATACAGCGGGATCATCTGCGGCACGGCAAAGGGGGCTACCGGTCACGCGAGGGTTCTCGCAAACATCCTTCGGGGAAAAGAGGACCGCTATCCCTTCGAACTCCGCTCATCAATCTTCAAGTTCGGAGATCTGCCGATAGCCATCATTGGAAAGACGAGGGGAGATGGTGAGTGGATCGATGGGCACACTAAGGCATTCTTCCAGGATGGGAAGCTTGTTGGGGCAGTGGTTATTGGAGACATTAAAAGGGCGTTTTCCATAGAAAAAGAGCTGAAAGAAGAGCTTTACAAAGCCTAAAGGTTCGGGGCTTCTCTTCCCACGTCTTCCAATGACCAAGGCATAAGTTTAAACCAGGGAGAACCGTTTCGATATCCTTATAAACGCACCAATCGGAACTTCAACTATGCTCAGCGGTTACGGAAGGGACGCAAAGGTACTCATCGTTGCCAACGCAGCCGGCCAGCTCTTTCTCCAGTTCTCGATATTCATAATGCCGTTCTACCTCCGCGCCCTCGGCTACGGCATGGACTCCATGGGGCTCTTCTTCTCCGTTCAGACTTTCACCGGAGGGATGTTCTTCCTTATAGCCGGCCAGATCTCCATCAGGCTCGGCTATAGGAAGACCCTTCTTTTGGGTGCAGTCCTCGGTCTCATGGGGAGGCTTTTCCAGGTTCTGGCGTTCAACAAATACGTCCTTCTCATTGGGTTCTTTCTCGTTGGAGCCAATATGGGTATCAGACAGCCCAACTTCTCCGCACTCCTAAGCGAGGAAGTTGGGGAGAAACTCAGACACCACGCCTTCTCGATCAGCTTCGGCCTCGGGACGATATTCAACGCCCTCGGAGTCCTTACGGCGGGCTTTGCCCCGGACTTTCTAACAGATACCTTTGGACTTACGCCGGAGATAGCCTACCGCCTGGTCATCTCACTCGCGCTCCTCCAGTTTGCCCTGGTAATTCCGGCACTACTCGTTATTCAGGACGTCCCCGTGAAGAACCCGAGGATAAACTGGAACAGGGAGCTGGTGATCAAGATACTGAAGTTCTCCCTCCCAAGCGCCCTCATCGGACTCGGTGCGGGAATAACAATCCCCTATATGAGCCTCTACTTCAACATCCGCTTTGGCCAGACTTTGGCAGCCATAAGCGGCGTCTTCTTCTTCCAGCAGCTTGTCATGGGCCTCGGCTCCTTCGGCCTTCCAAAGCTGGTGGAAAAAATAGGGCCCGTGAACGTCATAACGTCCTTCCAGCTCGTTGCAGCCCTGCTCTTCGCCACTTTTCCTCTAATTGACGTCTTTCTTCTGGCGGCGTTCCTCTACATTGTCCGCTCAATCCTCATGAACATCGTCTGGCCGATAAACGACTCCTTCATGATGGGCTTCTTCACGACGGAAGAGAAAGCCACAGCCGCCGGGATAAGGAGGGCTTTCTCCACCTTCATGAGAGGCATCGGAAACTATATAGGGGGCATACTATTCTCGATCTCGCTCAGTTACCCCTTCTACACAACCGCTACGCTATATGTAGTGGCAACGCTGATATTCTACGGCTTCTTTGCGAGATACAACAGGGGTTGAAAGAGAATAGAAGGGGCAAAAGGCCTCAGAAGTTGAAGTTTATGTCCTTCGTAAGCTGGTCGTAGAGCTCCTCCTTGTAGATATCCGGATAGCGCATTATGTAGTCGTACTGCTTCCTTAGTATGTTGTAGTGATTCCTCTCCATGTCGGCGAGCATCTCAAGGAGGAGCTTAGTCTTTTCGTTGCTCGCGTACTTGGCGAGCTCCTTGTAGAGCTTCTCGCTTACCAGTTCAGCCTCCATCGCTATCTCATATATCTCGTCGAGGTTTATATCTGGCTTCTTGATGGCCTCGGCCATCTTTTCGGCTATGACCTTGAACTCTCCCATGACCTCTATCTCTATCTTCTTCGGCTCGCCGGATTCAGAAGCGAAGCGCTCGGCCATCTTCTCTATTATCTCCCTGTGCTTGTCCTCCTCTTTGGCGGGAAGAGAAGCTCATCCTTTATGATGTCACTCTTCGTCATAGAAGCGAGCTTTTCATAGGCCTCCTTGGCTCTGATCTCGGAGTTCATGGCAATCTCAAAGATTTCCTTCTCGGTAACTTCCATACAGAATCACCATACTATGTTGAACACCGCCCTTATTAACGCTTTCGGACGTTAAACTTATAAGTTCGAACCTCAAAATTTCAAAATGCGAACCTAGGAGGTGAAGAAGATGAGTGTCGAGCTCGTGTTCAAGGTCCTCAAGGAGGCAAGTAGGCCGCTCAAGTCTGCTGAAATAGCCGAGTTAGCTGGCCTTGATAAGAAGGAAGTTGACAAGGCGATAAAGAAGCTCAAGAAGGAAGGGAAGATAGTCTCGCCGAAGAGGTGCTACTACGCCCCGGCTGAGTGATTCAGGACAGGAGCCTTAAGGAGCAGAGATTAGTTCATTCCCGATTTTTCAGCTTTTCAAGGAATTCCCTTGCGGCTCTCCTCATGTCCATTACTTCTTCCAGGTCTTCCAGGAAGCCGAGCCTTGTGTAGAACTCCTCCATCTTTTCAGAGAGCGAGCCTTTCAAGGTCTTTCTCGCTGGAAGATGGAATAGAGAGATACTGGAGGCTTTCGTTAAAATAGACGACTAAGTACCAGGAATCCCTCCTGATCGGAAACTCCTGGTCTCCCGCTCTTATTACCGCCCCCATAGGCCTTCACCAACTTCTCGGGTGACTACCTAAAAATCACCTCGTAGGCGATGTAACCGTACCTTCTAAGCTCATCCCTCAGAATAAAGCGGAGTGCCGCGGAGTTTATGCAGTAGCGCTTTCCTGTTGGTGTGGGCTCGTCGAAGACATGACCAAGGTGTGAACATGCAAAGCGGCTCCTTACTTCCCGCCCGCAGAGGAATCCCTCGCACTCATCAGCCTCAACGACGGCCCACTCCTCCGGGGGCTTTGTAAAGCTCGGCCATCCGGTTCCGGAGTCGTACTTGTCGAGGGGAGCTGAAGAGGGGCTCGCCTGAGATTACATCAACGTATATCCCCTCGTCCTGGTTGTCCCAGTACTCGTTGTGGAAAGACCCCTCCGTATCGCCGAGCTGTGTAACCCTACACTGGAGGGGAGTTAACAGGCTTTTAAGCTCCGCATCGCTGGGCTTAACATAGCCGAGCCAGTAGCGCTCCCTCTCAGGGAAGAGCCTGAAGTGCCGGTTTTCATCACACACCGACTTTATAAAGCCCAGCCTTCCAGAGTAGAGCTTGTAGTGTTTGTAGTTCGTCTCAAAGCGGAAATAGTAGCCCTGGTGGTAGTCTTCAGCCGGATAAAACTCCTTCGCTGGAAGAATCTCGGTAGCTATCGGCTCGTCGAATATCCCGGAGAACTCTAATCTTTTCCTCGATTCCTCAGCTAACTTTTTCTGGTCCTCGTTGAGGTAGAATATCGCAGTTCTGTACTGGTCGCCCCTGTCAGCGAACTGGCCGCCCGGATCCGTGGGGTCTATGTTCTTCCAGAAGACCTCGAGAAGGCGCTCGTAGGAAATTTTCGATGGATTGTAGATTACCTTAACCGCTTCCCTGTGACCGGTATTCCCAGTGGAGACCAGTTCATAGGTGGGACTCCCCACCCAGCCGCCGGTGTAGCCAGAGATGGCCTCAATCACTCCGGGAAGCCTCTCAAATGCTTCCTCCATGCACCAGAAGCAGCCACCGGCAAAAACTGCGGCACCGGCTTGATTTTTGATACTCTCCAATTCACATCCCCAACGGGATTGGGCCGGAAATCTTTATATAGCTTTGCGTACTATTACCTGTTGGTGGTTAAAAATGAACATAAGTGCTCTAAGGCGTGTTCTTTCCGTTTTTCGTTTTGGTCTGATGCTCGGCAAAGGATCCCCATTAAAAGGTACTCCCAGGGCCGTCCCGGTGGTGAGAAAGCATGACCAAGTTTAAGGGGGATGTCTCCATTGTTTTAGGCGGAGCAGCTGGACAGGGCATTCAGACGGTGGAGGAGATACTCACCCATGCACTTAAGAAGTCCGGCTACCACGTCTATGCAAACAAGGAATACATGTCCCGAATTAGGGGAGGAATAAATACCACGGAGATACGCGTTTCTTCAAAACGTGTTAGGGCCTTTGTAAAGAGGATAGACATCCTCGTACCTTTCAAGCAGGGCGTTCTAAGCTGGGTCAAAGATAGGCTCGGCGAGAACACCGTTGTCCTTGGAGAAAAGGAAAACATCGAGGAAGAATTTCTAGGAAATGTCAACCTTGTTGAGGTCCCACTTACGAAGATGGCAATGGAGGTGGGAAGCCAGCTCTATCTAAACACGACGGCAGCTGGACTAATAGTCGGCCTCTTCCACGGCGACTTTAAGGCGGTGGAAGAGTACTTAAAGAAGCGCTTTGGAAGCAAGGGCGAGAACGTCGTAAAGAAGAACATAGAAGCCGCTAAGAAGGGCTACGAGCTGGGAGTAAAGCTCTGCGAGGATGGGACTATAAAAGTTGAAGTGGAGAGGGACGAGAGGGTTAAGGAAGAGGTTCTCCTGACCGGAACAGAAGCCGTCGGAATAGGGGCCTTCGCCGGAGGCATGAACTTCCTGAGCTTCTATCCGATGAGCCCGTCAACAGGGGTTTCGACCTTCGCGGCACAGCACGCGGAGGAGTTTGAAATAGTTGTCGAGCAGGTCGAGGACGAGATTTCGGCCATAAACATGGCCATCGGAGCGTGGTACGCTGGAGCGAGGGCTATGGTTAGCACCTCCGGTGGCGGCTTTGCACTGATGAGTGAGGCTATAAGCTTAGCGGGGATGGCTGAGAACCCAGTGGTAGTCCACCTTGCCCAGAGGCCAGGGCCGGCCACAGGTCTGCCAACGAGGACGATGCAGGGCGATTTGAACCTTGTCCTCTACTCCGGCCACGGAGACTTCCCGAGGATAATCCTAGCACCGGGAAGCCTTGAGGAGGCGTTCTACCTGACTGCCGAGGCCTTCAACTTAGCCGACAAATATCAGGTTCCAGTGATAATCCTCACCGACCAGTACTTCGTTGATACCTACTACAACCTTCCGGCTCCCGATGTGGAGAAGGTCAAGTTCGAGCGCCACATAGTGGAGGCGAAGCCCGGCTATCGGAGGTATGAACTTACCGAGGATGGGATCTCGCCTAGGGCGGTTGCCGGCTACGGCGAGGACGTGGTGATAGCCAACGGAAACGAACACGATGAGTGGGGCGACATAACCGAGGACGCTGAACTGACGGTGAAGATGCAGGAGAAGAGGGCAGTCAGAAAACTTGAGACCATAAAGAAAAACGCCCCCCTGCCGAAGCTGATAGGCAGAGAGAACGCAAAATACCTCGTTATAGCCTGGGGTTCGACGCTTCACGTGGTTGAAGAGGCCCTTGAGAAGCTCGGAAGAGAGGATGTTGCTCTGCTCCACTTCAGTTGGGTCTATCCGCTCAACCCTAAGGTAAGAGAGTTCTTCGAGGGTAAGGTTCTCATCGACGTCGAGAACAACATCACCGGCCAGTTCGCAGAGCTCCTCAAGAAGGAGTTCGGCGTTGAGGTGCACCACAGGATTCTGAAGTACGACGGGAGACCGTTCTCGGTTGAAGAGGTCCTCGAGGGCCTCAAGGAGGTGATAGAATGAACGTCCAGCTTCCCACTGGTAGGGAGCTCTTCGAGCCTAAAAGGCCCGGAAGCCAGGACATAGCCTGGTGTCCCGGGTGTGGAAACTTCGGCATAAGGAACATCCTTATCACCGCTTTAGCCGAACTCGGACTGAAGCCTAATCAAGTGGCAATCATCAGTGGTATCGGCCAGGCCGCCAAGATGCCACACTACATCAACGCCAATGGCTATCACACGCTCCACGGAAGGGCAATCCCTATAGCAACCGGAGTCAAGGCCTCAAACCCTGAGCTTACGGTTATAGCGGAAGGTGGAGACGGCGACATGTACGCCGAGGGCGGAAACCACCTGCTCCACGCCATAAGGAGGAACCCGGACATAACGGTTCTCATCCACGACAACCAGGTTTATGGCCTTACAAAGGGACAGGCCTCTCCAACGACCATGAAGGGCATGAAGACCCCCACCCAGCCATGGGGAGTTTTTGAAGAGCCCTTTAACCCGGTCGCCCTCGGAATTGCGCTAGACGCTTCCTTCGTTGCGAGGACTTTCATGGGTTATTTCAAGGAGAGCGTTGAGATCATCAAGAAGGCCATCCAGCATAAAGGCCTGGCAATAGTTGACATCCTCCATCCCTGTGTGAGCTTCAACAAGGTGAACACCTACGCCTGGTACAGGGAGCACACCTACTGGATGGATGACCACGACCCCTATGACAGGGAAGCAGCTTTCAAGAGGGCCTTGGAGAGCGACCCGCTCCCGCTTGGAATATTCTACATCCACGAGAAGCCCACCTTCGAGGAAATGGTTCCTGCCTACAGGAAGGACAAAACGCCGCTCTGGAAGCGCGAACCGAAGCTCGGCCTCGTCAAGAAGTTCTTCGAGGAGAAGAAGCTATGAAGACGTGAGAGGTTTTCTTTTTGCTTTTGTTTCCACATGTTGAAAAAACTGATTTGGAGTGTGATCGTATGAAAGTTGGTGAAAAGGCACCAGATTTCGCCCTTAAAGACCAGAACGGTGAGGAGTTTAAGCTCAGCGACTTCAGGGGTAAGAAAGTCCTCCTTTCCTTCCACCCGCTTGCGTGGACTTCCGTCTGTGAGAAGCAGATGAAGGCTCTGGATGAGAACTACGAGCGCTTTGAGAAGCTGAACGTCGTCCCGGTGGGAATAAGCGTTGACTCGGTTCCCACAAAGAAGGCATGGGCCGAGCACATGGGGCTTAAGAAGCTGAGGATCTTAAGTGACTTCTGGCCGCACGGTGAGGTTGCAAAGCTCTATGATCTCTTCAGGGAAGACGGGGGCTTCTCTGAGAGGGCGAACGTGCTGGTCGACGAGGAAGGAAAGGTGGTTTTCTTCAAGGTCTATCCGATAAGCGAGCTTCCGGATCTGGAAGAGGTCTTTGAAGCGGCAGAAAGAGATAAAAAGTGAAAGAAACGTTAGGAATCGCTGATCTTCTTTCCGCCTTCAGTTCTTTCATAAACCTTCTCGATAACCTTGGCCAGCTCGGGCATGAAGTCGTCGAAGGTCTTGTATTTATCTCTGTGCTTCATGTAGTCGTTCACGTATGCGTTGTAGACATCCCCGATGAAGTAGAATGTCACGTTTTCAATGCGGAGCTCCCTCATTGCCGCCTTTGGCCCCTCCGTTACGTTGAGGTAGTGCACCACGAACGCCCTAACGAACGTCTCGTAGAGCATGACCTTGGAGTTCTTGTAGGCCATAATCCCGAGTTTCGACGAAACAGGAGCGTAGAGAGCCTCGTAGGGCTTAAAGAGGTCGTAATGCTGTCAACAGCAGGGTTAACGAAGCTGTGGGCGAACTCGTGGGCCAAAAAGTCAGAAGCTTCCACGTTGTAATGGGGCGTCCTGTTGTAAACGCTGGTAACCCCAAGGATGCCGTAGACGTACTTTCCACTCTCATTATCGAAGTAGTAGGCGAAGTCATCTCTGGCAAAAACGAGCTGGAGGTCTATAAACCAGGCGGAAGCGTTTTCCCCAAAGAACTCCTCTTCCATGCGGGTCAGGTTTACTACGTCCCCGTGCTCCCTCGCGAAGCTCTTGAGCGTATTTTCATAGAACCCTCTGTGCTCGTTGTAAAACCTCCAAAAGTCCGTTTTGTTGGCAAACTCCGCCACCGCTGAGGCGAACTCATCAAGTTTTGAGGCGTTGAGATACGGCCTGTATACTATCATATCGCTCCAGTTCATAGCCTTGGAGAAGTTCCTTGGACTCAGATGAAGTGCAAACTCCGGGATAGCGTCGTAGGCCAAACCCTGTTCATGGATCATCTCACCTACCATTTTAACGGCAGTTAAGTTCTTGTAGGGGTCAAAATAAGCGTCTACCTCGCCCAAGTAGGGGCAGTTAAAGCTCGTTATTCCAATTAAGCCGGGATCAACATTGCGCTTGTACCAATCAGACTCGGCCCGACGGTAAATTGTCTCAACGAGCTCAATACGGGGGTCAATCTCAACGTAAACTCCCTCTGCAAGCTTGAGTGAAGCAGTGGTTGTGTTGTGGAGGTCAGCGATGTTGGTGAAATTTGAGTGAGTAAGGACTGAAGAACTGCTTGTGTTTTGGATCGGAGATGGTGTGGGGACACTCGACGAAATTGATGTTGTTCTATTGTCGCCATTCGACCTGGTCGAACCAGTTCAGATGCAACCTCCGACAACAGTTAAAAGAAGTAGCATGAGAACTACCGACACAAATTTTCTCATAATTTCACCCACACTTTTTGAGTAAGGAAATTTTTAACGTTTGTTGTTATTCGGTGTCAAAAAATTGAGGGCTTTTGGGGAACGAATGAAGGTAACAGGACTACGCGACAAGACACCAGGAGAGAAAGCACGAAGTTTAGAACGGAAGGATGAAAAACCTTTTATATTTCGGTTTTTGAACCTATTCTGAGGTGATGAAAAATGCCCAAAGTTCGAGTTGAGAAGCTCTGCACTGACCTGGAGTTGTACATCATCAGGGTTGACGATGATCAGATAAGGTACTTTGAGGCCACTTGGGAAATTCCGGAGGGGATAACTTACAACGCCTACCTGATGAAGCTCGACGGTGCAGTTGTCCTCTTTGACACAACAAAGAAGGAGTATACGGACCTTTTCATGGACGCACTAGAGAAGCTCGTTGATCCGAAGGAGATTACCCACATAATAGTCCACCACACTGAGCCTGACCACAGCGGGGCTTTGCCGAGGATTCTCGAAGAAAACGGCTACAAAGCACAGGTAATCGGAACCCAGTTCGCGAAGAACCTCCTCCAGGGTTTCTATGGAGACAGGGTCGTTGAGAACTTCAAGGTCGTCAAGGACGGCGAGGAGATGAAGATCGGCGGAAAGACCTTCCGCTTCATAGCGGTTCCGTGGCTTCACTGGCCGGACACCATGATAACCTACGTCGTTGAGGACAGGCTTATATTCTCCTGCGATGCCGGCGGTGGCTACTCAATTCCAGAGGCCATCGACGACAGCAATGAGGAAGTCGTAAAGAAGTACCTCCCGTACGTGGCCAAGTACATAGTTACGGTCATAGGACACTACCACAAGTACATAGTCCAGAACATCAAGAAGCTCAAAGAGCTTGGAATCGTCGAGGAAGCAAAGATGATACTCCCAGGACATGGCCTAGCCTGGTGCAAGAATCCGAAGAGGATATTCGAGTTCTATGAGCAGGTTGGAGCAGGAGTTCCAGAGAAGGACAAGGTTCTGGTCATATATGACTCGATGTACGGCTTCGTCGAGAAGAGGATAGAGATAGTTCTGGATGAACTTAAGAAGCTCGGAAAGAAGCCGGTCGTTTACCGCTTCACCGACAAGGAGGCTCCAGCGGTCAGCGACATACTTGGCGAAGTTCCAAGCGCTGAAGCCCTGATAATCGGCGCATCAACGTACGAGGCAGAGATACACCCGAGGATACGCTACACCCTCTACGAGATCGTTGACAAGGCCAACTACGAGAAGCCGGTTCTCATCGTTGGAGCCTTCGGATGGGGCGGCGTGGCCGGGAGAAAGATTGAGACCATGATAACCAGAAGCAAGTTCGATCACGTTGCAACGGTCGAGAGCAGAGGGTATCCATCATCGGAGGATGAGGAAAAGATTAGGGAAGCCGTCAGGAAGCTCGTCCAGTGGATTTCATAGTCCCAGCGACTTATTGATCTTTTTATTTCACTTCAAAAAGACATTAAATCCTTTAGAAAAAGTTCATGCCTCCTCCATCTCAGCCTTCAGCTTGAGGGATGTGTGCTCCTGCTTTAGCTCCTCTATCTTCTCCACAAGCTCATCGGCTACTTTTTTGAGGTTGAGTGCAAGCTCCTCGACCTCCCGTATCTTCTGGTCAAGCTCACGTTCCCTTTCTTCGACTTCCTCCATAGCCTTGGCCAGCCTTTCCTCTTCACTCTTCTTATAAACCTCGATAGAGATGGTGTTGTAGTCCCATACTATTGAACCATCCTGGATCGAGAACTCAACGCTTATCCTTACAACGTCGTCTTTTTCAACACCGAGCTTCTGAAACTCCTCAAATATCCTCGCGTTTAGCTCGCCAGCAGCCCTTACAACTTCTTTGGGATTGACTTTCCCTTTGACGAGGGCAAAGAGCACCCTCCTGACTTTATGAGCGTAACCACTGGCGCGGACATACCCGGTGCTCAGCTTCACGCACACCACCAAAAGTTTATTCAATTTGAGTACATAAATATTTATTGGTGGTCATCCGTGAACATACTTATGTTTGGCCCCCCGGGAAGTGGGAAGAGCACACACTCAAGGAGGATAGTGGAGAAGTACGGCCTCGTCTACATTTCTTCAGGGGACATCATCAGGAAAGAAATCGAAAGAAAGTCCTCCCTCGGCAGGGAGATGGAAGCCTATCTCAGCAGGGGAGACCTCATTCCAGATACTATCGTCAATACCCTGATAATTTCAAAGCTCCGCCGTCAGAGAGAAAATTTCATACTCGACGGTTACCCAAGGACGCCCGAGCAGGTGATCGCCCTTGAGAACTACCTCTTTGACCATGGCATTAAGCTTGACTTAGCCCTTGAAATCTTCATAGACGAGGACACGAGCGTTGAGAGGATTTCCGGAAGGAGGATATGCCCCAACTGCGGAGCAGTCTATCATGTAAAGTACAACCCACCCAAAGTGCCGGGGGTATGCGATGTCTGCGGCTCTAAACTCGTCCAGAGAGCTGACGACAGGGAAGACGTCGTTAGAAAGAGGTACAGGATATACTCAAAGAACATGGAGCCAATAATTAAGTTCTACCGGGCCAAGGGGATATATGTACGGGTCGACGGTGATGGTCCGATAAGTGAGGTGTGGAAGCGGATACAGCCCCTGCTGGACTACATCCACTCACGCGAGGAGAAGCGAAAGGAGCATGAGTAGCGGCTCAGAGCTTTCCAAGGGCCTTCATTATGGCTCTGACGTCTTCGTTTCCGATGATAGCCTCTACCTCTTTCTCTGCAAGCTTGGCTTTTTTCATTACCTTTGCAACCACCTTATCACTTGGGTCAAGAACCCTAACAGATATCTCCATGGGTTTCTTTATCAAGAGTTTAACATATCCTGAAAGTTTTTCTCTAAGGGCCTTAACTAGTGACTCCTTTTCCGCTTTGTCAAGGGGTTTCTCCAGCTTTACCACCAGACCGATACGGTTAGGAGTTGTGGTGTCAACGTTCAGAGCCAGTGAGACAACCGGTATCCCCCAATCTCTTAGGGATATGATTAGCCCCTTTCCAATCCGCCTAACCGACTCTTCCAGGTCAGGTGGGACGTTGAGCACCAGTTTGGATTTGTCCCGGGGAATTCCGTATTTTCTTGGAAGATCCTGTTCAACATCAATCCCGTCGATGAGGAAGGTTACCCCATACACCCTCCCAATGGATTCGTTGGCTTCCATGGTGAGCTTTTCAATGAGCCCCTTAACTGTCGATTCAACGTCAATAGAGCCGGTAAGGCTCGTCTGAACGACCTTAAGATGGAATCTGAGGAATATGTCTTTTCCAGTAGGATTAACATGAATCAGAACGTCTTCTAACCTCATCCCCAGGGAGTCTAGGGCGTCGGACATTCTGGATATGAAGAGCCCCTGCATCAGGGGGTGGTATTTATTGGGTATAACCTTTGCCAACTCCATCGCCCGGTGTTAGTATATATTGTTCAGAATTTAAAGTTTCCTGTTCGTATTGTGTAGAATCCAGGTAGAATTTGTGAAGATTATAAAATATAACAAAATAAGAGGGATAAATATTGGAGAATCTTTAATGACCTTCCCACAGCATGTACTCCTTCTGGGCCAGGAAGATCGGCTCAAGGCGCTTGCTGACGATTACGACCTTGTTTCCGTACTCCTTCTTCAGCTTCTGAACGTATGAATCGAAGAAGTCCTTCGGGACGCTAGCCTGGCCGCTGATTACGTTGTCTCCTCTCTGAACTTTGTCCAGTTCTGCAACTGGAATATATCCAATTATGTCCATGTGCGGTTCAAGGTAGAACTCTGGCTTGTATATGTCGTTGCCGTTTGGTGTCACGTAGTAATAGACTACACCCCTGAGGGTGAACTTGACGTTCGTGTACCCCTTCTCAAACGCTTCTGTAAGCTCAATTTTGCCGCTTTCACCAGGCTTTAAGGGCATGCTCGGGTTGGCAATCTTCCCATTAACGTACACTGGACCGTTTGTAACCCCAACAGGACCCTCCTGGAGCAGGACGAAGCGGTACTTGTCTGCCTGTGGGATATTCACTGTGACTTCAACGGGGGTTTCGTTGAGATGGTCTATGTTGAGGCCCTCAACAAGAACCTGTCTGTCAACCAGCTTCGTGCCGTTGTAGGCCTCAAATATCAGCGTTCCGTTCTTTACATCTCTTCCAAACGCCGAAATGTAGAGCTTAAGCTTCTGCTCGCCCGTTAGTGGTAGAGTAGTGTTGCCGCTCTTAACCTCCAGTCCACCGCCGTTAATCGAGTCATAGACCTTAGTCCATGTTCCGTTCTCCATGGCCTCAATGCGGTATATTGCGAAGGGTGTGAACTTATAGACCCTAACGCTTGGGTCATAAACGCCCTGTCTCTTCACGTAGCCGTTGTAACCGGTGTATTCGAGCTTGAAGTTTGCAAAGAGCTTTGCTGTGTCGTTTCCTGCCAGTGAAATTGGGATTCCAAGGCCCAGCTGGAGGTAGTTGCTGAAGGCGATCTTTTCATAGGCAATGATTCCAATGGGGTAGAGTTGGTTGTTGGAAGTCCTGTAGGGATAAATGTAGAGAACAAACGGATAAGTTTGTCCTTTGTTTTTGAAGACCTGTCCTCTGATTAAATCTACCACAATCTCGGGCACTACGTACCCGTTGCCAACTTTAACTGCTATGGTCTCGTTAGTAGTTACAATGTCGTTGTAAGAAACGTAGCTGAACATCGGATACCTCTCCCCGTAAGCTATTGCACCGCCTAGGTAGGCTATGGCGTTGAACTTGCCAAAGTCGCTCTGCTGGTCAAACGGATCAAGGAAGGTTATAACGTAGTCATCTCCCCACGCTTCCAGGTCAACCTCCCCGGCGTTTCCGCTGTGGGAGAAGAACTTGGCTATGATGTACCTCCTGTCGTAGCCGTGGCCACCATCGCTCACTGCCCTGCGGTGGCTTAGAAGGCTGGACTCTTCCCAATAGCCGTAGTCCCACCAGCTTAGAAGGGTTGCGTAGGGGTCGCTGTTGTTTTTAAGCCACATAAGGGCGTCGGTCCAGGCCTCTGGAACGCTACCCGGCATTTTGGGGTTTATGGTTTTGTAGGAATTCATCATGCTCTTCTGGTTGTTGTAGGAATAGATGGCAGCTACGTATGGCATTGGAACTAGCATCAGTATGAGGAACGCGGTGTAGAGTGCCTTTACAGTAACCGTATCCTTCATCCTCTCAACGTACAGGAAGGCCTCACCCATTGCTATGGCGGCCAGAATTATTGCCGCCACGGATGCCTGGAAAGAGAAGCGAACTGCCTGCTTAAAAAGGTATATAGTCCCGAGATAGTGGAACAGGGGTATGAAGTGCTTGTAGGTCTCGTAGCGCTTCTCTTTTACCTCCAGATAGAACTTCCATCCGAGGATGGCTAGGCCTATAATGGAGAGTATGAATATGATGCTGTCGCCATTTGAACCCTTGGGTTTGAGGCTGAACGTTGCGATGACCTCCCTCCAGCTGGGAGTCTGAAGCTCGGCGACGGTCTGGTAGAGAGGCGTTGACTGGGTGGCCGCTCTAAGGAAGTTGAAGAGGGCCTTTCCAAAGTACGCATAGAAGGCCAGGAAGCCTGCGATTCCAATGGCGATCACCGTTCCAAGTCTGTGTATCCAGTCTGAGAAGTTCAGGAATCTTTCGCCGTACAGCATTATCAGGACGAGCACCGTGCTTGCTATGAGGACCTCAAAGGAGAACACAAGGAAGTTCCTAATGCCAACGAAGCCGCTCCGAGCAAGCAGGATTCCGGTCACAAGGGAGAGTCCAAAGGTAGGGTAGTACTCAACGACAAAGCGCTTGAGATTGCTGGTGTCTCCTATCGTGAAGAATATTACCGGCACTATCACGCCAGTTGCGAGCAGAATCATGATGCCGAGCGAGCTCCCCGCCCAAACCCCCATGTACAGCGGACTGAGGGTGATGAAAAAGACCAGCCCAAGGACTTTCTTCCAGTTCCAGTGCTCTTCATCGAGATAGAGGAGCAGGAAGTAGATTGCAAACAGGAAAAACATCACGAAAGGTCCCTCTCCACGGTTGTTGCCAGAATAAGTCTTTGTGATAGCTCCCCAGAAGCCCGTCATTAGGGCCGCTCCCCAGAAACCGGCCCAGTCCGAGTGGAGCTTTCTGACGACAAGGTAGACCGCTATAACTGTCATCGCCCCTACGAAGGGCGGCCAGACCTTGAAAGCCCCAAACTCGTTCATGCCGAACAGAGCATGGGCCACCTTGTAGAACACTGCCTGAACCGTGTAGAGGCCGAGATATCCCCCGGGTTTTATACCCATCGGAGGCTCTGCGTAGGCAAAATACTTGGGAATCCAGTCCTGAATCGCCAGCTTATACATTTCAAAGTGATAGAACGTATCGGGATCGAGGAACAGCTTGAAACTGGAAGTCACTGCCCTAATTTTATATCCAACGTATGCCAGTAGCAAGACAAGGAGAGCCAGCCCGTACTCCCTAAAATAAAAGTAGACCTTAGGGAAGGCCCGTCCCTCCCCGGGTTTCGACTTTTTCAATTTTTCTTTGGCTTCAGTCTTCATAGGGATCACCTCACTCCACAGTAACCGATTTGGCAAGATTTCTCGGCTTGTCAGGGTCGTTGCCCCTCAAAACGGCCAGGTGATAAGCGAGGAGCTGGAGCGGAACAACATACACGATTGGACTCAGCAGCTCATCAACCCTAGGCATCTTTATCAGAACGTCCGAGACCCTGCTGAGTTCTTCCCTATCGGAAAGGGAAATTATCATAGCCCCCCTAGCCTTTGCCTCCTCGATGTTGCTCACCATTTTGTCGAAGACCTTTCCGCTCGGGTTTATTGCAACCACAGGGACACCGTCTTCAAGCAGTGCAAGCGGGCCGTGCTTCAGCTCGCCCGCGCTCAGCCCCTCGGCGTGGATGTAGCTTATCTCCTTAAGCTTGAGCGCACCTTCAAGGGCCGTTGGAACGCTTATGCCCCTGCCAATGTAGAAGAAGTCCCGCTTGTCCTTGAGTACATCGGCAAGCTCCCTGATAGCGTTGTCGTGTTTTAGAGCTAGTTCTACAAGTTCCGGGACTTTCATGAGCTCATTCTCGAGCTTCTTAAGGTAGTCTTCGCTCGCAGTGCCGAGAACCTTCGCAAGCTCTATTGCGAGCATTGTAAGGACTGTGAGCTGGGTTGTATATGTTTTTGTAGCGGCGACCCCGATTTCCGGCCCGGCGTGCGTGTAGAGAGTTAAATCGGCTATCCTCGTTGCCATACTGCCCACAACGTTGACTATTCCAAGCACCTTCGCTCCCTTCCTCTTTGCCAGCTTCATTGCCGCGAGGGTATCCGCTGTCTCACCGCTCTGGGTTATCGCTATGACGAGGGTCTTATCGTCTATCAAGTCCTCAAATTCATACCTGAACTCGCTCGCCTCTTCAACGATCGGAACTTTCTTGGCGAGCCTCTGGAAGAGGTACTTCCCAACGAGTGCCGCATGATAGGACGTGCCCATAGCCACGAAGATAATTCTGTCATAATTTGCTATCTCCTCAGCGACGCCCTTGATAATCTCTCTGTTGCCGTGAATGGCGTCTTTAAGGGCCCTTGGCTGCTCGTATATTTCCTTCAGCATGAAGTGAGGATAGCCGGCTTTTTCGGCCATCTCCAGTGTCCAGCTTATTTCATGGACGGGTTTCTCAACAACTTCTCCCGTGTCGATCCTCTTGACGACGTAAGAGTTCTTGGTCAAGATTGCATACTCCCCGTCGTCTAGGAAGACTGCCTTGTTTGTGTACTCGAGAAAAGCCGGAACGTCGCTCGCCGCGAACATCTCGCCGTCTCCGACCCCTAGAACGAGCGGGCTCTCATTCCTGACGACGTAAAGCTTATCTGGTTCATCCGCATAAACTATGGCAAGGGCAAAAGAACCCCTAAGCTTATTCAGGGCCTTCCGGAGGGCCTCTTCAAAATCCTCAGAGCCCTTCAGTTCCTCTTCAATAAGATGAGCTATGACTTCGGTATCGGTATCGCTCCTGAAGACGTGCCCCTTTTTGAGGAGCTCCTCCTTCAGCTCCGCGAAGTTTTCAATTATGCCGTTGTGAACGAGAACTATCCTTCCGGTGCAGTCCTTCTGGGGGTGGGCATTGATGTCGTTCGGGACACCATGAGTGGCCCACCGGGTGTGGCCGATACCTCTGTTGCCCTCCATCTCAAGAAAGCCGAGCTTCTCAGTGAGTTCGTCTATCCTCCCAGCCCCTTTTCTAACGTCGAGAGTTTCACCGTTTCCCGTCACGACTCCGGCTGAATCGTAACCCCTATATTCCAGCCTCTTAAGGCCCTTCACGATAACATCACAGGCTTTTCTGTCACCGATGTAACCAATGATGCCGCACATGGCTACCACCTTTACTTCTCCCGCTGATAAGCGGAGAGAGTTAAAAGCTTTCTGGAAAAAGCCTTTATACCCAAAGTCAATTCATTACAGGATGCCTATGGACAGAAAGCTCGATGAGTTCATCGGCGATGCAACCCCAAAGACGCGTCCCAAAGAGACCCCTCTCCGGAGAAAAAAGCGACTTAGGCCAACTAGCCTCGACTCCTTCCTACCTGAGGAGCACATAAACTACTTCAGAGACCTCAGGATAGGGGCAAAGAAGATAAGGAACGCGAAAATCGAGGAGTTATAGCTCTTCCGCTATTACCGCTTTTTCCCCAACTTTGAAGACGAAGGCCCTCCTCTCGCCCTTGAGGTTCTCCTCGATTTTCCTCCTGATCCTCCAGTACTCGCTCTCTGGGACACTTATCCTCAGCGTTGCCCTTCCAAAGCCTTCCTTTCTGAGGAAGTCGTTTATCCTGACTGGATGAAATGGGAGAACCTCTACGACGCTGTACGCCCTCTTGAGGTAGGGGCTTGTTACGGGCTCGTCGCCGGTAGCTAGAACTCTCCTCTTCTCCCTGAGCAGCATTCTAGCTTCGACCGGAAGCCTGTGGAAGAGCTCGTTTATCAGGTCGGCGTAGTCAACGCTCTGGGGTATCTCGTATAGATAATCGTCCGGCCCCTCGGCCCACTCAACAATGTTCTCGAGGGAGGGGTCGCTTTCAAGCCTCACTCCAGCTGGCAGGATAACAGCGCTCCTCTCGGCCTTTGCGAGTGGTTCCGTGTAAAACGTCAGCCTGTTCAGTGCCCCAAAGAGGTCTATGTACTCAAACTCGCCTTTCCACGGGACTTTTTCCCGCTTCATCTGCGGCGGAAGGTCGAAGATGAATGCCCGGGCCTTTTTTTTGTAGGCCTCGTAGACCTTTAGAGGACTTGGGAGAAGTCCCTCAAGGTTTCTCTCGGGGGCCTCAGGAGGTCTCGCAGGATCGGAGAACACAACATCCGCGTTCACTCTCTCAACGGTCTCTGGGAGGAGAGAATCGGCGTTTATAAACTCAATGTTCGAGACACCGTACTTCTCGGCATTCCTTCTGGCGAATTCTATCTTCATTGGGTCGATATCTATTCCATAGGCCTTCTTAACTTTCATAGCGTAGAAGATGAGCTGTATGCCGATACCGCAGGAAACATCGACGATGCTCTCCACACCGAACTCCCTCAGCCTCTCGGCACGGTATTTAGCGACGATCTCGTGAGTGGCGTAGCGGAGCCCTTCCATGTCCATCCAGAGATCGCTCCTTGAGAACTTGTCCCTTGCCCTTATCCTGGCCCTGGCTATCTCCGTTATCAGCTTCCAGCCCTTTCCAAGCCTGGCTTGGAGCCTTTTTTCGCCGTAACCTTTTCGTATAAGTTCTTCCGCTTCTCTGATTTTCTCTTCGGTGATTCCCTCAAGCATGTTGCAAGGTTCGGGGAGAGGCTTAAAAACGTTGCCTGCAATGACCATTGGGGGTTGAGATGGAGAAAGAGAGAGTAGCCAGGTTTCTTTTCATTGCAGTTGTTGTTCTTACAATGATCGGAACAATCTGGCATTCGTACAGCTTTGCATCACGCCCAGACCTGAACGATTACATCGGAGACGAGGTCTGGTACGTCCCTGCCAGCAGAAACCTCCTCCACAGGCTCGGCGTTGATGTTTACTACCTCCACAACGGAACTTACGGAGTCAACGTAATCTTTGCGAACAAGAGTGCTGAGATAAAAAACCTAGGCATGACGGATTGGATTGCGGCCATTAACGATGCCAGATACCGGCTTGAATACAGGGAGTTTCCTGGAGTATACTACGAGATACCGGTTGAAAACTACGAAGATTTTCTCAAGAAGCTAAAATCAAGTCTGCCCGCAGGAAGCTATGATGTAATCCCCGGTTTCCGGTATCCTGATGCCGACAACATACAGAACTACCTCAACACGGAGCATCCCTTCCTAGGCAAAGACTTGATAATGCTCTCCATGCTCCTGCTTGGAGACAGGCCAATCGCCTGGAGAATTCCGGGAATAATAGAGTTCGCTCTCATTGAGTTAATGGCTGTTCTCGCCACGTATCGGATAAGCAGAAGCTATCTGGCGTCCCTTATAACACTCCTCTTCGTCGCCCTCGATCCAACGCTACAGGCAACTGCCATAACGGCCATGCTTGACATACACGTGGCATTTTTTGTTTCACTGTTCGTCCTCGCGGTAGTTTATGAAAGGAGAGTACTCTCGGCGGTGTCTCTTGGTCTCGCAGGAGCAACGAAGCTCAGTGGTGCCTTTGGGTGGCCTATACTCCTGTGGAAGTCACTTAAGAGCGAGAATTCTTTTATCAGGTTCTTTTCGAAAGTGGTCATAATCCCAGGGATTGCGTTTTTAATACCCGAACTGCCCGCCATTAAAGTCCTCGGCTTTAAATCCTGGCTCAACGAATTTCTTGGAAGCTTTAGATGGCACCTCAGCTACAAGGGAGGACACCCCTACGCCTGTCCCTTCTGGGGATGGTTTATAAACTACCGCCCCTTCCCCTTCCACTTTAACCCCAACGTCTTCGTGTCAACTGACCCAGTACTTCTGATGGGAATGGTCGTCATGATACTGGCCCTTCCCTGGCTCTATAAGAGAAAACCTGATGTGAGCGGGCCGTTCTTTATCTTCTGGAGTATGGTTGGGTTCTTTGCCATTCACTACTATCTTGGAGGAAGAACCCAGCTCAGCTTCTATGCAACGGTACTCGTTCCGCCCGCGGCGGTCTCCATGGGAGTCTTCCTGAACGAGCTGATAAGGTGGGATGCTTTCAGGGAGTCCCTGAACTTTTACAGGGCAAAACTCCTTGTAGTTGCCAGTTTTATATGGAAAAAGTTCAAGCCTTCCGAAGATAGCGGTCAAGAGTAGCCTGCTTTTCTTCGGCTTTTTTCTCGCCCTCAACTTTTTCCACTATCTTTTTCAGGGTCTTCCAGCCCTTCCTTACTATCGGCGGAAACTCGCCGTGCTCCCGATAATAGTTCTCAAGAAAAGCCCTTGTTCTTGGGTCGCTTGGATAACCGGAGCCTATCTCTCCATACTCTTCCTTTAGTTTTTCAATCGCTCTGTCCCTCGTAACCTTTGCGAGGATTGAAGCAGCTGAGACGACGGGAAAGATGTCGTCGGCCTTGTGCTTCGCGACAACTTCGGCCTTAAAGGTTAGCCTCTCCCCAAGCTCTCTCGCAAAGCGTTCCTCGTCAACGTCAGCCGCGTCCGCATAGACAACATCGGGCTTGATCTTGAGCGAGTTCAGAGCTTTCGCGAAGTTCTCAACCTCGAACTCGTTGAGCGTGCCCTCCCTGGAACCAATGACATCGGGGGACAATTCCAGAATTGCATAATCATCTAAAACCTCAATTATGTCATTAAACAGCCTTTCCCTTCTCTTCGGGGTCAGCTTTTTCGAGTCTCTAACATTCAGCTCTTCGAGCTTTGGAAGGTTCTTCTCGTCTATCACGACCGCCGCTATCACCATCGGCCCTATAACTGGCCCTCTTCCCGCCTCGTCAATGCCCGCTAACTTCATCGGTTCACCTCCTAAACAAGAGTGCGCCATAGACTATGCCCAGCATTATCGTGGCTATACCGCTTGGTGGTATGGCAGTGAAGTAAGCAAGAACCACTGACGTAAGCTGGACTGTTAAGGTTAAGAGAAGACTTATGCCAAGAACGTTCCTGAGGTCAGAGCTTATCATCAGCGCTATCGCACCGGGAAGGATCGCAACTACCTGGAGCGTTATCAGACCAACCGTCTGGACTATAAGAGCACCGATTACACCAACGAGAACGTAGAGGATCGTGAGATATGCCCTTGCGTTGCCCCCGTAGCTCTCAACTCCCTCCATGTCAAAGCTGATGTACAGAAAGTCGCGGTAGAGGAGCAGCAGGACGAAGAATACGATGGCCCCTCCAACGATAAGGATTGTCAGGTCGTCGAGGGTGACGAGGAATATATCGCCGGTTAGATATGAGACTATGCTTTGTGTCAGCGGGAAGTAGGGTCTCGTAGCCATGACCTTGTAGAGGACGCCGAAGCCAAGGACAGTGAGCCCAGCGACAAAGCTGGAAACTATACCAACAGCGGAGTCGGAGGTGAATCCTATCTTCTCCAGCTGGGCTATGAGGATGACTAGGAGCGTTGTCACTACTAAGGCCGTGAGAATGACGAGGCCGTAGTTGTTGAGGAGAAGGGCCAGTATCATTCCCAGGACTGCACCGAAGAGAAGGGCGTGAAAGAGGGCGTGGGTCAGGAATGCAAGACCCTTCGTGTTGATTATCGGGCTTAGAAGTCCGAGGAGGACGCTGACCATTATGCTCGCGAGGAGAGCCCTGATGAGAAACTCTGGGATCATATCCGCTCACCACCCACGTGGACATGGAAGTCTCCGGTTATACAGTAGACCTTTCCTCCAATCGGGATCACCTTTGCCATCGGGCCGTAGACTGACTTTATAACTTCATCAGTTAGTACTTCTTCGGGCCTACCAAAGGCTATCAGCCTCTTGTTTATGAGCATCACGAGGTCCCCTATCTCCAAGAGAGGGTTGATGTCGTGGGTCGTAATTATCATCGTTACTCCTCTCTCACGCTTTATCTTGCTGAGGACGTTGGCAACTTCAGCTCTGGCACTGGGATCAAGGGCTGAAAGCGGCTCATCGAGGAGGAGAAGCTTTGGATCGCTCATGAGTGCCCTCGCGAGGAGAACTCTCTGCTTTTGACCACCAGAAAGCTCGCGGAAGAGCCTGTCTTCGATTCCGCCGAGGCCGACGAACTCCAGAACTTTTTCGGCTTTCTCTACTACCTCCCCCGGAATCTTGAAGTGGACGAAGCCCCTTCCGTAAACGCCGCCCATGGCAACGACCTCGAGGGCCGTTAGAGGCACTCTCTCGTTCAAGCTCTGGCTCTGGGGGACGTAGCCTATCAGATCCCTCGCCTTGCATGGGGGCTTTTCGAACACCCGGAGCTCCCCAGTGTACTCTCTGTGAAAGCACGCTATGGTCTTTAGAAGAGTAGTTTTCCCGGCCCCGTTTGGCCCAAGGAGGAGCAGTGTTTTTCCTTCCTCCAGAGTGAACGTTACATCGCTCAAGGCGGGACGTCCGCTGTATAAGATCGTTAGATTCCCGGCTTCAACCGCTTTCATTTTTCCTCCCGTACTCACAATATTCAGCTCTCTTTTAAACTTTGATGTGTACTAAGTGGACAGAATTGTGAATCTCTTTTTGCAAAAATTTTTTAAACCTCTGTCATTATGGGCTTTGGAGAATTTTTGCAGGGCTAAGCTTATAAGCCCTCACCACGACTCACTGGAGGTGATGCTCATGGCAGGTAAAAAGAAGAACGACAGGCATGTTGAAGGTGATGAGGTAATTCGCGTTCCTCTCCCTGACAGGAGTAAGGGGCAGCTCTTCGGAGTTATTGAGCAGGCCCTCGGAGCCGGGTGGATGGACGTCCGCTGTGAGGACGGCAAGGTAAGGAGATGCAGAATCCCAGGTAAGCTCAAGAGGAGGATGTGGATGCGCGTTGGCGATGTTGTCATCGTCCAGCCCTGGCCCGTCCAGACCGACGAGCGTGGGGACATCGTCTACCGCTACACGAGAACCCAGGTGGACTGGCTCCTGAGGAAGGGCAAGATAACCCAGGACTTCCTCAGCGGCGGCGAGCTCCTCTTCTGAGCCGCTTTTCACCGATTAGCAGGGATGGACAATGAGGGAAGACTTCCTCGACAGGGAAATCGAGGAGATGCTCGGCCTCAGGGAGAGGCGGGAAAAGGACAGCGAGCTCTACAAGATAGCCAACGAGGTCTTTGATAAGACGACGAAGGAAACGCTTGCCTACCTTCACAGGAGAGGGAAGATAGAGACTCTCTACGGGGTCATCAGCACCGGAAAAGAGGCCAACGTCTTCGCGGGAATTGACAGCGAGGGGGAGAAGATAGCGGTCAAGATATACAGGACTTACACCACAGAGTTCAGGCGGATATGGGAGTACCTGGCGGCCGATCCAAGGATCGGCTACCTTCCGAAGGACATGAGGAAGCTCGTCTTCGTGTGGACTAGGAGGGAGTTCAAGAACCTCCAGAGGGCGATAAAATATGCGGTCAGGGTTCCAGAGCCCGTGATCTTTAGAAACAACGTCCTCGTCATGGAGTTCGTCGGCGATGAACTGCCCGCCCCCCGGCTCAAGGACATGGAGAAGGAGTTAAATAGAGAGGACTTTGAGGAGCTTTACGACTTCACGATGGGCGTTATAGAGCGCCTGTGGAAGCGCGGCGACATGGTTCACGGCGACCTGAGCGAGTACAACATACTCCTCCACGATGGACCGGTGGTGATAGACTGGTCGCAGGCCACCGTGAAGAGGAACAGAATGAGCCTTGAACTCCTGAGGAGGGACATAAACAACATCACTAACTACTTCAGGAAGAAGGGGGTTGATGTTGAAAATCCAGAGGAGAAGTTCCGCGAGCTTGTTGAGAGGTGAGATTATGGACGAGTTTGAGAGGCTCCTTAAGAAGTACGAGCGCGTTGATAAAGACGGCAGGTTTGGGAGAGAAGAGGATGGGGAAGAGATCACTTTCACCGCTCTTGGTGAGCAGGAGGAGTTCGTTAAAATCCCGAAGGAGAGGATAGCGGTACTCATCGGAAAGAAGGGACAGACGAAGAAGGAGATTGAGAGAAGAACCAAGACAAAGATAGAAGTGGACAGCGAGACCGGTGAAGTCTTCATAACAGCGACGGAAGAAACCGAAGACCCGCTGGCAGTGTGGAAGGCCAGGGACGTGGTCATGGCAATCGGAAGGGGCTTCTCTCCCGAGAGGGCTTTCAGGCTCTTCAACGAGGGGGAGACCCTTGAGGTGGTGAACCTCACCGACATCGTTGTCGGCAACGAGAAGAACGCCCTGCCGAGGGTTAGGGGCAGGATCATCGGAAGAAAGGGAAGGACGAGGGAAATCATCGAGGAGATGAGCGGTGCCGACATAAGCGTCTACGGAAAGACCGTCGCGATAATCGGGAACCCCATACAGGTTGAAGTGGCTAAGACCGCTGTTGAAAAGCTCGCTAGGGGTTCCCCGCACGGGGTTGTTTACCGCTACCTTGAGCGGAGGAAGAAAGACCTCGAGCTTGAGGCCACAACCTACTACGAGGCCCTCGAGGGCAAACTGCCCGAAGACCTTGATGAATCTGGGGAAGAGGAGGAGTGATTATGGCCGAGGCTAACCAGCTATTCAAGGAGTTTAAGATTCAGAGCGTCAGCGAGTTCTTCAGGCGGAACGCGGCAATGCTCGGCTACACGGGCAAGGTCCGCTCGCTGACAACTTTAGTCCACGAGGCAGTAACCAACTCCCTCGACGCCTGTGAAGAGGCTGGAATCCCACCCTACGTCAGGGTAGAGATTGAGGAGCTTGGAAACGAGCACTACAAGGTTGTAGTTGAAGACAACGGGCCGGGAATACCAGAGAAGTACATCACCCACGTCTTCGGGAAGATGCTCGCCGGAACGAAGGCCCACAGGAACATACAGAGCCGCGGTCAGCAGGGTATCGGTATAAGCGGCGCCGTCATGTTCGCCCAGATAACGAGCGGAAAGGCTACGCGCGTAATAACCTCAACCGGAGACGACGAGATAATTGAGGCATGGGTTAAAATAGACGTTGACAAGAACGAGGGTAAAATCGTCAAGAAGGAGAAGCACCCGAACCCGAAGGGCTGGCGTGGGACGAGGATAGAGCTTGAGGTTAAGAACGTCAAGTACATGCGCTCCAAGCAGGGTGTCTTCTGGTACCTCAAGCTCACAGCTATAGCCAATCCTCACGCTCACATCGAGCTTATCGAGCCCGACGGAAAGCTCATAGTCTTCCCGAGGTCGAGCGATGAAGTTCCTGAACCTCCTGTCGAGATGAAGCCTCATCCCAAGGGAGTTCTCACCGATGACGTTTACAGATTAGCCAAGAAGACGAGGAGAAACACCGTCAGGAGGTTCCTTATCGGCGAGTTTTCGAGGATAAGTGACAAGAAGGTAGACGAGCTTGTGGAATACATAGCCGCCCTCAGGCTGATAAAGACCGTGCAGGACAAGAAGCTCCAGGAGCAGTACTACCAGAAGCTCATGGAGGGGCACGTTAAAGCCGTCCTCAGGGCCTTCAGGGGCTACACGAAGGTCGTCAAGCAGGTAGCGAAGATAATGGAGAAACCCCCCGAGAAGCTCACCTGGCACGAAGCTGAAGAGATAGTCGAGGCCTTCAAGTACATGAAGTTCCTCGCCCCGCCGACCCACGGTCTGAGGCCCATCGGCGAGGAGAACATCGAGAAGGGCCTTGGAGGAATCCTCAAGCCGGAGTTCGTTACCGCCGTTACGAGACCGCCCAAGGTCTATTCCGGCGGTATTCCCTTCCAGGTCGAAGTTGGAATAGCCTACGGCGGTGAGATTCCTGCTGGCTTCGACCTCTACCGCTACGCCAACAGGGTGCCGCTCCTCTTCGACGCTGGTTCGTGTGTGACAACTCAAGCGGCCCGCTCCATAGACTGGAAGCGCTATAAAATAGACGACCTCGACAGGGCCCCGCTCGTCCTTATGATAAACGTCGTTTCAGTCCACGTCCCCTATACAGGAACCGGAAAACAGAGCATAGCGAGCGTTGACGAGATTTACAACGAGATACGTTTGGCCATAATGGACGCCGCAAGGAGGCTTCAGACTTACCTGAGCGGCAAGCACAGGAGGCTTGCGCAGGTCAAGAGGAAGAAGACCTTCGAGAAGTACGTCCCCGAGATAGCGAAGGCCTTAAGCGTACTAACCGGAGAACCCGAGGAGAAGATTAAGGAGTACTTCATCAGGTTTATAGAGAGCAGGTTTGCAAGTCCAGAGGTTGAAGAGGTAGCAGCCGAGGAGGTGGCCGAGTATGCCTAAGCGCAAAATCCACAGGGAAAGACCCAAGGAAAAGTTTTCCTACGATCCAAAGAGAGTCTTGAAGATGCTCGACGAGCACGCGAGGAAAATCCTTGAGGACATCAAGGCCGGCAAAAACCCGCACTTCGACATCCCGATGCGCGGGCTGAGCAACGTCTACTTCGATGAGAAATCGAGGCTCATCAGAATGGGTGACAAGCTCTCAAGGCGCTACTTCCTCAACGTGGCCCATACAAGGAAGTTCATGCAGACACTCCTCATAATGGCCTATGTGAAGAGACTCGTAAGCGAGGGCAAGCACGCGAGCCTTCGTGAAGCCTACTACGCCAACAAGCACACCATTCCAGGAACAAGGGAGAACACGTTTGAGGATCAGCGCGAGAGCGACCCAATCATTGAGGACCTTGAGAGGATGTTCGGCGTTTTGAGGGAGGAGATGCACATCACCGCTGATAGGCGCGGTTACATCTACGGCGACATCGTCATCCGCGATGGTGAGGACGAGTTCAACGCGAGCAAGCTTGGAAGCGGCGGCTGGGCTGTCCCCGGAACGGTGGAACACATCCAGTTCCCGGAAATCAACGTTGATTATGCCCTTGTCGTCGAGACCGCCGCTATGGCCGACCGTCTCATTGAAGAAAAGTTCCCAAAGAAGGAAAACGCCCTCATCATAGCCACCCAGGGTCAGGCCTCTCGCGGCGTTAGGAGGCTTATCCACAGGCTCCACTACGAGGAAGGGTTACCTATCATCGTCTTCACCGATGGCGACCCCTACGGTTGGTACATCTACTCTACCATAAAGCAGGGCTCGATAAACCTCGCCTACCTCAGTGACAAGCTGGCAACGCCTGAATCGAAGTTCGTGGGTATGACGATGGACGACATCAAGAAGTACGGCCTCGAGAACGTCACCGAGAAGCTCAAGGGCATCCCGCCGAACAAGAAGGGCGGCCCAACGGGAGACTACAAGAGAATACTTGAGGAGATGGAATACCCGTGGTTCCAGAACAAGGAGTGGCAACGGCAGCTGAAGCTCGCCCTCAAGTGGGGAGTCAGGATTGAACAGCAGGCTCTGGCGAACAAGTCCCTCGAGTTCGTCGCGAAGGAGTACCTGCCAGAAAAGATAAACAACGGTGATCTCCTGCCATGACGACGACGGAAGAACTCGTAGCCCAGGTCAACAAGATACTGGACGATATCGGGATAGACCTGGGCGAGCTCTTCCAGGAATTCGATCCCGTCAGGTTAGCCCGCACTCTGAACCGCAACCTTTCCCTCCTTGAGGAGCTTGAGGAGGAGCTTGAGCGCAGGGTGGGTGAAGGCGGCCCTTCAATCCCAGTCGGAGACAGAAAAAACCGCGACCCTCACCTCCAGTGGCTCTACAGAAAAAGGCACTACAGGACTCTCGCCCTTGAGAGGCTCCGCTCGGCGATAACGGCCCACAAAATCGCGTTAGCTATTCTCGACGCCAACTACACCTTCAAGAGGGGAAGCGGTGAGATAAAGGCGACAGAGATAAAGGACGAAAAAGTAAAGGCCATCAGAAAACCCTACAGCATCGGAAGAGTGGAGATACTGCCGTATCTAGCGTACTCCGGAGACGTCCTTAAACTCCTCGCAAGGGAGAGCCTCTCCGTTAGGGATGCATTCAAGGAAATAAAGAGCAGGCTGAGAGAGCAAGGAATGGTTAAAACCAGGAGCATAAGGCTTGAGGTGGAGTACTTTGAGAACAACCGCCTTAAGAAGGCCCACGTCAGCCTTCCCGCCGATGCAGACATTGAGGCCGAGCTGAGAAAGCAGTTCGGGAGGCGCTTCCGCTGGAGGGTTCTCAGCCTCGTCAAGACGAGAGGAGTGCTCATAAACAACCACTACACGGTGGACAACTTAGCTTTGGCCTACGCCTCATTTAATCCCGAAAAAGGTGCTGAACTGCTGGGACTCGACATATTCCGCTACTACTTCCTCACGTCGCCAGCAGACAGGGAAACCCTTGGGGTTTTCCCGGGGATAAAGAGCTGCCTCGACTGCCACTACTCAATCCTCGACCTGCCTTTCAGGTGGGATCCAAACTTCAAAACGGGTCAGGGAAGCCTCTACGTCATAAGAAAGTGCGAGATGGAGGAACAGCTCGTTGGGAGGAAGAAGGACCTCAGCGGTGTCCCGAACTTCCTCCTTGGAGGTGTCCTGCTCTACGGCATAAGCCACTATGACGAGAAGAAGGTCGCGGAGATACTGGGGATTCCGGAGGACGAGCTTACCGGGGCTATGAAGAAGTTCGTGATATCCGGCCTTGCAAACGTCCTGTTCACCAAGGAGGAGACGAAGAAGTTTGACAAATTCATGCCGAAGAGCGACAAGGCAAAGCAGTTCCTCGCCCTGCTCCAGGGGTGATTGGATGAAGGTTAGGGTAAAGGCGAAGACGTACTCTGAACTCATCAGGAAGCTGGACGAGGCCCTGAACGAGGATGTGAGCGAGGTTTATGTGAACCTAAGGCCGACAAAGGAGGTAATCGTCAAAATCCTAGAGCGCTCGCCGAACGTCAGGAAGATCACATGCCCGCCAAGCCTTTACCCGAAGGTGTCCCAAAAAGTCATCATTGCCCTGAACCAGCTTGGAGTGGAGCTTTTACCCGAAAGCTACCCAAGGGGCAGGCCAAAGAAGTACGATGAGAAGACGGTAAAACAGGTCGTCGAAATGGCCCGGAAGGGCGTGCCCATGAAAGAGATCAGCAGAAAACTCGGAATACCGCTCAGAACCGCTTACTATTTGGCAAATTTATACGCTTCTTCCCACACATCTTTTCGCGGAGAGTGAGTTTTCATACTACCTGGTGCAGTTATGATTATATAGGAGTTGCCTCATATTACTCCGGTGGTTTCCTGTGGGCAGATTTGAAATTTCCGAAAACGCGCTTGAAAAAATAGCTGAAAGTCTCAGGGAGGAATACGAGGGAAGCAACGTCGATTACGTTATCGAAGATATGAAAATTTCGGAAAACGGGGAATATTTATCGGTACTGATAAGGGACGACTACGACTCCCGGTTTCTCCACCTCTTTGACGCGAAGGGAAGTCCACTTCCTGGGTGGAAAAGCGGGGTTGGAATTCCCTGCCAGGAGGACGTTGTAATTTTTCCGGGCGTTGAAAACGTGGCAGTGTTCATGAAGTGTGGGACAGGGGAAATAACACTCTATCCGTTTCAGGATGAAAACCCAAAAGAAAACGCCCTAAGGGTAACTTTCTCAAGACTACCCATCTACGTGAGCCTGACCAACATGGAAAGGGTCGTTATTTTTGGCGACATGAGACTGGACTTCAACGCTCCCGGGGATATTGAGACTGTTTTCATACCCCGCCTTCAAGGAGGCTATGCTTTCTTCCATGCAATTTACGATACTGAAGACGAGGTCTACATTCTTCACACGTTCAAAGAGCCCGGGAAGAGGAACCCCGTGCTTAGGGTAGGGAGGATAAACTACCCGCCCCACCCGTACTACTCCCCGCTCGAGTTCTGGGATGGTGTGGAGACAATTTCAGCCCATTCCCCTGCTCCTCCAACAAAGGGAGCGATAGGGGACATCATACTGAGGGACAACGAGCCAATTGCAGTTCTCGGAACAAAGCTTGGAAAAGAGCTATACATCCTCACCCCAAAGAAAGCAAGGATAATCCCCCTTCCAGGCGAGCTAGTGTTCACGAAGTTTACCGAAAAGGGCCTCTTCCTGCTTATAGGCCAGTTCAGGGGCTATCTTTATGGGGGCTTCGTCACCTATGAAGACCTCCTCGGGAAGAGCTCCCTCAAGCTGGAAGACATTGAGGACAGAACGGTCTTCGGTAGGTACAATCCGGAAGCCGTCGATCCGAAGTTCTCTGGGATTTCAAGAAATGGCAATATCCTGGTCTTAGGGAAGTCTTCGGGAAAGATAAGCGCCAGTGGCAGATTCTACTACTACGTCCGCCCGGATTCGAACTATCTATACTCTTACGTGTCCACGGAGACCATCCAGGGGGAAGAGGAGGTTACCTACGATCAGTACACCCAGCTCGAAGAAGTGCTCAAAAGGTTTGGAGGGATCATCCTTTATGGCCCGCCTGGAACCGGAAAGACAAAACTAGCCCTAGACCTCTCAAAGGGTGCCGATAGGGTTGAGGTCGTCACTTTCCATCAGTCATACAGTTATGAAGACTTCGTTGAGGGCTTCAGACCTGTCGAAAAGGACGACAAGCTCATCTACGTCGTTGAAGATGGAGTACTGAAGAGGCTTGCAGTTGAGGCGATTTTCCACGGCCTCCATCCCAATTCCGGAGAAACTGACTACGAGAAGAAAAAAGAGGTCGTCCTTAACTACCTCCAAACTGGGAACGGGACCTTTAAATCGCGTGGGAAGTTCTACCTCATCATAGACGAGATAAACAGGGGAAACATCTCACGGATCCTTGGAGAAGTCATAACCCTCATTGATCCAGATAAAAGGCTTGGGGCGGAGTACGAGACCAGGATAACCCTCCCATATTCAAGGGAGCCGTTCGCACTGCCGCCCAACCTCTACATAATCGGGACTATGAACTCAACTGACAGGAGCATTGCCTTCCTAGACATGGCCCTCAGGAGGCGCTTTGCGTTCCTTGAAATACTGCCCCGCCCAGAGGAGCTCGGTGATATCGAAGTCGGCGGTGTAAACCTCCAGCACCTCCTCTCAACTCTAAACAGGGTAATCGAAGAGGAGCGCGGGAAAGACTACACGATAGGTCACGGCTACTTCAGAGAGGTCATAAAGGCGAAGCCGGAGGAGAGGGCAAAGGCCCTAAAGGACGTCTTCTACTACAAGATACTCCCACTGCTCCAGGAGTACTTCTACGGAAACTGGGAAACGATACGGCGTTCCCTGCCAGGATTCGGGTTCATAGATGAGAAGGGCAGAATAATCGAGATGGACGACGACGAGTTCATTGAAGCCCTGCGCAAGCTGGTGACCGAGAAATGAGGGACTTTAGGGTCGTGACCCTCTACGAGTTCGAGAACAGGCCTCTTTCCGAGTTGAAGAGCCTAGGGCTTCAAGCGACTGAGCGGGAGATTATGAGGTTTACAGAAGCGGTGAACGCCCTTTACGGCGGCGACAGCCCTGTCTTTACCGTCACCTATGACCCGAGGAGGGACGAGTACCACCTAAAGACCCACGGAAGCGTTGGGTTCGCTTACTACTTCAGCGGTGATGAGGTTGTGCTCGTGCAGGTACTCCCAAAACCCTTCAGGTACGACCGAGAAGACGGCCGCTCCCTACTCTTCTTTCTTCAGCTCTTCAACATGTACTACCAAATGGGTCTCGAACCTAGCGAGATAAGGGAAATAGTATCTGAATACGGCAGACAGAAGGCACTGGACGAAATTTTCAGGTACCTCTACGTCCTTATGTTATCTCGAGCACTGTCCCGGGGGCTTTACTACGAATACGGGGATCTCGAAGAGAGCTCCCAGACGATTCGGGGCAAGATTCTAGTAAACGAACTCGCCCGACGACCACCCTGGAAGGCAGATCTGCCGATAAGGTACTCCCTTCTTCTTGGGGACAACCCCCTAAACAGAATTCTAAAGGGGGCCCTTGAAGTCGCCGTGAAGTCCGCCCGCCTCAGCGAGACAAGGAAAGTTGGTGGAATTCTCCTCGACCTCTTTAAGGATGTTGACGACCCCAAAGCCGGGGACTTTGAAAAAGTGTCCTTCAACCACCTGAACGAGAGGTTCAGAACTGTCTTCAGGCTGGCAAGGGTGATGTACTTTGGGCTGACAACCGGAGGTTCGAGGAGGTTTCTCCCGGGGGTATTCATTAGGATGGACGAGCTTTTTGAGACGCTCGTTTACAGAACGCTGAAGACCGTTCTCGGCAATGAGGCTGAGGTGAGATTCCAGGTTCAGCTGCCCCACGTCATAAAAAACGCTGGCGAAATCGAGGCCAGGTTTGGGGCGCTCTTCATGATGGGCAACCCGCTCCCAGATATAGTCGTGAGCACCAATGAGGGAACCTGCGTCGTTGAAGTGAAGTACAGGAACCTCTACGTGTACCACAGAGGAGAGAACAGGGCCCATAGAAAACTCGTGAGGAAGAGCGACGAGCTTTATCAGGCCTACACGTACTCCCGACTGGTCAGCGAGTACTGGGGGACCAGGGAGGTTCCCGTTCTTCTCATATACCCGAGGCTTGAAGGTATCTACAACCACTGGATTCCAAACCTCTTCAGCGCACGCCCAGAGGATACTTTCGAGTTCTTCGACGGAACTAGAGTTGGGGTCTTCGGGTATGAGCTTTCAATGATAGGGGACGAAATTCTGCTGAGGAAGAACTCGGTGGTCATCGACGAGGACACCGCTGAAAACCTGAGGTCGTTCATCCTCGGCCTCTGCTCTTCGGGAGAGGTTTAAAAACCTGCTGACCAACTCCCGTCGGGTGAGAGAATGTTCGTCGAGACACAGGAAGAAGTTCCCGAAATCAGAGAGCCGCTCCGGAGAGTCGGCATAACTAACCTAAGGACTGTCGCTAAGATAAACTGGAAGGGAAGGGAGTACACCTTCCTCCCGCTCATAGAGGTAACCATCGACGTGCCAGCGGAGAAGAAGGGCATCCACATGAGCAGGCTCGTGGAGAGCATAACCGAGGCTATGAGCGAAGCTGTCGAGGAAGAAGTTGCAAAAGTCCACAGCTCCCTAGAGGAGCTTGGAAAGTGCGTCATAGGGCGGCTCGAAGGAAAGCACCCGCACAAGAGGGCTGAGGTCTGGATCAAGACTCACCTCATCATCCCGAGGATCACTCCGGCCAGCAAAAAGACGAGCTACGAGCCCTACGACGTTGAGGTAGGCGTCATAAAGAACGAGGACGGCTCCTTCGAGAAGGTTCTGCGCGTCAGGGTGGTAGGGAACACGGCCTGCCCGCACGCCATGGCGAACAACAACGGCAAAACCCACATCCAGAGGGCCATCGGCGAGCTGGAGATAAGGGCACCCTTTGAGGAGGAAATCCCGCTCGAAGAGATGATAGACGTCGTCGAAAGCTCCTTCAGCCATCCGACTTACACTCTCCTGAAGACAGTGGACGAGAACGCCGTAGTTCAAGGAATGTACAGAAACCCGAAGTTCGTTGAGGACGTTGCCAGGGAGATATTCGCAAAGGCGAAGAAGAAATTCAAAGGCAAAATCCACGTGAAGGTTATCAGCAACGAGAGCATTCACAAGCACGACGTCATAGCCGAGACGTGGAACTGAAGTACTTTTTGCCTCTTTATTTTTCAAATCAAAAAGATGTAAGAAAAGAGGTGCTTCAATTCTTCTTCCTCATGACCTTGGCTATCTTGTAGGTCTTGCCGTTGCACTCGACTTCTCCCGTTATTTCGATTATCTTCACGCTGTCTCCGTCAAAGAGCCCTTCCGGTCTGAAAAGGTCCCTTTTGTCCAGGTCGGGGCAGTCCTCGAGCTTCAGCGTTATCACTGACCCCACTACCGCCAGCCTGGGCTCTATTGCCACCTCTATGCTCGGCTCGACTACTTCCACTACCCTGACCTTTCCCTCGTGCAGCGGGCAGGAGTGGGAAGGCATACTCCTTACCCTGAGAATCTTGTAGCGCCTTCCAGGTTCAAGGTTGCCGACACAAACGCCTGCGAGCTTGCAGGTCTTGCACGGCTCGGCCGGGCCGTAGAATATGAACTCAACTCCCGGTTTTGCGAGCTTTTCCCCAACTAACGTGATTATGGCCACTTTCAACACCTCCTGATGGATGATCATATAACTCCCGTGATTTTAGCGGCCTTTTCAGCGGCCTCCCGAGTTAAACCGTCCTTTCCGAGGATGGTGTAGCGCTCGGGCCTTATGGTGTGGGCTATGGTGAGCGCCTCGATTATAACCTCGGGATCAATCCCAAGTTCGTATGCGTTTGTAGGTGCGCCGACCCTCTTTAAGGTTTCCCTAACGCGCTCCCATTTCATACCGTGGAGGTATGCCATAATTATCGTCCCAACGCCCGTCTGCTCACCATGGAGGGCGGGCTTGTCGAGGAGCATGTCTAGGGCGTGGCTGAATAGGTGCTCTGCACCGCTTGCTGGTCTTGACGAGCCGGCTATACTCATGGCCACACCGGTGGAGATAAGCGCCTTGATGACCTTCCTGACGGACTCCTCGTTTCCGAGGCGGATTATATCGGCGTTCCTCATCACCATCTTGGCACTCATGAGTGAGAGGGATGCGGCGTACTCGCTGTAGTACTCACCTTTTATCCTGTGGGCAAGCTGCCAGTCCCTTACGGCGGTAAGGTTGCTTATCGTGTCGCCAACACCGGCCGCTAAATAGCGGTAGGGGGCCGTTTTAATAACCTTGACATCTGCAATGACGGCAACTGGTGGAACGGCCTTTACCGAGGTTTTTGAACCGAGATCCTTTATAGAGGCGTTTGCACTCGCTATGCCGTCGTGAGAAGCAGTTGTTGGAAAGCTTATAAAGGGAACGCCCGTTTTGAAAGAGGCGAGCTTGGCGACATCTATTATGCTCCCGCCGCCAACGGCTATCACCCAGCTGATACCTTCATCCTTGATCTTTTCAATAGTCCTCCCGACTTCCTCCATCGTTGCACCCTTCCTGATGGTGAGGGAGCTAACGTCATACGCGGATTTTATCGCATCTTCCACATCATTTCCAGCAATTTCCTTCGTTTTTGGGCCGTAGATAACGAGCGCCTTTCCAGTAAGGCCTATCCTCTTGGCAACGCTAACAACTTCTCCAGTGAGGTTCTCGCCCAGCAGTACCTCCCTTGGGAGCTGCATGAGATGAATCCTTCTCTCCATTTTTATCGCCGAAAAACTATTGGTGGGAAAAGCTTTAAGGCTATCGGAAAACTCCCTACGGTGGTCGAATGGGAGTTGAGGAGTTTTTTTACAGGTATTTCGTGGAGCCGATAAAATACAACCAGGGCTACAACCCCGTTAATACTCTCGTCTACGCGATAATCCTTGGGGTAATGGTTCTTCTCCTCTACAAGATGCTTAAGAGGATGGGGATAAAAGTAGACGAGCGCTTTTTCCTTGCCCTGGTGCCCTACATAGTCCTCGGCCCTCTGATGAGGGCCATAACAGATAAGGGCCTGCTTCCGAGGACTTACCTGACGGTCAGCCCGGGCGGCTACTTCGTCATAGCGGCCTTTGCGATAGCTTCCCTCTTTGCGGTGTGGAGACATCTGGGCCCGGATGAGAGGCTCTACCCGATATACCGCGACTTCGGCTGGGTGCTCGTGGGAGGGCTGGTTTTCATAATCATCATCAACTGGGGAAAGCTCTCTGCCAGGTGGGAGTACTTCAAGTACTTCATTCCGAGCCTTGCTGTCTCCGAGGCCTTTATCTGGGCTCTAGCAAAGAAGTTCAAACTGATAGCCGACAACAAAGTGCTGTTCTACACCCACTTCTACGACGCGACCACGACCTTTGTTGGAATCCAGTTCTTCGGCTTCTGGGAGCAGCACGTCCTCGCAAGGACGCTCATAGACCTAACGGGCACACCTGCAGTAATGTATCTGGAAAAACTGCTGGTTTTGATTCCAGTCGTTTACATACTCGACCGGATGATGGAAGATGAAGACCCCGAACTGATAAATTTCGTCAAACTGGTAATATTCGTCCTCGGTTTTGGACCCGGGACGAGAAACCTGCTTATAACCTTACTGGGGTGATATTATGGAGTTCAACTGGAGTGAGATAGCGCTGAATACCGCCAAGGAGCTTGAAGAGAAAATAATGCCGCTCTTTGGGACAAAAAAAGCCGGCGAGAACGTCGGTACTAACGTGAGCGGAGACGTGACAAAATACGTGGACAAGGTCGCCGAAGACCTCATACTCAAAAGGCTCGTCCCCCTTGGAGTGAACGTCGTCAGCGAAGAGGTCGGGACGGTTGACAACGGGAGCGACTACACAGTTGTCGTCGACCCTCTGGACGGCTCTTACAACTTCTCTGCTGGGATACCAATCTTCGCCTTCAGCATGGGAGTCTTCAAGGGGAAGAAACCGGTCTACGGAGCGATCTACGAGTTCCTGCCAAAGAACTTCTATGAGGCAAAGCCCGGGAAAGGTGCGTACCTCAACGGAGAGAGGATGAGGGTGAACGAGCCAGAACCTGAAAAGGAAGCCCTGAGCTTCTACACCCGGGGAAGATGCCTCGGTCTCGTGAGGAAGGTGAAGAGAGTCCGCGTGCTCGGGGCGATAGCAGTGGAGCTTGCCTACGTCGCGAGGGGCTCCCTTGACGGAGTCTTTGACATTAGGAACTACGTTAGGCCGACGGACGTTGCAGCCGGAGTCCTCCTCGTGAGGGAAGCAGGTGGAATAGTAACGGATGAGGGGGGAAGAGAGTTTAAAGTCAAGCTCAGCGCAGCGGAGAAGACCAACATAATAGCGGTCGCAAACGAGAGGCTCCTGAACACCATCCTGGAGGCGATGAAGGATGAGCCTTGAGCGCTACTTCCACCGCTACGGGAGGGCAACCTTCACGCTCTTCCTAATCAACGTCGCCGTTTACGTAGTCGAGGCACTGTTGAGCGGCGGGAACTTTCTGAGCATAAAGGGCGGAGTTCTTGCCTTCCTCGGTCAGTGGAACTACGCGGTTCTCAACTACGGCTACTGGTGGCAGCTCTTCACGGCAATGTTCGTGCACGTCAACATAATCCATATCTTCTTCAATATGTACTTTCTCCTGACGATGGGGAGACAGCTTGAGAGGGTCCTCGGCCCGAAGAGGGTAGTACTGACATACATTGTCTCTGGGCTTGTCGGAAACGTCCTGACGCTCTTTCTCATGCCCCCAATGACCATCAGCGCGGGAGCCAGCGGTGCTCTCTTCGGAATAGTCGGAGCACTGATAACGATAAGCGGCGTCGTCGGTGGAAACATGCAGGGGGCCCTGATGAACGCCTTCTTCCTGTTCCTAATAAACAGCGTCCTTCCTGGGGTCAATGCATACGCCCACCTTGGGGGCCTGCTGGCGGGCATCGCTATAGGCTACTACTACGGAAAGGTCATCAAGAGAAGGCTCACGTGGCAGTACGCGTACGGCGACTACTGGTGATGCCGAAAGATTTAAAAATGCCCTCCTTGAGGTATATCCCGGGCGCTCGGGAAGTGCCGGGGTAGCTTAGCCTGGTCAGAGCGCTCGGCTCATAGGGCCGCTCCCCTTCGGGGGAGCCTGAGAAACCGAGAGGTCCGGGGTTCAAAGCCCCGCCCCGGCACCATTACAAACTTCGCCTGCGCGAAGTTTGATCAAGGTTCGTGGTTCTTCTTAGAATTGCTTCACTACAAGGATTCTCAGGATACTCAAGCTAAACATTAGTGAATTTCCCAATTTTAGCCTTCTAAAAGGAGTTTTCTCTCCTTGACGCCCTATGGGCGTCCATTACAAAGCAAACTCGCAGATGAAAAGCCCACTAAAAGCAGAATTCACAACCCAAGACAGCATTCAAAAGGAAAATCCGCCCAAAACAACCCGTTAAACAAGAACCACAAACTTTGATGAAACTTTGCCCAGCAAAGTTTCATCAAAAAACGAATGTCCTTTTTGAATTGCCATGTTTTCTAGGATTCTCTCACTTCAATTGGCTGTTTTCGAGGGGTTTGCTCGCAATATAACGCTCTTCGAGCGTTAAAAAGAAGAAACCCACAGCTCTCCGCCCATTCATCAAGAAAGAGAATCCAACTGCATCAAGCCAACTCCAAGAAGACATTCAAGCTTTTGGTGGAGCTTTTTTCTAAAAGCTACTATCCCTAGACAGGATGCAGGATATTAAAGCAAATGCACTGATTGCTTTTTCCTTCCGAAGCCCTGCTCAGGTACCTCAACTATTTCTTGCGAAAACCTTTTCTAGAAAAGTGCGTATTCTGTTCCGATGAAGATAATTAAAGTCCCATCCAAGGACAGCGTTGGGATTATACCCTACGGTTCTCCTCCAGAGGTCGAGCTTGAGATACAAGTGAAGCAGCGAAAGGGCGAGCTTATTCTCTGGGTAACAAACCCGAACACCACGAAGGTCGAGATAGACAACGAGGTGGAGCTTTACGAGTACATAGGCTACTGGCAGAAGCTTGACCCGGGGATCGTATTCCTGAGGAAGAGGATCGTACTCATACCGGGTGAGACGATCGAGCAGAAGCTCCCCCTTGAGCTTCCTCCCGGCAGGTACAGGGTAGTCAAGCACGCCTACGTGAACGGGGCGAGAGTCAGGGTAGAGAAGGAATTCACCGTCCGTTAGACCAGAACCTTTTGAGGTAGAGTCTCATCGTCGGGAGCGTTACGGCCTTCATAGTTTCTGTCATCCAGTCTGGCAAATCCTTCCTTATGCTCCTCCAGAGGACGCGGTAGTCGAGGATTACAATGCTCCCCTTCTCCTCAGCGGAGCGGTGAACCCTCCCGGCAGCCTGGACGAGCTTTCTATGTGCGGGAAGATAGTAGCCGTAATACCTGCCCTTTCCGGGAAACTTCTTCTCGAAGTACCTTATTTGAGCCTGAACTCTCGGCGTCGGCCTCGCATAGGGGATTCCGACAAGGACAACGCCGTTCATCTCGTCGCCAGAATAATCCTGCCCCTCGCTGTTCCTGCCACCCATCACCCCGAGGAGAACAGCGCCGTTGCCCTTCGCGTGGGCCTTAAACTGAGCTATCATGAGGTCGTTGTCCCTCGAAGAGGCGCCCTGCTGTTCTATGAAAACTGCTTTCCCGGTTTCTTCAAGCTTGACGTCGAGGTTGGCCGAGAGGAGGCCCTGAAGAACCTCGTAAGAGGCCGTAAAGACGCCGACGTTCTTGGGAATAAGTTTTACCGCCTCGACTATGTACTCCACCATCTTCCTGTAAGCCTGGAGCGAGCGCTCGTCTCCCCTCGTCGAGACGTCTTTGGCAACGAGCACCTGGGCGTTCTCCCTCTTCACCATCCTTGGGAACTTCTTCATCCGGGCGTTCTCAATGCCCATAACATCCCTGAAGGCCTCAAGTGGCGTGAGAGTTCCGGACATGAATATCGCACTCTGGACGTCTTTTATGAAGGCCAGCGCCCGTGATGGGTCGAGGGCAACGAGCTCGAGGCTCATACCCTTTTCCCGCGTCATCAGGAAGAGGTAGTCGTCTCTACCGATGAGGGAGAGCCACAGCAGGAGAAACTCTCCGACCCTGCCGACGTAACTCCTCGGGGGCTTGCCCTTCTCTATGCGGTCTTCCCGTATGGTATCTCCAACGGAAACCATCTCATTGAGAGTCTTCACGAGCCAGCGTTCGTTTATCCCAAGAATATCAACAACGCGAGCAAACACCAGCTCTGGCTGTACTGGGGCCTCTTCTACGTCCCTTTCTGCCAGCTTTTCCGAGTACAGCTTCTCAATCCCCTTCCCAAGAATGCTCAGGAAGTTAGCTATCTCGTGTTCCCTGTACTCGTCGGCCTCCTTTATTGCCCTGTTTATCGTGTGTATGCTCAACCTGTCGCTCAATGCCGAGATTGCCTGGTCTGGGAGGTTGTGAGCCTCGTCAAAGATGACAATAAGGTCGGAGTAATCAACGCCGAGGGAGCTTATCAGGCTCTCCCTTATGCTTGGACTTAGGGCGTAGAGGTAGCTGGCCACTATTACGTCGGCTTTCTCCGCTATTCTCTTGGTGAGGTCGTAGGGACACAGCTCAAGAGTCTCGGCGTAGTTGAGGATCTCAGCCGGATGACTCGGTTCGGTCAGGAAAAACCGTATGACTTCCTCAAACTCGGCCTTTTTCTTCTTCTCGTTCTCATAGAAGGGACACTTCCCGAGCTTCTTCAGGTTTTTACAGACGACCATGGCGTTGTATGCATCGGTGGTGAACTGCTTGAGGTAGGTGTGAAGGCACAGCTCCTTCCTGCTCCTAAGCTCGACGCCAGAGACGGGCTTTTTTCGGTGGATGGCCTTCAGCTCTTCAATAACCCTGTCCATCTGCCTGTGGGTTCTGGCAAGATAGAGAACCTTGTAGCCGTACTCTTTGGCAAAGGGAAGAACACCGGCAAGAACGCTGATCGTCTTTCCAAAGCCCGTTGGAGCTTCGACTATCGCATTCTCGCCGTTCTTGACGGCCTCGCTGATGAGGTCTATGAACTCTTTTTGGTTAGGTCTGAGCTTCTCGTAGGGAAAGTACTCACTCATGGGAAAGGGTTTTAACCGGCCGGTTTTAACCTTTGCCGTGATGAAGATGAAGGAGCGGTGGGAGAAAATAGCAGAGTACATCGTGGAGGCAGTGCTGATAGCGTGGCTCGGCTATCTGTTCCTCTACCAGAACTACCTGCTCCACAACTGGCACCGCGGTCTGCCACTTCCGAGTAAAACGCCCTACATAATCCTTGGTGTCATTATGGGAATCACGTTTCTGGCCTTCGAGCTGTGGAGGAACAGGGATGTACTCTTCAACAAGAAAAATCAGGTGATCGCTGAAATTCATCCCGAAAACTCAGCCCCAGAGAACGTTGAAGACGTATCGCCCTCCGATGCCGAGGTCTGAAAGTTCATCCTCCGAAACGTCGAGAAGAGGCTTTTTGATTTCCACTATTGCTAGAGTTCCATCTTCTCTGAACTCGATCCCTTCGAGATCTCCGCCTTTCACCTTAATTTTGATTTCCCCCTTCCCGGTTCCGATGATCTCGAAAGTGTCTTTTCCTCCAAAGAAACGGACGTATCTGGCCAGATGAATCAAATCTCCAGGTTTCAGGTCAGATGCCACGATCTTGCTGTGTTCCTGCCTTATTTTTGGTATAACTCTCTCGTAGCTCTCAGAAAACGCCAGGACAGTCCTCCCAAAGCCCTCCGCAATTTTAAGAAGCTTTTTCCGCAGGAATCTCTCATTTAGGTCTGCCGAGGCCCTACAAACCAGAAACTTCTCCCCGAGCTGAATGGTGACTATTAGAAGCCCCAGAGGGGACTTCATTATGTACGTTGCGGTTTTATCGGCGTACGTCATCTCAAAGCTTCCGGAGAATTCGAAACCGAACACCCTTCCAGGGATGCGTATTGAGACAGTTTTTCCATCAAGCGACCCGGGAAACGGCAGGGAACCTATGAGGATGTCTGGCCTTGATGTTATCCTCTTCAAGGCTTCCCATGAAAATCTAGCCTCGGCTTTGAATATTCCTGATTCCATATCGAAATCAAGACTCGAAGAAGGGGTTTATAAAAATTTGGGGAACAGGGAAAGCTCAAAGCTCAAGCTCCTCGATGTGTTCGAGAACCTTGACCATCAGCTTGACTCCAGCGTCAACATCGCGCTCGTCAACGACCTCAGCGTTGGAGTGGATGTAGCGTGCCGGGACGCTGATTGCTCCCGTCGGGACACCTGCCTTATTGAGGTGAATTGCTCCGGCATCGGTTCCGCCGCCGAGGAGAATGTCCCACTGGTAGGGTATCTCGTACTTCTTGGCGAGCTCCTCCATCCACCTAACTATTGTCGGGTGGCAGATGACCGAGCGGTCCATTATCTTGATGGCGGTACCCTTTCCGAGCTGGGTGACCTGCTTGTGCTCCGGCGTTCCGGGAACGTCGGCCGCTATGGTAACGTCAATGGCGAAGCCGTAGTCCGGATTAATGCCGAAGGCCGAGACCCTTGCACCCCTGAGTCCGACTTCTTCCTGGACGGTGGCGACAAAGTAGATGTCCGCATCGGTCTCGCCGAGTTCCTGAGCCGCTTTAACGAGGGTGTAGACAGCTATCCTGTCGTCGAAAGCTATGCTGACAAGCCTGTGCTTTCCGAGCCTCTCAAGTCTGCCATCCCAGGTGATTATGGTTCCCACTCTGACACCCATCTCCTCGGCCTCTTCCTTGCTCTCGGCGCCGATGTCAATGAAGACCTGGTCCCATGTAGGGGCCTTGTTCCTGTCTTCTGGCTTCTGGATGTGAGGTGGAACGCTTCCACCGACTCCATAGATGAACTTACCTTTGTCGATCCAGACCTTGAAGCGCTGGGCTATGAGAGTCCTCGGGTCAACGCCGCCGACCGGGACGACGCGGAGGAATCCATTCTTCTCAATGTGATTCACCATGAGGCCGATCTGATCCATGTGTGCCGCGAGCATAACCTTTGGCCCATTCCCCTTCTTGTGGGCTATGACGTTGCCGAGCTTGTCAACCTTTATCTCGTCCACGTAGGGCTTGAAGGCCTCTATAACTACGTCCCTGACGCCGAGAAACTCAAAACCCGACACACCAGGGGCCTCAACTATCTTCTTGAGCAGTTCGTAGTCAACCATAGCAACCGCCTCCGTTTAGATTTCCATCTAAAGGTGGCGCCCAGAATATTTAAGGGTTTAGGTGGGAGAGCAGTTCATCAACTGTTATGCAGTCATCACATTTTCTTCTAAAGCCCTTTGCCACGAGCAGGTAGCGCCTCTCGCCTTTCCACGGAACTAGCTGGGACTTAGCGACTAGTTTTCCAATCTCTCTGGGGCCATCAACATCTCTGCTCCACTTAGCCTCTATGAAAGTAGCCTCTTTTTTCTCCCTGTTTACGGCAACGAGATCTATCTCGTAGTTTCTGCCCCACTGTGGGCCCATTTCCTCAAAAGTCAGCATCTTTCCATTGAGCTCGTGGAGGATGTCCCTCAGGGTTCTCTCGAAGGCCCTTCCCAGGAAGCCCTCGAGCCTTCCCTCCAGGAACCTTCTAAACACCTTAATGTCTCCAGCTTCGATGTTTTTCCTCTGCGGCTCGATGAGGGAAAACCAGACGTTCATGAATGGGTCGCTTATAACGTAGCGGGAGCGTCTGCCACCGAGGATAGGTTTTTCACGCTCGATGAGACCGTAGTAGTCTTGAAGAGCTTCGAGGTACTTGGAGACGCTCCCCGGCTTCATCCCCAGGGCGTTGGCTATCTCGACGAGCCTGTTCTTCCCCTCTGCTATCGCCCGAAGGATTGAGAAGTATGTTCTGTAGCCCTTTCCGAACTCGTCCATCAAAAGCCCTTCTCCCTCGGAAACAATGAACGTGGAGTATTCAACGGCCCTCGTGAGGAGCTCTAGGGGTTCGTCCTCACCGAGCAGTTCCAGGAGTTCGTAGTATTTGGGCACACCGCCAAAGAGGGAATAAAAGGCCACCTTACTTTCAGCCTCCTCAACCCCCATATCCCCGAGCATTCTGAAAACGTGGGAGGGCCTTAGGGGCCTGAGCTCCATGAAGACTGAACTCCGCCCGTAGAGCGGTGCCTTCCGCGAGGCGAAGAGCTTCTTCATCATGCCTAGGTATGAGCCCGAGAGCACAATGAGGAGCGGCTTCTCCGCGTTTCTGTCTATGAACCTCTGGAGCTCGAACGCCATTGACGGGTTGATCCTGAGGACGTTCTGGAACTCGTCGAGGAAAACTGCCTCCAGGCTTATCCGCTCCAGATACTGAAGAAGGTCGCGGAAAGTGGTGAATTCTGGGGAGTAACCGAGCTTCTCCCGTATCTCCTCGGAAAAATCTTCCATCAGAAGCCTCTCGCTTTTAACGCCAACGAAAAAGTCCAGGAACTTCACGCCGTTTCTCTTAAAGAACTCCCGCACAAGTCTTGTCTTACCTACCCTCCTCCTGCCGGTTATCACAACCACCACGAGCCTTGAGCGGGAGGCTTCCAGGGCCTTCTCAAGGGAGGCCATCTCGCTTTCCCTGTCGTAGAACTTCATTATTATCCACCAACTGGATTATCCAGTAACTGGATAAAAAGTTTGCGCTTGAATCTTGCACCTCATGGATAAATCCTTACCCCCATCGCCCTCTCGCCGTTGTCGTAGATCTCCTTAATTTTGAAGAGGTAAGCCGGTGTCCTGCTCCAGTTCCTCGGCTTCTTCGGTCTGTGGAAGACGTCGTGGACAGCGTTTGTGTACTCCCAAACTTCATCACCTTCGTGAACTTCAACCTCACACCGGACTTCATAGGAAGTGCTTGGTGGGGTAAAGAAGAGCACCGTCGCCTCCCTGCTTCCCCCCGTGACGTTCGCCCACGTGTGCTTTTTGGCCAGCTCAAGGGATACCAGCTTGGTGAAGTCTATCTTCTCTCTCACGTATATCTCGTTGAGGAGAAAGTTGAGGGCTTCTCTGGGGTTATAGGGCCTTTTCAGCTCCTCGCGGAGCTTCTGGAGGGTCTCTTCTAGATATTCCTCTTCGTGAATGAAGCCAATACCCTTGATCGACCCGTTCGGTCCGGCCCCTCCACAGGTTATTATCGCCGGGTTGTGCCTTGTGAAGCCGAGCAAAACTGAGGGGTCGAACTTCCTCTCGGCGAGCTTTCTTATTCCAGCCACCCTCTCCTCGAAGGCGTATTTGATGAACTCCTCGGGTATCACGGGTATCATTGAACCACCGTTCCTTTTTGTCACCAAGGTTTAAAAACGTCTTTCGATGTAGGTTTACTCATGGCAAAACCCGTACTGCTCACCCTTAAAGTCATCCCGTGCACGTTCCTTAAGCGTCTCAACCGCTTCGTTGCTCTAGTCGAGATAAACGGTGAGACCAGGAAAGCATTAGTAACGAACACTGGAAGATTAGAAGAGTTTATGATCCCTGGCAGAAAAGCCTTCTGCGTTCCGAAGGAAGGGGGGAAGACGGACTTTGTTTTAGTAGCATTCGAAGATGAAGAGGGTAAAGGAGCAGTCATCGACACCAGAACGCAGGCAAAGGCCTTTGAGAAGGCCGTCGAACTCGGCCTGGTTCCCTGGTTGAAGGACTGCTCCATAAAGAAGAAGGAGATCAAAGTCGGAAGCTCCCGCCTCGACTACCTCTTTGAATGCCCCGGCGGTGATGTCTACGCCGAGATGAAGAGCGCAGTCCTTAGAGGCGGCGAGAAAGGGGAATACGCAATGTACCCTGACTGTCCATCAACGAGGGGGCAGAGACACATAAGGGAGCTCATCGAGCTGTCGAAAGCTGGAAAGAGGGCCATGATATTCTTCATCGGCGCAATGCCGGGTGTTGAGAAGTTCAGACCCTACGAGAAAGGCGATCCCGAGATAGCGAGGCTCCTCAAAGAGGCCAGAAAAGCGGGCGTTGAAATCCACGCCCTCAGCATCTCACTCCTGCCCGATGGAAAAATCGTCCTCGAAAGGCCCGAGCTTGAGGTTGAAGTATGAGAACGGTTTTAAACCCGATGTCCAAGATGAGTTTAGGTGGTAAGGATGGCGATAGTCGACGTAAGGATTCTAGTAGAGGGTGCGAGCGACGTGGAGGTCGTAAGCAAGGCCCTCCAGGGTCTCGCCCTTGGAAGCGAGTACAACATCACGATATCAGCGATAATCCCGACTACCAACGTTGAGATAGCGAAGAGCGCCGCGGCTGGTGCTGACCTGCTCATCATAGCGACCGACGCGGACAGAGTGGGAAGGGAGCTTGCTGAGAGGCTGTTCAACGAGCTCGGTGAAATGGTCGGCCACATTGAAAGAATGAAGCTCCCGCTCGGCCACGACCTTGAGCACGTTGACGTTGAGCTCGTCAGGAAGGAGCTCAAAAATACCCTGGTAAGGGCCGGCCTCAAGAGCCTTCAGGTTCTCCCGGAGTATATGGAGCTCAGGAAGCAGCTCCTCGATATCAAGGGCAGGTACGACGAGCTTGCCAACGAGTACGAGGCCCTCTATAACGAGCACGAGGAGCTTCAGAAGAAGTACGACGAGCTCTACTCAGAGTATAAGAGGCTGACCAGCGAGAACGAAGGCCTTAAAGAGCTCCTTGAAAAGAGAGCCAGGCCCGTGAAGATAGAGGACGCCTGGAAGAACCTCTTCCCGGCAGAGCCCGTGCCCGACGAAAGGATCCTTGCACTGGCAGTCGAGAAGCTCGGCCTGAACGGAAAGATAATAGTCGGCCAAGGCTACATCTTTGCCGAGGAGGATGCCCTGATAGAAGAGCTCCTCAGGACTGTTTACCTCAGCCTCGCGGTCAAGGATGAGCTTGAAAGCGAAAAGCCCAAAGCGGAGCCAATAGCCTCCCCCTCAGAGCCAAAACCCGTGGAGCCGGAAACCGAGAACATAGTTGAAAACCCCGAGGTGAAGCCGGAAGAGCTGGAGAGGCTCCTGAAGGGTATGGACAATGAGTGAGCCGAACGAGGTAATTGACGAGTTCGGGACCTACCTGGACCTTGAGGGTAAAAGCCCTCATACCATTAGGATGTACACCTACTACGTTAGGCGATACCTTGAGTGGGGCGGCGATCTGAACGCCCGCTCCGCCCTCCGATTTCTTGCCCACCTTCGAAGAAACGGCTACTCTAACAGGAGCCTCAACCTCGTCGTCCAGGCGTTGAGGGCCTACTTCCGGTTTGAGGGCATTGACGATGAAGCCGAGAGGCTGAAGCCTCCCAAAGTCCCGAGGAGCCTGCCGAAAGCCCTAACTAGGGAAGAGGTTAAGCGGCTTCTCTCTGTTATACCGCCAACAAGGAAACGGGACAGGCTCATCGTTCTCCTCCTCTACGGCGCTGGATTGAGGGTCAGCGAGCTGTGCAACCTCAAAAAGGATGACGTTGACATTGACAGGGGACTGATAGTGGTGAGGGGCGGAAAGGGAGCGAAGGACAGGGTTGTGCCGATCCCGAAGTACCTCGCCGACGAGATAAGAGCCTACCTCGAGAGCCGGTCAGACAACAGTGAGTATCTCCTAGTCGAGGAGAGGAGAAGAAGGAAGGACAAGCTCTCAACAAGGAACGTGTGGTACCTCCTCAAGCGCTACGGCCAGAAAGCCGGAGTTGAGGTAACACCACACAAGCTCCGCCACAGCTTCGCGACACACCTCCTTGAGGAAGGGGTGGATATAAGGGCCATACAGGAGCTTCTCGGCCACTCAAACCTCTCAACGACCCAGATATACACCAAGGTAACGGTTGAGCACCTCCGGAAGGCCCAGGAGAAGGCAAAGCTCATAGAGAAGCTTATGGGGGAGTGAGAAAGCTTCATTCTTCTCCGAGCTCCTTTCTCAGGCTTTCCTGGGCGAGAGTCAGGAGATCCTCCGGGGTGAGCACTTCAACGGTTTTTGGCTCTGACTCAAGGACGCTTTCATCGGGAACGACGAGCACTTTTCTACAGTTGAACCTTGAAAGCTTTTCCTCGATTTTCCAAACTTCCTCTCTCTTTACCCTGCTCTTCCATTTCACTTCCCCCACTAGCTCAAGACGCTTGAAGCCCTGAAGGGCTACGTCCACTTCAAGGTCAGGTTCTTCGATTCTAACTGGCCTGAGCCCGTATACCTTTCCCAGCAGGTTCTCGATGTATTTTTCAACGTGTCTTGGGACTTTCTCATTAACGGCATTCCTTATGAACTCAAGTGGGGTCTCCAGCTCGGTGTACGCGTACTTGGAGCTGAGGTAGAAGTGCAAATCCAGCAGGGGGGATGCTATGGAGTAGCTAAACCTCCTGCGTTTTCGGAAGATGGGCACTTTCCGTATGATGTCCATTGTGGAGAGAACTTTGAGGTACTTCTGGATGCTTGACGGTGAGTCAAGAAGTCCCTGGGACAGCAGGTAGCTTGCTATCTCGCCGCTCTTTGACTTTCCATCCGCTACTGCGTGAAGAATCGCTCGATAAACCTCAGAAAACAGGATTTCTTCTTCAGTGAAAGCCTCGCCGATTAAATCTTCAACGACCGGCCCTGATGAGTACAGGTATTGAGCCATGAACTCCCTCAGTGGTGGCTTGTAAAGGGGAACAAGCATAGGTTCTCTAAGATATGTGGAAGCTTCCACAAGCTCTTTTCCACTTACTTCCTTTGAAAGCTCGATGATAACTTCTCTCTCATCGATAAGCCCAATTTTTATCGGAAGCACTATCCCAAGTATGGGGCTTTCCTTTTTGGAGAGAAGCCGCAGTGAGAGCCAGAGCGTTGACGTGAGGAGAATTAGATCGCTCTCACCCCTTCCAGCGTTTGCATGCAGGAAATCAAGAAACTCTTCGGGAAGTCTATGGAACTCATCAATAACGATTGTTTTCTTTCCAAGGTTCTTGGATAGCTCTTTCAGCAGTTCATGATATGATAACCTTGCACCGCTCCTCCTCTCAAGGATGGCTCCATCTCGCTGTACAAAGTAGTAGAGGTCGTGATACAAGAACCTGCTGGCTATAAAGCTCTTCCCGGTTTTTCTGCGCCCATAGAGCATCTTCCAGCCGGGATATCTTAGGGTTTTCATTTCAATTCTTCTGGGAATGATTCTCATGAGAATGATTCTGTTAGGAATCAATTTAAGCTTTTCGGCAAATGGGATAAAAAGATTGCAGAGAGTCCTCAGAGGAACTTCTCCTCTATATAGGCCCTTATCAGCTCCTTCGTGGCGAGCATTCCCTTAACGTGCGTTCTCTCCATACCGTGGCTGGCGTGAACTCCCTGGCCGATAAGAGCAACCCTGAAGTCCCAGCCTGCCCTCAAGGCCGCGCTTCCGTCTGAGCCGTAGTATGGGAAGACGTCCACTGTGTAGGGGATTCCCCTATTCTCGGCAAGTTCGATTAGTTTGGTCGTCATCTCGTAGTCGTAGGGGCCGCTTGAATCTTTGGCGGCTATTGAGACGGCCGTCTCCTTCCCAACCACACCCTCACCAACGACGCCCATGTCAACGACTAGGAGTTCCTTCGTGCTCCTGGGGTAGCCCGCCGAACCGCCGTGGCCAACCTCCTCGTACGGCGAGAAGAAGAACGCCACAGGGAGCTTTTCAAGGGTCTCGGCGCCGAGGTCGAGCATGAGGTCAATTAGCACTGCCACGCTCGCCTTGTCGTCCAAGAAGTGGGCCTTGACGAAGCCGTTCACGTACTCGAACTTCGGGTCGAAGGCAATGAAATCTCCTGGCCTTATGCCGAGCTTTTCGGTGTCTTCTTTCTTCTCCACCTCTGCATCGAGGCGGATGTACATGTTCTCCTCTGTTCTCTCCTTCTTTCCTGCCTCTTTGTTCACATGAACGCTCGGATTCTTGAGTAGAAGGGTTCCACGGTAGCGCTTTCCTGAGCGGGTGATTATCGTGCAGTACTCTCCCTCAAAGGCAGGAAGGAGAAGGCCACCTACCCTCGTGAAGCTCAGGTGTCCATCGGGGAGGATGCCCTTCACCATAGCACCGAGCGTATCAACGTGGGCCGCCATCACGAGTTCAGGCTCTGGGTGGTTGCCCGCTATCAGGGCACCTTTGTTGGTGTAGTAGGTCTTAATCCCTGCCTCGTTGAGCTTTCTCTCAATGTGTTCCATAACTTCCTTTGTGTAGCCTGTTGGGGACGGTATCTCAAGTATCTCCTTCAGAATCTCGACGACGCGCTCCATGTTATCACCGTTAGAAGTCTCCTTAAGGGTTGAAAAGGGCATCGGTCAGAACCCAAGGGCCTTCAGAGTTATGAAGAAGATAAGGGTAATCAGCGTCAGCACCACAGTCACTCCAATTCCCTCTTCAGCCTTCAACCCGTAATGGGAGAGTATAACGTTTGCCATTATGGCTGGAGGCATCGCTGACTCGACGAGGACTGAGTAAAACATCTCTGGAGGAGCGTTTCTGAGCGTGAGGAGAACGAAGAAGAACGGAATCACACTCCTAAAGAGGCCGACCTCGACAAGATGCCTCAGCCGGAACTCCTTAAGGTTGATTATCGAGCCAAAGTATATGAGGAGGAGGGGAATGCTCCACCACCCGATCTCTTTCACCGGGTTCAAAAACCAGTCGGGTAGGCGTATACCGATGAAAACCAACACTAGCGCCAAGAGGTTTGCAGCGGTTGGCGGGAACTGGATTGCCCTGATGAGGCTCTTCTTTACAGAGGCCTTACCGCTGGAGTAGTGGGCGGCTATGAAAGTCGCTATGGGGAGCATCACGAGGGAGTTCGTCGTTGAGTAGAGTATCGCGGGCGTTATATCATCCAAAAAGAGGCTCGCCACCGGGAACCCCATCGCGGCCGTGTTTGGATAGGTGGAAAGAACCATCAAAGCCCCGCGCCAGGCATCGTCCTCTACGAAGAACCGTGCATAAATGTACGAAAGGCTGAGACTAAGGGCTATAATGAGGAACACGTAAACAAAGACAGTTCTAATGCTGATCAGATATGCCAAGTCCTTGCTCGCAACGTTTCCAAAGACAAAAAGTGTGAGGAGGATCCTCGTCGAAAACAGGTTTATCAGCTGGAATGGCTTCTCGTTTCTAACCAGCTTTTTTAGGACGTAGCCGAGGGCAATGAGTGCTAGCATCTCGTAGATGCCCATGTTAAAAGCTAAAGTTCAGCGTTTAAAAGTCTGTCGAATGTGCTTAGAAAATCAAGAAAAAACGCAAAAAAGAAAGAGGAGGTCACTCTTTCTTCCTCTCAGCGGTGTTTCTACTGTGGTTCTTGAACAGCGGCCACCAGGCCTTTTCTCCAAAGAGAGCCATGGTCGCCGGACCGATGAAGTAGACAGCCGCTGTTGCCGTGAGGAGCACCCCAAGGGCGAGGGCAAAGCCTATCTCTCTTATACCCCACGTCGCTCCCGTCATCAGCGAGCCATAGGTGGCCGCGAGTACTGCCGCAAGACCAACGACGAGCGTGTCCATGGTTCCCGCAGCGACTACCAATGCCTCCTCGGGCTTCCTGCGCTCGAACTCGTCCCTGGCCTTTACCAGGTAGAAGCTGTTGTAGTCAATGCCAACTCCCATGAGCACGATGAAGACGAGCATGGGCAGGAACCACATCACCTGCTGCCCGAAGACCTTCTCGAAGAGCCAGCTGGAGACGCCGATGCTGAGAAGCACTCCGACGGCTATCGTGCCCATGGTTGTTATGACTGCTGGAAGTCCCTTGAGGGTCGGGATTAGCGACAGGAACATCAGGAGTAGCGCCACCGGGAATATCCTGTGCCAGAAGACGTCGTTGATGAGGTTGCTGAGGTCGAGGGCTAGAGCAGTGTTTCCTCCGACCATTCCGTCTTTTATCTTTCCTGAGCTCTCCTCATCTTTAACGATGCTCCTTATCTCCTTGACCATCTCCTTCGAGCGATCGTCGGTTGCGCCGTACTCGCCGGTGACCTGGATGAGAACCTTGTGCCTGTCTTTTGAGAGGTAGCGGTCTCCTTCAAACTTAGTCAGCTCATCGAGGGTCGCGTTGTTAATTCTCTCTCCAAACGGCTGGGTGACTGTGTAAACGTACCTGACGCCCTTTACCTTTGATATCCTGTCTACCAGCGCATTTATCTTTGCGAGGTCGCCGTCGCTCACCGGGTGTCCGAGGTCAATAACGACGTATGTCGGGGAGGTAACTCCCGCTCCAACAGTGTCCTCGCTGAGCTGAAGGAAGTGGTAGGTCTCGCTGTCCTTTGGGATGAATAGCTTGATGTCGTGGGTTCCGTTAAAGTTGACGAAGTTGTACGCTGCCGGAACCGCTATGAGGAGCGCTATGAAGGTCACAATCTTTGCGTGCTTCACGGCCCACTCGGCTATCCTGCTCCTCTCGTGAAGGTCGATGTTCTCAAGGTGGTGCTTGATGTGCCTTGGCCACCAGAAGATCGGCTTGTCGCCGATGAGAACCGTTATAGCCGGTATGAAGGTCAGACTAGCCAGGAGGACGACTATTACCGCGAGAGGAGCTATGATGCCCATCGTCTTGAATATTGGGAATTCGTAGGCGAGGACAAAGCTGGCAAAGGCAATGATGTCAGTTGAAGCACTCGCCAGAACGGCATCCTTGGCCCTCTTTAGAGCCTCGCTAGCGGCCTTGTTGTGGTCGTAGCCTTCAGCAAGATACTCCCTAAACCTGTGGAGATAGTAGGTCGAGTAGTCAATTCCAAGACCAAGGGCAGTAGTTACTGTCAGCATCTGCGCCCAGCTGCCGACGTTGAGCACGTCGCCCTTAGCGAGTAGGTAGAGGATTCCAAGGGCAGTTAGGGTGGCCGTTGCGACACCTGTGAAGGGTAGCAGAGTCGCCAAAAGGGCTACACCCATGAGAATAAGCAGGACTATGAACGCTCCAAGGACGCTGAACTTGGTGGTCTTGTCGTTGTCCTCCTTGCCGTACTTTATCATTTCGTAGGTCTGAATTGGCGTTCCTGTTATATAGACCTCAACCGATGGCGAGAGCTTTCCGAACTCCCTTAGCGCAATCTTCTTCGCCTTGAGCGAGTTCTCGTACTGGAACTTGCTCTGCTTCTCCAGGTCACTTATGCCTTTGAGGGCCTTGGGTACGAAGATAACCAGCATAGTCCTGTTGTCGTCGCTCTTGAGCATGTTGATGTAGAGCTTGGCCTTATTGTAGAGGGCTGTGTAAACGTCCCTCTCGATGGGCGCAACGTCTTCCCTGCCTATTTTCTCCGGGTTGTCCTTGAATTTGAACGCTATCTCAGCAAGTTTAGCTGAGTCAACCCTCATTCCGAGTTTGCTTTCAGTGTCTTCCATGAATCTGTCAATCAGTTCGGCCACCTTTTTCTTCGTTAGCTCCTCTATTTCAGTTTCGCTCATTGGATAGTTCTCGGCAACTGCAAGGAGGAGGTCCCTGAGGGCGTCCTTAACCTCTTTCGGAGCGTCTACTTCATTGAGCTTCTCGTTAACTCCATCGGTGTAGAGTTCCAGCGCTATCTCCCGGGCGCTCTTGCCCGAGTATATTTCGTTGACTACCCTCTCAACATCAATCGGCAGATTGCCAGCGAGCTTTATGATGACCTCTTTAACGGCTTCCTTAACGTTATCCCCCTTTGCAAGTTCATCGGCATGCTCGATAACAACGCTGACTATTACTTCCGCCTTCTCCTCGTCCTTTACCTGCTTTGCGGTCTCTTCAATCAATATCTCCCTCACTATAGGTTCGATGTTACCGTTTGAGTCGTAGATCTTCAAGAGAACATCGTTCGGGAGTTCAATACCCTTCTCCTTCAGTATCTCGCTTAGAAGAGAAACGGTTGTCTCTTTTAGGGCGCTGGAGTTCTGGTATAGCACTCCTTCTGCCTTTGGATCGAAGGTTACCACAGCCTTGGCTATCGGCCCGGCCATTTCTTTCTGAACATATGGGAGCTTTTTGGCCAACGCATTAGTGAGAATGCTCTCCTCAAGTTCCTTCGTCGGGCCTCTTACGAGGAGGGTTTTTAGAATGTAATCAGCGTTTGGGATCGAGAGCAGTGGGTTTCCAGCTAGGATAACCTTTGCAACATTAACCGTGGCGTCTTCAACGGCTTTCGGCTCAGGATTTCTTCCCAGCCCGATTGCTACATTGAGAACCTTTGCCAGTACTTCCGCTGAAACTTTGCCGAATCCCGGGACTGTGTAAGCTCCGCCAGCCTTTGCAATGACCTCAGGAGTATCCTGAAGGGCATTTTCAGCTATCTCGATAACGGTAGTTCTGGCGCTCTCGCCACTTTCCAGGAGGACATAGTTGCTTCCGTGTGCCCTGTCAAAGGCAATGACTCCTGAATAGAAGGCGTAGGAATAAGCCTTAACAAGACTCTTCTCAAGCGGATCAGTGGTGGTGTTTAAGATTATTCCCGCAGTAACGTTGGCGAGGAGTCCATCAGTTATCGCACCCGGCCCATAGGCGTGATAAACTGGATAAGTCGCATTGAAGACGGCATAAACAAACTCCACTGGAACACCGAGCTGAGAGGCAACAGCCTGAGCCGTCTGTGGATTGAGGTTGCCTGTCTGATAGGCGTTCGTCTTGGTTGCCAGAGCCTCGTAAACCCCCATAGCTCCGAGGTAAGCCCCAGCATAGGAATCGCTGAGGTTGTAGAGCTTGACGTTGAGCGTGGCTATTGTAGAGTTCAACTGCCTAAGCTGAACGCTGGCCTTGGTTAGATTATTGTGGAGCTGAACGTAGGCCATGTCAGTTTCGTTGAGTGCTTCCTTTAGCTGGATTGTCTGGTTGTAGAGGACAGTCAAATTGGTCTCAAGCTGGAGGTAAGCATCGGCCAGCTCTGGAAGGGTCTCGTTGAGTATCTCTACCTGATTTGTGAGGTTCTCAATTCCGAGAAGGAGCATCCTGTAGGTGTTACTGCCGTTTACGGCAGAATCGTAGAGTATCCCGCTCAAGTTAGCAGCAGTCTTTGTTATGTTCAAGGTGATGTTGTACGACTCGTTGTGAAGAAGATCAAGCGCATCGTAGTATGAGGTGAAGTTGTCGCCGTAGGGCTCGGCTTCTGCTTTGAACCTCTCGTAGGCTTCCCTCGTTTTTGGGTCGTTAACGTTGATCCCATGTATTATCACGTACGTCTGGTTCTCGCTTGTTGAAAAGCTCGGGAACTCCTCTTTGAGCGTATCCATGGTCTTAACCGACTCAACGTCCTTCGGCAGGAACTGATCCATGCTGTAGTTAGTTATGTCGTTCAGTCTGTAGGCCAAGGGTGCCGTAAGGATCACCACCAGGATCCAGAGCACAACGAGGGCCTTTGCGTGCTTCACAACCCAGTCGTTCCAGCTCATTTCCACCACCCATGACAACTATCAACATGAAGATTCTAAACATGTTAATTTTCGACATGTCGTTGGGAGAAGCATTTATAAGGGTTTTGGTCAAATATTTGAACAAAGGTGATGCCGATGGAGAGAAAAACCGACGTTGAAAGGAGGATAATAAAGGGCCTATTCACGGTACCGCTGAAGGACATCATTCTAGTCATCGTCGGCCTTAAGGGAGAAGCCCATGGCTACGAAATCCTGAAGGAGCTCGAAAAGCTCGCAATAGGCCTCTGGAAGCCCAGCCACAGCAATCTCTATACGATCCTGAATAAGATGGTCGAGGAAGGCCTGCTGGAGCCAAGAGAGGAGTACCGAGGCAGGGTGAGGCGCATTAAGTACAGGCTCACAGATAAGGGATGGGAGTACCTCAAAACATCCAACAACCTCACCCTCAGGATACTCTACACTGCAGTTGAATACCACGAGGCTCTGAAGAAAAAACTTGAAGAGGTCGGAAAGACGAGACAGATGCGCAGGGAAACCGTCGTGGAGTACCTAGAACTTCTGAAGAGGATTAGAGACGTCCTCGATGAGGAAATATCGACGATAGAAAGGGAACTTGGGAGGGTTTCCTCATAACACTGTCTCCGAAGCAGTATCATGAATTGAACTGATCAACATTTATCACAATAGGGGGACAAAAATCGTTTTAATTAATTCTGAGTTTCCCTTAAATATGAGCACATCCACCTCATCTACAAACGCATTCCAAACAGGGTGCTTGAGAGAGAAGACGAAGTTATCGCTGACCTTGGGGAGGTAGTCGTTGCAAAATCGGAATTCTCAGGTATGCTGGTGCCCCTCTTTGTAAACGGCGTTAAGGTCATAGACAACGGCTATAAGATGGTGTACTTTGCATTCATCGGAAAAACTACGACACCCTCAAAGTTTACGATGAGAACGGAAACTTCAAGGGACTTTACGTTGATGTTTTGGCCTACACAAGGCGCTATGGAGACACGATAGAGATGCTCGACCTGTTCCTAGATATTTTTGTCTTCCCGAACGGGGAGGTTTTTCTTCTCGACGAAGACGAGCTTGAGATGGCGCTCAACTACGGGCTGATAGACAGGAAAACCTTCGAGTTCGCTTATCAGGTTGCCCGGAGTATACTCGAAAAGCTTAAGCGGGATAAATTCCCGCCGGAAATAATCTGGAAGTATGAGTGGGGGGATTGAAATGGGAAAGTTCATCAAGGAGACAAAGGACGGGGTTCTACTCCTGATTTACGTCCAGCCGAAGGCAAAGAAGAACGCGGTTGAGGAAGTGGATGAGTGGCGCGGAAGGTTGAAGGTCAGGATAGCGGCACCGCCAGTTGAGGGCAAGGCCAACAAGGAGGTCGTGAAGTTCTTCTCGAAGCTTCTCGGAGGAGAGGTCAGTATAGTCAGAGGGGAAACGAGTAGGGAGAAGGATTTGTTAGTTAAGGGGCTGAGCGTTGAAGAGATAAAGAAAAAGCTGGGAATTTGATCACTTCAAAATCCCAAGGCTCTTGTTCGTCTTCTTTATGCTCTCCCACTTGTCGGCTATCTCAAACATCGCCCTTATCGAATCCACGTTCTCTGGAACGACGTCGCTCTCCTGGTGAACCGCTTGGATGTAGAAGAGCCTGTTGCCCTTCACGCTTATGCTTTCCTTCCAGACCGCTATTTCATACAGGTTGTTCCACTCGCGGTGGAGATCCCTTGCGAACTCAATGAGCTGGGCCGTGCTCTCAAAGCCCTTCTCCTTCTCAAAGAGGAGAACCCTCGTTGTGTTCTCGAAGACCTCAATCACATCCTCCCTCGTTATCGGCTTCTTGAGTTCAATCATGACGCTGTGGACGTGCATGAGTGTAGTGGGCACGACGAAGGCCATCGTCTCGATGTTTATTGGGATTACCGTCTGGACGTCCGGCCCGTGGTGTGAAGGAACCTCAACCGTGGGCTTTATTGCGTTGATCGGGCCCCTCTTCGAGTCGTTCGGGTCTGCAGCCCTCCTAATCATGACGGCATAGACGTAGTCGATGTACTCTTGAAGGGCTGAGAGTGTTCTCGTTAATCCCGTCGTGTTGCAGGAGACGACGCGAACGTAGTCCTTCCCGAGGGCCTTTTCGTAGTTGGCCTGGGCCACGAATGATACTTGAGCAACTTCTGCCTTCTCCCCGCCCTGGAAAACGGCCTTGATGCCGGCCTTCTCGTAGAGGGCCTTGTTCTTGGCTCCCATTCCACCGGGAGTGGCGTCAACGATGACGTCAACTTCCTCGAGGAGATCGTTGAGCGTTCCAGCGACCTCAAAGCTGGCCTTCTCGAATCTCGGCAGGAATTCCTCACTTGCAGCATAGACCGGAATGCCACTTTCCCTCGCCAGATAAGCCTCGAAATCGGGCTTCGTCTTGGTTACGCCGATGAGCTCCATGTCGTCCTGCTTGGAGACGGCGTAAGCAACCCTCTTCCCTATTGTCCCATAACCGTTTATCCCGACTTTCACCTTCATCTTTGCCACCCAACAATTTTATGGCTGTAAAATACTTAAGGCTTGTTTTCACCGACGGTGAAAAGTGGTATAATCCGGAACACATTTTTACACAGGCAAAGCAAATAAAGTCAGAAAAATCATTAGGGCATCTTAAGCGTTTTGAACGGTTAAAAAGCCCAATCAAGTGGCGTTCTTCCCTATTAGAGCCATTATCTTCCTGTGGAGGGCCTTTATCATCTCTCTCCTGTCCTCCATCAGAACGACATCGCTCGAACCTATCGCCTCGAGGTTGAAGGCGAAGGGACTCGGAAGCTCGTTCCTCTCAAAGACGACCTTAATCTTTCCCCCCCTCACCCAGCTCAAGAAGAGCTCTGCATTTTCAACGTCCATCTTGTCCTCCATGATCTCCCTGTAAACCTCCTTCAGGAGCGGGAAGTCTGGGTAGTGCTCCTTGAGGACTTTGAGGAGCGAAACCGCTATGACCTGCTGTCTGCCGAGCCTCTTCTTCCTCCCCACGTACCTCCTCAGGATAAGGAAGCCCCTGTTCGCCACATGCCTGAAGCGCCTCTTCAAAAGCTCCGTGTTGTCCAGAGCCCTCTTTAGTATCTCCCTAAGGTCTTCAAGCTGGAAGAGCTCCTTAACTTCGGCCTCGCTCAGCCTCGCCTCCTTTGGAACCCTCAGGAGGAAGCCGTTGTCGTTGAGGGCTATGCCGACGTTCACCCCTTTCCACCGGCTTACAGCGTAGGCGAAGGCCCTGCTGAGGGCGTCGTTTGCCCTCCTACCTATCAGTGTATGGAAGAAGTATTCGTAAGTATTCTCCTTCTCAACTTCCTCCACCAGAACCGTCTCATCGTCGGGGACGGTTGAATACCTTTCCTGCTCGCGGAAGTAGGCTATTATAGCCTTGGCCGCCCTCTCGTCTATTCCGTACTTTCTCATCAGCCTCCTGATGGCGTCCCTCCTGTTGAGAATACCCTTCACTTCCCTCCTGAAGCGCTGGACGTCGAGGGCAAGGTCAAAGCTCAGCGGGAGCATCTCCGAGAACCAGGCGGGGATTGTTGGCTTTGCCCCCTCGCGTGGAACGACGTATATCTTGTTGCCCCTACTCTTCACGAACTCGTAGGTTCTTCCGGCTAAGACGAAGATATCGCCCGGCATTAGCCTCTCGGCGAACTCCTCCTCAACCGTCCCAATCATCTGCTTGTCCATCGTGTAAACCCTAATCTTCGCCTCGTCCGGAATAGTACCGACGTTCATGTAATAGATCGCCCTCGTCATCTTACCCCTTCTTCCGAACTTCCCATCTTCCAGCCAGATTTTGGCGTAGACCTTTCTGTCTTCCAGCCCCTCGTAGCCGCCGGAAAGGTATTTTAAGACGCTCATGAAATCCTCGAATGGAAGCTCATGGAAGGGATAGGCCCTTCTAACCAGACGGTAAGCCTCTTCGACCTCCCAGACCTTGTAGAGGGCCATCCCAACGATGTGCTGGACGAGGACATCCAGCGGGTTCTTCGGGATTCTGATCCTGTCGAGCCTTCTGTTCCTCGCGTTGTGCGCTAAAACAGTCACCTCAACGAGGTCGTCCCTGTCAAGGGCGAGGATAACTCCTTTACTGACGTCATGAAGCCTGTGGCCCGCTCTACCTATTCTTTGAAGGGCCCTGTTAACGCTCTTTGGCGATCCGATAAGGACAACGAGGTCAATTGTACCAATATCAATCCCGAGCTCAAGGCTCGTCGAGGTGACAACCGCCTTCAGCTCTCCCCTCTTCAGCTTTTCCTCGACGTCCAGGCGAACCTCCCTAGAAAGGCTTGAGTGGTGTGCCTCTATCAATCCTTCAAACTCTGGAAAACGCTTCTTCAGGTTAAAGGCGACCCTTTCGGCACCGCTCCTCGTGTTGGTAAAGATAAGCGTCGTCCTGTGCTCCCTTATGAGCTCCGCCAGGCGGTTGTAGAGGGCGTCACTGAGCGTTCCAGCATCGGTGTAGATGAGGTCTTCCACAACGCTCTCAACTTTTATTTCAGTCTGCTTGGCGAAGGATACATCCACTATGAGGCCCGGTCTTGGGGTTCCATCGTCGTTGAAGCCGAAGACGAACTTGGTAACCTCCTCAAGGGGGTGAATCGTCGCGCTCAGGCCGATCCTCACGAACTCGTTATCGGCCATCTCCTGGAGCCTTTCAACGCTCAGCGCGAGGTGAGAGCCGCGCTTGTTTTCAGCGAGCGCGTGAACCTCGTCGATGATGACGTACTTAACAGTCTTCAACCTCTCGCTGAACTTTGGGGCGTTTAAAGCTATGGCAAGGCTTTCGGGGGTTGTTATTAGGATGTGGGGCGGCTTCTTCACCATCTTGCTCTTCTCGTAGCTCGACGTGTCGCTCGTCCTTATCCCGACCCTTATATCGGGTAGCTCATAGCCGAGCTCCTTAGCAACTTTCTTTATCTCCGCCAAAGGTCCTTCAAGGTTCCTCTTGATGTCGTTGTTCAGGGCGCGGAGGGGTGAGACGTAGAGGACGTAGATTTTATCCTCAAGCTTGCCTTCCTCTCCAAGAAGGATAAGCTCGTTTATGGCGGAGAGAAATGCTGATAGGGTCTTCCCAGAACCGGTTGGCGAAGAGATGAGCACGTTCTCTCCCCTGTGGATTTCGAGGACTGCGTAGCGCTGGGGCGGAGTGAAAGTGCCGAACTTCTGCTTGAACCACTCCCTAACCGGCTCGCTCAGGATGGAGTATATCTCCTCGTCACTGTACTCCCTTTCGGCCCACCTTATCCCGCTCATCGTTCTCCATCTCTGACTTGGATTTTTAAACTATTCGGTTAGTCTAACAAACTTTTTAAGTGGTATCTCAGAACCGGATATGGTGGGAGGATGGACGTGAGAGAGAAGGTGAAGAAAGTCCTAGCGGAGTTCAACAGGCTCCACGGGAGCGAGGCAAACGCGAGGATTCTCTCAATTGAAGGAGACGAAGTGATAATAGAGTTTGAGGGCTCCTTCTGCGCCACCTGCGGGCTTTACGACTACTTTGATGACATAAAATGGGAGGCCATGGAGTTCGGCCTTGAGCTTGAACCGGTTGAGGTTCTTGAGGCAGTTGAAGATAACTTTGAACACGGCCGCTACGTCGTGAAGTACAGGCTGGGCAGGAAGCCCGTGCTTAGCTTAGGCAACGATTAAAAGTTCCCTCCCTAACCACTACACATGCACCTCCTGCTCCTAACCGCGCTGGCAATCATCTTCCTCTGGGACGGCTACTTTTTCATTAATTACATAATCAGTCTTTTCAGGAATTATGTAACTACAGACCGGATTCCTAGAGTCTCCATAATAATTCCCGCCTACAACGAAGGTGGACGGTGTAAAAGGGCAATAGAGGCTGCCCTCACACAGGAGTATCCTGATTTTGAAGTTATATTCGTGGACGATGGGAGCGAGGATAACACGTACGATGTGGCTTCATCCATCAAAGACCCGAGGTTTAGGGTTTTTCGAATCGAACACGGTGGGAAGGCGAAGGCCCTTAACTTTGGACTGTCCAGAGCAACTGGGGAAATAATAGTAACCACCGACGCCGACAGTGTGCTTGAGAGGAACGCCGTTAGGGAGCTTGTCAGAAGGTTTTACTCGGAAGACGTTCTTGGGGTTGGAGGCCAGGTGAGAATTTTCGGGAACTCTTTTCTTGAGAGAGTGCAGGACGTTGAGCACCTAAGGATAGCGACCTTCAGGAGGGCAAAGGAGCTTGAAGACCTGAGCGTCGCTCCGGGGCCAATCTCGGCGTTCAGAAAGGATGCTCTTGAGAGAATCGGCGGCTTCGTGGAAGACCGGGTTGAGGACTACGCGACGACAAAGGCAATCAAAAACTTTGGAAAGGTCGTCTACGCGCCAAAAGCGCGAGTATGGACGGAGATGCCCAAAGACATCAGAACACTCTGGTACCAGAGGAAGAGATGGTTTCTGGGTGATCTCAAGAACATAGGAGGAGGATTCACGAAAGAATGGGGTTTCCTTCTGCTGGGCGACTTCATAGCACTCCTCGACGTTGTGGTACCCGTTTTCCTGCCGTTCTTCGGTTACTGGGAAGCATTTGCACTCTGGTGGGGCTTTGAGGCATTTACAATGCTAATACCCGTTCTCGTTGAGGGGGGAAGACTTCTAACTGCCCTTGTGTTTCCGGTTTATCTATGGTTCTGGGCGGGTTTCTACCTGGTGTTGCACCTCTACGGGTACTTCAGATTAATCCTTGGAAAGCTGTAGCCCACGCCAACAGTGGATTAATCCCGAAGGCACGCTCCAGAACTCCTATCCTCAGAGCTTATCCAAAAAACTTTTAAACAAATGCACTCTTCTGTGCTACATAAACTATATAGACACAATAGACTATAGGGATGCTTATGATGCTGATAGCGACAGCGGTCTTCATGGCTTGGGCGATAGGCGCGAACGACAGCGCAAAGGCAGTTGGAACCGCCGTGGGCTCCGGGATACTGGGCTTCAAGAGGGCAGTACTCTTAATAGGAGTCTTCGTGTTCATTGGGGCATTTCTCGGTGGTTCGGGGGTCTCCAACACCGTGAGTGGGTTAGCCAGGGGCATGGAACCAGTAACCATTGGACTCGTCTTATTCAGCGCTGCCATTACCGTAACATTGGCCAGCCTCTGGGGAAACCCCATATCCACCACTCAGGCAATAATAGGGGCCCTCGTTGGGGCTACCCTCGCGGAGGGCCTTCCAGTGGACTGGCCCGTTGTTGGAAAGATAGTGCTAACCTGGATCATCTCTCCCGCCCTAGCTGGAGTTCTGGCCGTAGGGACATACATCCCGTACAAGCACCTCCTCAACAGGATAAAGCACCTCGGACTTCTTGAGCTGACACAGAAGTGGCTCGCCTTTACCGCCTCGGCCTACGCCTCCTTCAACCTCGGGGCAAACGAGCTCGCCAACGTGATAGGACTGGCAGACGGAGGATCGGGGGTTAAGGGTCTCCTCGCAATTGCCCTTGGAATTGGGGCGCTGACGTTCAGCTATGAAGTTATGATGACTGTGGGAAGGGACCTGGCCCCACTAGGCCCGACTTCGGGGTTTTCGGCCCAGATGGGCGCGGCCTTGGCCGTTACCCTGGCCAACCTTTTCGGAATCCCTGTCAGCTCTGGACAGGCTATCGTCGGCGCAATATCTGGTGTGAGCCTGTACAAGGGCGAGAAACTCAACAAAAAGGCCCTGAAAGGTATTCTGCGCGGCTGGGTTACGGCTCCAACGGCTTCCGGTGTTCTCGCTTTTATCCTCGTTAGCCTGTTCTCTTCCTTTTGAACCTTTTTAAAGGCCCGCTTCAACTTAAGAGAGGTGAGAAAAATGATCGGTTTCAGGTTTGAAGTCAAGGCGCGCGACGCCTCTGGTAGGATCGGGAAGCTAACCGTAAACGGGAAGACCATAGAGACTCCCGCGATAATGCCTGTCATCAACCCGAAACAGCTGATCGTGACACCGAAGGAGCTCATAGAGATGGGCTTTGGGATGATAATCACGAACTCCTATATAATATACAAGACTCCAGAGCTTAGGGAGAAGGCGCTTGAAGTTGGGATACACAAACTCCTCGACTACGATGGGATAATTGAGGTTGACTCGGGCTCATTTCAGCTCATGCGCTACGGCGGGGTTGAGGTAACCAACAGGGAGATAGTGGAGTTCCAACACAGGATAGGAGTTGATATAGGGACTTTCCTTGACATTCCCACTCCACCGGACGCGCCGAGGGAGAAAGCGGAAGAAGATCTGAGGATAACACTGGAGAGAGCGAAGGAAGCCGAGGAGATCAAGGAGATAGCTATGAACGCCGCGGTGCAGGGATCAACCTACCCAGACCTCAGGACGCACGCCGCGAGAGAACTCAGCAAGATGAACTTCGAGATACACCCGATTGGTGCCGTAGTCCCGCTGATGGAGAGCTACCGCTACAAAGACCTGGTGGACGTTGTCATAGCGTCGAAGCAGGGCCTCAGACCGGACAGGCCGGTTCACCTCTTCGGTGCCGGCCATCCGATGATTTTTGCTTTGGCCGTTGCGATGGGGATAGACCTCTTCGATTCGGCTAGCTATGCCCTCTACGCCAAGGACGACCGCTACATGACGCCCGAGGGGACAAAGAGGCTGGAAGAGCTCGAGTACTTCCCGTGCTCCTGTCCCGTGTGTTCCCGCTACACGCCACAGGAGCTCCGCGAGATGCCGAAGGAAGAGAGGACGAGGCTTCTGGCCATTCACAACCTCTGGGTCATAAGGGAGGAACTCAACAGGGTTAAGCAAGCTATAAAGGAGGGCGAGCTGTGGCGCCTCGTGGATGAGAGGGCCCGCTCTCACCCCAAACTCTACGCGGCTTACAAGAGGCTGCTCGAGTACAGAGAGTACCTTGAGAAGAACGAGCCGGTAACAAAAGCCAGCGCCTTCTTCAAGGTCAGCGAAGAAGCAATGAGGTGGCCAATCGTTGAGCGCGCCAGGGAGAGAGCGGAGCGCGTTAGGGCAAAGTTTCCCGAAACCATCAGCCACCCGATCTTCGGTGAGGTTCCAAGGTATCTCTCGCTCAGCTACCCGTTCGCCCAGAGTGAGGGCGAGGGGGACTTCACCGTTGAGAAGCCCGAGAAGGGCGAGGCCAGGAAGTACGTTATGGCGGTTGCCGAGTACCAGTTCGGCGAGGGAGCTGGCGAGGCTTTCAAGGACGCCTTTGTCGAGCTCTCAAGGAAGACTGGGATGCCAAGGCAGGTAAAGGCCCAGGGCAAGCACCTCGCTACCTTCAGAGCGGAGGACGGTCTGCTGACGCTTGGCATTGAAGGTGCGAAGAGACTCCATGAAGTCCTTCCGTTCCCGAGGATGCGTGTTGTAGTTGATGAAGATGCAGAACCGTTCGCAAGGAGGGGGAGGAACGTCTTCGCGAAGTTCGTGGTTGATGCAGACCCGAACATAAGGCCCTATGACGAGGTCCTCGTGGTTAACGGGAACGATGAACTTCTCGCAACGGGACAGACTCTCCTCAACGGCGAGGAGCTGAAAATATTCCAGCAGGGACTGGCCGTAAAGGTGAGGAGGGGAGTGGAAAAGTAGAAAAAATTATAAACCCTCTCCGTTTTCCTATTCCGGGCGGGCCCGTGGTCTAGACGGTTATGACGCCACCCTTACAAGGTGGAGGTCCGGGGTTCGAATCCCCGCGGGCCCACCACAACCGCTCAAAATCTTGCATGGAACCCTTTCTAAAGACTAACCCCTCTAAACTCTGTACTCCTTCTCCCAATTCCCCTATACGACCCTTTAAACCGTTTGAATCATTAGTTGGTTGTACAACTTTTCTGTTTGGTTGTACAACCCCAGGGTTCTCATCTCCATCCACGTATAAAACGAGGGCCCGCCTCCCATCAACTTCCCTTAACTCAATCTCAACTTCTTTTCCAATTAACCATCCAAATTCTCTCGGCAACCGTAATAAGGGATATATAAACCCATCCTTACTTTTACTCTGACTAATCCGCCGTTTCATATCCGTCCACACCCCCGCTTAATGTCTCCCATGATTTTCTTCTAATCCCCCAAATTTTCTTCATCTTTGGGCGTCCTCATTCCCATCTCCTTTACGTATCTACGTATTCCCCATACAAAAAAGTGTCGTATATTAATTGGCCCGACTATGATTTACCGTAACAACCTAATCTTCACACGTCCCGTCCATAGCATCCCCTATAATGTCACTCTAGGTTTCCTGAGTATCCCCGGCCCATCCACTAACAAATCTGCAATAAGCCCCCCGTGATTCTGAACTTAAACACCGATCTGGCCATCTGTATAAACTTTTCAGAACCAGCGTCTTACCTCACATAATACCCCCAAATCCTTTTCATTTAACCCTATTATTATAAAATTGCTTCATTCCATCCTTTCTCCTCCCACCTCACAAAATAATGCTCGCACTACCCTATGATTTTTAGGCATTCAGTGCTCGCACATACCCTGATTTTTAACCGAAATTGCTCGCACTTGGAACCCACTATCTACTCGTACCCTCTGAAATAACCCTCTCATTTCACAGCCCATGTCTCTCATTATAACCGGGCCTTCACTCAACCAAACCCGAAACGAACTCATAAATTGACTTGAACAACACGTAAATAATCAAGAACACCGCCAACATGAAAAGGAACGCCATGAATCCCTCCCGACTGAAAATAAAATACGCGCCAATAACTACAAACAAAAGCCCGGCCTTATCAAGCCTCATACCCGACTCACCCCATCAAACTCCTTTCCCCTATCCACCCTGTGTTATTTTCCGCTATCCCACTTAACTTTAAGCCCCAATCATGCCAGCCCACCCCTTCTCTTCATCCCCCAACTTGAATCCTCGCGATTCTGTATCCACCACCTTACCCTCTGTTAGTGAACCCATTAGCATTATCAAATTTCTGGCCTCCCACCCGGAAATAATGTGCTCTCCAACTTGTTCACAACCCTCGCATACTCCCGCTTCGCCTGATTAAGCAAATTCAAATAATGCAACCCCATAATGTCACCCTGCAAACTATGCCCAACCATATACTTGATGACAACCTCGGGCACACCAAACTCCATCATCTTGTTAATGAACCACTTCCGCAAATACTTCATCGGAGCACCACGCTTACCCGCATACGACCGCACCCTATCATAACTCGTATCCAACCTCCGCAACCCCCGAGCCAACCAAACCGGCATGAAAACCACATTCGACCTCTTAAACCCACGAACCCAATTCAGCTCATAGTAAGCGATTTCCTTCCCATTCACCCCCTCAATCTTCAACATTCTCCTATCAAACTCCCGCAAAACCTTAACCGCCTCCGCAATCCTCACCCCACCAAAAGCAGTCAATAAGAAGGCAAGGCAAACATCCTCCCTACCCTTCACCTTCGAAAACCAGAACCGAACCTCCTTGTCAGTCGGCACGTACAAATCCACGCCACTCTTCTTCACCTTCAACACCCTCCGCAACTTAACCAACAACTCCGCATTAATCCGCTCCCTCATCTCAAGAAAGCTCAGTAAATTACGGAAACCATTGACAAACCGATTATTATGGTTCGTGGCCTCAAGAATCTCGACAACCTCAACAGGACTCCGAATAATCCGCTTACCCACAAACCTATCCAAAGCACTAATGTAGTCCCTCGCAACCGCCCTACTCACCCGACGCTCCAGCCACCGCTTAAACTCCTCCCTTACACTCCAATAATCCACCACCATATCTACTGAATTTATAAAATAAAACCCTCCTCCACCATCCACACCATTAACCACCTTATCAACCATATTAACCGTATAATCCGTATTCACCTTATTGACATTAATAAGTGAATTGTTTACAGATGATACAAGGGATACGGATTTACGGATTACAGATGATACGGGGGCGGATTCTATGCGGTGCGGCCCTCCACCATCACCTACCCCCTTAACACCCTCCCCCACCATATCCACTTCATTCACCTTAATGTTATTAAGGTGGTTACGGTTAATGGATGATACGGATTTACGATTTACATGTTTAAATGGGGCAGAGGTTATGCGGTTCGCACCCGTACCACCATTATCCGAATCCGAACCACTCATACCCGGATCACCCACACCCTTTAATTCTATAAATTCCATAGAAATAGGGAGGTGGTTTACGGATCCGGATATGCGGATATGTGGTTCACTCGAATCACCCGAATGATTGGAACTCGAATCTCCACCCACCGACCTCCAATAACCCAAAACTAATCCATAAACATCCGAATCATTAATTTGCGGATTTTCAAAGTTCAAATTCGCGAATGGCATGCAATGCCAACTCTTACAAGGTGGAGGTCCGGGGTTCGAATCCCCGCGGGCCCACCACAGAAACTTTGCAGAGCAAAGTTCCATCAAAGGTGGAATGTCCTTTTGAGTGTCCTGTTTTTTCAGTGATTCTCAATCATCAATTGGCAATTCTCAAGGGTTTACTCACAGTATAACGCCCTTCGGGCGTTAAAACGAAAGGAAAACCCTTATTCACCTGCAAGTTTGTCATGAGAATCCCAATTCTCAGCCAATTTTAAGAGGACATTCAAGCTTTTGGTGAAGCTTTTCCCAAAAGCTTCCTCGTGAAGTTTGATCAAGGTTCGTGGTTCTTCTTAGAATTGCCCTTCTACGAGGATTTTCACGATACACAAGCTAGTATTAGTGAATTCTCTGAGTTTTGAACTGTTGAAAAGGAGTTTCTAACATCTTGACGCCCTACGGGCGTCGATTAAAAAAGCAAACTCACAAAGAGCGAGCAAATAAAAATGGAATTCACAATCCATGACAGTATTCAAAAGGAAAATCCGCCCAAAATGCCCCCGTCAAACAAGAACTACAAACTTTGATGAAACTTTGCTAGGCAAAGTTTCCTGTACTCTCAAACCCCCCGAAGTGGGGCTTCGCCCCACAGCCCTCTTTTTCTTACTCCACTGGGGGGCTAACGCCCCCGCGCCCCCAGACATATTGCTTGCACAAGCGCTTGTGGGAAGTTTTTGACTAGTATGCCTTGTCTTTACAATTTTGCAATTTCAAAAGGGTTTGCACACAACATAACGCTCAGAAGGTGTTAAAAATAACCCAAAGTACTTGACTAGTTAAAGAAGAATCCCCCTGTTTCACTGCTAATTCTCACAAAGACATCTGGAGTTTTGAAAAAGCTTCTTTCGATATCTTCAAAATTTCTCTACAAGAACAAGAAAAAAGAAGACAAGATTTTCCTAAGGTCTTCACCGGAAAACTCACGGGTACAATCTACTCGGCGTTCTCGGGAAGAGCGTTGCCCAGCGGACGTGGTCGAGCTTGAGCACCCACGCTACCAATCTCTCAAGACCGAGGCCGAAGCCGCTGTGAGGAACGCTGCCGTACTTCCTGAGGTCAAGGTACCACTCGTAGTCCTTGGGGTCCATACCTTCCTCAAGGATCCTCTGCACGAGCTTGTCGTAGTTGTCCTCACGCTGGGAGCCTCCGATTATCTCGCCGTACCCCTCTGGCGCGAGCATATCAGCGGCGAGAACCTTTCTCGGGTCCTCAGGATCTTCCTTCATGTAGAAGGCCTTGATGTGCTTTGGATAGCCGTAGACAAAGAACGGGCTCTCGAACTCCTCCGTCAATACTCTCTCCTCGTCGGCACCCATGTCCTCGCCCCATTCGATGTTCACGCCCTTGCTCTGGAGTATGTCTATGGCCTCGTCATAGCTTATCCTCGGGAACGGTGGAACGGCGTTCTTGAGGGTCTTGATGTCGTCCTTGCGGTAGAGCTCGATCTCCTTCTTCCTCAGCTCGAGCGTCCTCTGCACCATGTAGCTCACGAGCTCTTCCTCGACCTTCATAATGTCCCAGAGGTCCATCCAAGCAGCCTCAAGCTCGAGGTGCCAGAACTCGGTTAAATGTCTCCTCGTCCTGCTCTTCTCGGCCCTGAAGCTCGGAGTAAGCGACCAGACCTTCTCAAGGCCGAAGATTGCCGCCTCAAGGTAGAGCTGGGCTGACTGGCTGAGGTAGGCGTACCTGTCGAAGTACTTGAGCTTGAAGAGCGTCGCTCCGCCCTCCACTGCTCCGGTGACGAGGATCGGCGGGAAGACCTCGTACCAGCCGTCCTGGAGGAGCCATTCTCTTGCTGCTTGCATGAGCGTGCCCTTGACCTTCATTATCGCGGCTACCTTGGGGGAGCGCAGGTGGAGGTGCCTGACGTCGAGGAGGAACTCGTCGCTCGCATCCTTGGTTATCGGGAAGAAGTCAACGTTCTGGATTATCTGGAGCTTCTCTCCCTGGACTTCGGCAGCGGTCGGCGCGCGGGGGTCGGCCTTAACCGTTCCCTCGATGATAACGCTCGACTCGATTCCGACCTTCTTGGCCTCCCTATAAACCTCCTCGTTCAGATCCTTTGAAAAGACAACCTGGACAATTCCACTTGAGTCGCGGAGGACTATAAAGACCTTCTTTCCGACTTCCCTCTTTCTGTAGACCCATCCAGCGAGCTTAACCTTCTTTCCTTCCATTTCGGGTGTGACATCAGCACAGTAAACCTTATCGATCACCTTTAACCACCTCCAGAGGCTTTGAAAGCAGGTTTATAATACTAACTAATATTCGAGCTAAGGAGAAGAGCGTCAATTGAACCAGAGCGAGAGCGCCACGATCCGGGAATTTATCTCTATCAAATGCGGCATGGGGATAGCTTTTCTCTCCTAAATTTAAACCCTTTGGAAATTTGGATGTCAAAACGGCAAAAGGCTTAATTACTTGACTGTCAGACATACAAATGGTGAGAGAATGATCGCGCTCATCGGAGACGTCATTGATGCCGAAAAAGTGCTTCAAAACCATGCTGTTCTAGTAGAGGGGAATACTATCCGCGCCGTAGTTCCCGCCGAAAAACTCCGGAAGTTCGGCCCAGATAAAGTCTACGGCGGGAACGGCTTCTTTGTAATTCCGGGCCTGATAAACGCCCACACCCACGTGGCGATGGCGAGGTTTAGGGGACTTGGCGAGGACATGCCCACAGAGGAGTGGCTGGAAAAGATAATCTGGCCTATGGAGCTTGAATGGACTGCCAGCGAAATCAGAGAGTGGGCCAGAATAGGTATCATGGAAGCCCTTATGAACGGCTCGACGGCAATAAACGACCACTACTTTTTCGCCGACGAAATAGCTCGGGAAGCCGAGAAGATAGGGATACGGGCTTTTATAGGGCAGACTGTGATGGATCTGGTAGATTTCCCGCACGCCGATCCTGGGAAGGGATTCAAATTCTTCAGGCGCTGGCAGGGAAAGAGTGAACTCGTAACGCCTACCCTCGCTCCACACGCGACCAACACGGTCAGTCTGGAGCTTATGAAGGAAATAGTCGAGCTGTCGAAAGAAACAAACGCCAGAATTCATGTTCACCTCGCCCAGAGCAGGGCCGAAGTGAAAGAGGTTAAGAGCCGCTACGGCCTAAAACCGGTGGAGTATCTAAAGTGGACTGGGGCGTTAAACGACCGTCTGATTGGGGTTCACGGCGTCTACCTAACCGATGAAGAAATTGGAATGTTCGCCTCGACCGGTTCAACACTCGTCCACTGCCCGACCAGCAACGTGAAGCTTGAAGGAACGACGATAAACCTTTCCAGAGTCCTTCAGGCAGGTATGAGCATAGCTCTCGGTAACGACTCTCCAAACCCTGTTGGCATAATGGACATGTTCCTCGAGATGAGGACTTCTGGTCTCTCCGCAAACCTCCTCGAGAGAAAGGCACATTCCATTCCAGCAAGAAAAATTTTCGAGATGGCAACCGTCGGAGGCGCGCGGGCGCTGGGGATTAAAGCCGGTCTCATAAGGGAAGGGTACCTCTCAGACCTCCTTCTGATAGACGCCAGAAAGTCATGGTTCCAACCGAAGGAGAACCCCTATTCTCTGCTCGTGTACTCAGCCAGGGGAAGTGATGTTGCACTGACAATGGTAAACGGGAAAATAGTCTGGAAAAGGGAGAAGAATGAGCTCACTCTCTCCTCCTGAGGAGGAGCGGGACGATTGCAAGTCCTACGATGAGCGCTGGACCGCAGATTCCGCCGGACTTTTCACTGGAGGTTGCCGTTTGGGACTTCTCCTGGGAGGTGGTCGTCGGTGAAATCTCGGAGGCACTCTTGCCCTCGACCATTATGGCCCTCCACTCCTTGAGCCACTTGTCTGTGTTCTCGGCCAGCTCTTCGGCGGGAATCGAGACAACTTTCGCCTTACTAACGTCGAGGGCGTAGCTGAAGCACTCTGGAAGCTCGACCTCGCTGTTCACCGGATACATCCACTGGTTGAGCGGGAGCTTCTCCTGGGCCTCCTTGCTTATCAGGAAGTTGATGAAGGCCTTTGCAAGTTCCAGGTGCTTCGTTCCCTTTACGATACCCGCGCCCTCTATCTGCACGTAGGCCGTGTTGTTGAGAAACACAGCTCCAATGCTGGTGTCGTTGTAGTTGCAGGCGTCGTAGGCTGGATCGGTTGCGTAGCTGACGAAGAGCGGGGCCTGTCCCTTGTCCCACATCTCCCATCCTGCCGACCAGCCCTTGACGACGATGACGTCGTTTTTCTTTAGGGCCTCCCAGTAGTAGGGCCACTTATCACCATAGACCGCAATTGTCCAGAGAAGGAAGGCCATTCCGGTGGAGCTAGTCAGCGGGTTCTCAACGATGAGCTTGCCCTTCCACTCGGGCTTTGTGAGCTCCTCAAAGGTCTTGGGTGGGTTAGGAAGCTCGTTCTTCTTATAGACGATCGCTATCGCACCGTAGTCATAGGGAGTCAGATAAAATTCAGGATCAAAGTCCTTGATTATCCAGTCAGGAATGTACTTGGCGTTTTCCGGCTTGTAGGGGACGAGGATTCCGGCGTTTATAGCTTTCTGGAGGTAGCTGTTGTCTATGCCAACTACCACGTCGGCCTGCGGGTTGTCCTTCTCCATTATCAGCCTGCTGAGAACCTCACCAGCGTCTCCGAAAAGCACGAGGCGGACTTTGACGTTATACTTCTGCTCAAAGATAGGGATTATCTCCTTCATCCACGGCTCGATGCTGTCGTAGGAGTAAACTGTAAGCGTCTCCTCAGCCGAGACCGGTGAGGAGGCCGCGAAGAGAGACACCAAGACCACTCCAAGCACGAACAATGTCCCCAGTTTCCTCATTCACTCACCCCCCAGAGATTAACAAGTTGTCATCTCCAATAACCGGATAATAGAACTGTTTAAAAAAGTTTGTGGGCAGATGTGGGAACTTTAAGACAAAAAGAGTTAGGAATCCTGCCCTTCTTTGCTTTCCTTGGCTTTTCTCCCTTCCATCTTAATGACGTAGTCAGCCGCGTTCTGCAGGGCTACAGAAAAGCCTGGATCAACGCCGATGACAACGGTCTCCTTGCCTCGCCTCTTAGCCTCAATGATTATCGGGAGAAAGTCAGCGTCCCTTGAGGCAAGGGCTATGACGTCAACGTCCGAGTTGTAGATCAGCTCCATCGCCTCTATGGCAACGCGGACGTCAGTGTCTCCGGCAACGATGACCGGCTCTAGCCCCTGGTTTACAACTGCCTCAATGAGCCCCTGAGGCGCGTACTGGTTGAGAATGACCTTGGCAACCCTCACGTTTCCAATCCTCTTGAGGGCCTCAAGGATATCCTCAAGCTTTATCCCAAACTCCTTCCTAAGAATGTTCGGCCCGTCGATGATCAGCCCTATCGTCTTCTTAGGAACTTCTTCCTCTTTTTTCTCGTCTTCCCGCCTCAGAATCTTGAAGAACCGCTCCTTCATTCTTCTTCACCGCCGAGAATGATTGTGTAGTCCGCCGCGTGCTTTAAGGCTGCTGAAAAGCCCGGTTCAACACCGATGACAACGGTCTCTTTTCCTTTCTCCTTCGCCTTCAGGATGACGGGCAAAAACTCCGCGTTCCTTGTGGCTAGGGCTATGACGTCTATGTGGGGGTTGTATATCTCCTTCATGGCCTCGACGGCGAGCTTTACACCGGTCTCGCCGGAGACGATGATTGGCTCGAAGCCCTGATTTGAGACTGCCTCAATAAGCCCCTGAGGCGCGTACTGGTTGAGAATGACCTTGGCAACCCTTATATCACCGATCCCGCTGAGCGCTTCCGCAATGTCCTCGAGCTTTACCCCAAGCTCCTTCCTAAGAATGTTCGGCCCGTCTATGAGAAGCGCTATCCTCTTTCCCCTCGAGACCTTTCGCTTCATCTGTCCGATGATCCTCATTCCGCTCTTCGTCATCGAGATTATCTTCTCCCATCCACTGGGCATCGCTGACACCGCCGTAATTTTCAAACCAACGGGAGTAGTTAAAAGAGGTTAAAAAAATTGCTAAAACCCTCAGGTGAGGAGCCTCTTGTAGTAGTACCAGAGGCCCCTGATGACGTCCCTAACCTCGATCATAGTGAACATCTCGGTCCTGTCTATGAGCTTCGCCGTTTCCTCCCAGCTGTGGGCCTGAAGAACGCGGTATATGAGGAGCTTTATCTGCCTCTCATCGAGGTAGGGCTTCATCCAACCGTCGAGGAAGTAGAGCTTTACCACCGGCTTTACAGCGTCAACCACCGTGTCGTAGGTGAGGACTTTCCCCGTGAAGGCATCGAGGCGCTTCTTCTGAATCTCCGTCAGGTGGATTGGATAGTCAACGGCCTCTCCAAAGGGCGTCTCGAAGAGCCAGCGCGCTATCTCTGGCTCAAGCTCCCTGTGGGTGTCTCCCAGCCACTCAGTAAACCTGATCCTGAACTCATCGTTGGCCTTCTTGATGAGCTCCTTTGCCTTCTTGCTTATCGGCTTGAGGACTATGGCAGTAAACTCACCGCTAACCGGGTTTCTGGCCGGGCTGAGGTGGACAACAGCGAAGCCGTTCCTGACCCAGAAGCGGACGAGTTCTTCACTCGCTCCAAAGCCAGAACCTATCCAGTCGAGGCCCCTCTCTCTCGCTTCCTTCTCAAGGAGTTCAAGGGCCTTGCTTCCGAGCCCCATGTCCATGGCATCCGGGTGTGTCGCAATCCTGACTATTCTATAACCTTTCAGCCTGGCGAACTCCTTGAGGTAGTGGTGCTTGACCATCATATCTGGAATGATGTTCCCACGCGGTTTGTAGCCCTTGGCCATCTTGTCGATGACGTTCTTTGGAATCCCGCCTTCCTTCGCTATCTGGATGGCAGTGACTATCTTGCCGTTCTTAAGGCGGAGAACCCTCGCCTCGTGGTGTGGGGCGTCAGCAAGCAGAGCCACATCGCTCGGCCTGTTGCGGTAGTGAGCTAAAATGTAGATGCCAACGAAGTTCCTCAAGTCTTCTCTATCGTTCTCGAACCAGTCGTCGAGGTCCGGCTCCTCCAGATAGACCTCCTTCCGCTTTATCAGTTCATAGTCCTCTTCCGTCAGCTCGGCCGGCTCTGCATCGAGCAGGAGAACGTCGAAGAGCCACTTCTCTATTGGATCACCGTAGGCGTACCTTATGGGCTCGTCCATGTGGAGCTCCTTGAAAGAGCGCTTCTCCCTGGCTTTCTTGAGGAACTTTACTGAGAAGCCCCTTCCAGCGCCCTCGTAGCCGTGGATCGTTGAGGAATATACAACGCGGGGCTTGTTGAGGTACTTGTGGAGTATGGGCACGTGGATTCCCGCTGCTTCGTCGAGGATGTAGAGGTCAGCGTTCTTCTTGTAGCCCTCAGCAGGTGGGTAATAGCGCAGTCCAATCTTCCTTGCGTATAGCTCCGTTATGAGGCCCTTCTCCTCGACGACATAGGGCTTGAAGCCAAGCTTTTCCAGAGTCCTCTTGGCGAACCTGAAGAGGGACTGGACGTTCTCAAGCTCCGGAGCGGTGACCACTATCCTCGTCCTCTTCTTCAGGGCAACGGCGAGGCCTACCGCTGCTATTCCCACGGAAACGCTCTTACCCCTGCCCCTATCTGCCGTGAGGACGAGCATTCCCTCCTTATCAACAAGCTCCTCGAAGGCCTCGAGAACCTCCACCTGTCCCCTTGTGAGGGCCATCTCGTACAGCTCCCTCGGGAAGAGGGTCTCCTCTGGAATTTCAACCCCTTTTCTGGCTCTTATCTTCGCCTGACTCTTGCTCTTCTTGGGCTTCTTCTTCGCCTTTCCGTTCTCGGTGATGATGTATATCCCGTCGTGCTGGGTGAACTTCCTTATGAGCCTCCTGTTGAAGCGCTTCTTGACGTCCTCTATAGTGTACGGCGGCGTGACGAGGCTTTTGTGGAATCCCGTCCACATGTCCTTCCATTTCTCGAACGGGTGGGCGAGGATAAATATCAGACCGCCGCCACGGACGGTCTCGATGATCCTTCCCAGATCGTTGGGCGAGTAGTCGTAGCTCATGTCCAGAACGAGGAGATCATAGGTTCTCCCCAGGATTTCTCTCGTATGCTTGAAGGTAACAGCTGTAACGTTCACCTCGGAACCTGCTAGGATGTCAAAGTGCTTTCTAAACGCTTCATAGCGCTTCCTCCCAAAGGTTTCCTCGCCGAGGGCATCCGTGGCGTAGAGAACCTCGATTTTATCCTCGCTCTCATCCCTAAGGCGTTTTTCAATAAGTTCGCTGACTATATCCGAGAGAACTCTCGCGGAAGCACCGGCGAGAATTCCGGCCAACTCGGCCTTCTTCAGCGTGTCGCCCTCAATTACAATCATTCTCCTGTGGAACTTTTCCAAGGCCTGAGCCAGAGCGGTCTCGGTGATCTTGAGAACCGAATCCTTAACCTTCTCGCCTTTAGCGTACTCCCTCACTTCCTTATCAAAGCGGACCTTGACGGTCACGGCCGCCACCTCCCGGAAGAAGAGGATGCGGGGGATTTAAAAAGGTTGGGAGAAACTACTCTCGATATTTATCGAAACGCTAAGCTTTTATACGAAAAAGCTCAACTTTATTCGGTGGTTCTAATGGCGAAAGGTCTGACTGAGAAAGACCTCGGAAAATTCAAACTTGTGGGCAACATAGACGCCTTCAGGAGAAAGCTCGTTTTTCAGGTGACTGAGATAAGCCTCGAGAAGGACGACTACTTCTCAAGGCTCTACCTCTACGACGGCAGGAAGGTTAAGCCCTTCACCTCAGGGAAGAAAGACGCCAGTCCGCGCTTCTCGCCGGATGGCAAGCTCGTTGCCTTCACTTCGAAGCGCGATAAGGAGAGCAAAGAGGCAGAGCTCTACCTCATCCCCACGGACGGCGGCGAGGCGAGGCTTTTAGCTAAGTTCAAGTACGGAATTAAAAACCTCCGCTTCACAGAGGACGGGAAGGACATAGCGGTTGTTACTCCTATAGACATCGAGAAGAAGCCCAAGGACGACGTCCACATTATCAAGGAGCTCCCATTCTGGTTTAACGGCGTCGGCTGGGTTTACGGAAAGAGGAGCGTGGTATATCTCGTTGATGTTGAGAGCGGGAAGAAGAAGCGCCTCACCCCGAAGAACCTCGATGTCGGCCAGATCCGCTTCCACAAAGGAAAACTCTACTTCACCGCCCAGGAAGACCGCGAGAGGAAGCCGATGGTGAGCGACCTCTACGTCCTTGAAGGCAGGAAAGCAAAGAGGCTGACGCCGGGCAAGTGGAGCATCTCAGATTTCATCCCGCTCGACGACGGAACCTTCATCCTCAAGGCCAACACGCGCGAGCGTGGAATACCAACGAACACTCACATCTACCACTACAACCCAGAGACGGGAGAAATGAGGAAGCTCACAAAAGACCTCGATAGATCCGCTTACAACTCCCTCAACAGCGATGTAAGGGGTTCTCAGAGGGCAGAACTCGTCTTTAAGGACGGCTGGGTTTATTACATAGCCACAGACGGCCCGAGGGCTAACCTCTTCCGCGTCAACCTCGACGGTAAGATCGAGCGCGTCATCGGCGGAGACAGGAGCGTCGAGAGCTTCGCCATCGGCGACTACATAGCCTTCACTGCCCAGGACGCGGTTACACCGCTTGAGCTCTACGTCCTCCGCGACGGGAAGGAGAGGAAGGTCACCGACTTCAACGGCTGGATAAGGGAGTACAGCCTCTCGAAGCCGGAGCACTTCAAGGTCAAGGCCAGCGACGGCGTTGAGATAGACGCCTGGGTAATGAAGCCAATCAACTTTGAACCGGGCAAGAAGTATCCAGCCGTTCTAGAAATCCACGGCGGGCCGAAAACTGCCTACGGCTACGCCTTCATGCACGAGTTCCATGTTCTAACGGCTAAGGGCTTTGTCGTCATCTTCTCCAACCCGAGGGGAAGCGACGGCTATGGTGAAGAGTTCGCCGATATAAGGGAGCACTACGGCGAGAGGGATTACCAGGACATAATGGAAGTTGTAGATGAAGCTGTGAAGAGGTTCGACTTCATTGATCCCAAAAGGATAGGCGTTACCGGCGGCTCCTACGGCGGCTTCATGACGAACTGGATAGTCGGCCACACCAACCGCTTCAAGGCCGCGGTGACCCAGCGCTCCATCTCCAACTGGACGAGCTTCTTCGGAACGACCGACATCGGCTACTTCTTCGCGCCCGATCAGATAGGCGACGACCCGTGGAACAATACCGAAGGCTACTGGGAGAAGAGCCCGCTGAAGTACGCGCCCAACGTGGAAACGCCGCTCCTCATAATCCACAGCATGGAGGACTACCGCTGCTGGCTCCCGGAGGCCCTGCAGTTCTTCACGGCTCTGAAATACCTCGGCAAAACCGTCGAGCTCGCCCTCTTCCCGGGCGAGAACCACGACCTCAGCCGCTCAGGAAAGCCGAAGCACAGGGTTAGGAGGCTTGAACTTATAGCTGGATGGATGGAGAGGTGGTTGAAGGGTTAAAAACCCTCCCGTTTTTCTTTACCTTTCCTCAAGTCTTTCCCCCAAACCTCCTTAGCCGTTGAGAAGCAATATGCCTTTGAGGAGAGTCATGCGAGAACTATCATAGCCAACCAGAGAAACATAACTGCATTCTCAAATTTCTACCCTAAATCTGCCTTCAGGAGAATAACTCCTTCTGCCGATCCTTGCTATGTCCTCATCAAACATCATCTTGGCCTTCCTAACCTTTTCAAAGGCCATCTTCCCAGAATATACAAAAAGTCCAACTGTTGCAAAAAATATCACTTGAACTACCCAGGAGTCTTTGAAACATATAAAACGTAGAAGAACATAAGCAGAGCAGAATTAACTGGTAAAAACGCACTTTCAAAGCGGTTTAGAACTTTCCTACACTTTGAGTAAGGGAACTCGGAGTAGTGCCATATAAATATCAGAACGGGGATTAAGAGCAAGAAAGAAACGACGGAGACCCAGATAAACTCGCTGGTAAAATAAAAGTACACCGCCAAGGGGATTCCAGCCGTCCATCCGATTCCCGTGAAGAAGGAAATCTTTGGGTATTTGCTGAATACCAAACCAAGCGCAAATGCCGTTTCTAGCAGTAGAAGAGAAATTAAGTTCCCAGTCACAACCAGATTTGTGGCGAGTTCTCTTGCGCTTCCGTCAAGTCCTCCGTTCCAGCCAACGGCGAGATCAAGGTAGACAAGGGGAATGGAAAGATAAACGGGTTGAATACCCCTAAATACTAAAACGGAAGCGGCAATAGATGACGCTAAATCCCCTCCGGAGTTATGTTTGATAAACCCATCCATGAAGAGAAGCAGAAACGAGAGGAGCATCCATAGTATTGTTAGTAAAATCTTTTTCGGCGGAACTTTAACGACAACAGACTGAGTGAAGGTGTACTCCTCCTTAGATTCAAAGCCCACCATTGTGATGGAGACGTTTAGGGGTTTTGAGGCGGTTATCCAGTTTGGCATTGCCCCCATGGCAGGGCCAAGAGCCTCCCTCCTGTGGGAGATCAGGTAATCTGAGGAAATTGGAAAGATAGGATTAACCTTAGGAACCAACTCCTGGGAGTAGATATATCTTCCATTCAGAAACATCATAACTTCGTAGGTGTCATTTCCATATTCAATCTTGCATTCCAGATCCTGACCGTAGAGGACACTCGACGGACAGTTAACGCTAACCGCCGATACTATTGGAGAAAGCAAAAGCATGAGAACACCTATAAAAATAAGCATGATAGCTTTCTTCATATTCAACCTCCCTCAAGCTGGGAGTTACTTGAGTTAAAAGTTTTTCGCAGCCAACAACTATGGATAAATTTTTTAAAGCTTTGACAGCTTTTTCAGCAGATAAAGAATGATTCAGATCTCACAAAGAGACCAGATGTTGCGGGAAGTTCAATCCTTATTTGGAATAATTAACCATCTTTCGTGGCTTTCTTGGGTTTTCAATCGAGAGGATAGCAAGGACCGAAGGGTTCACCCATCCTGAGGAATTGGAAGAAGAGCTAAAAGAAGCAAGAGTGTATTGAAATCCCTTCAAAGCGTATAATCCAGTACCTTCTTGGCCTCTTCAATGTGCTCAGGATAGACGTTCTTTATCTCCGGGTGGAGGGCCTTGATGACCCTTCCAACGAGCACGAAGAGCGTTCCGGCTATGATTGGAAGCTCGTTCACAACGTCTTCCTCAAGCGGCCTGTCACCGGGTATCTTCTTGAGGACGTACTTTCTTATCGGCTCTATTTCAACGCCCTCGTCCTCAATGACCGCCCTGAAGAGGTTCATGCTGTTCTTGAAGCCCTTGGTTATCGGTATGTGGCGCATCTTTATGGTCTCGGAGTTCTCGGCCTTCGCGTTCTCGTAGGCCACTTCGAAGAGATCCGCGAGCTTCTTCTCAACGATGTCCATCATCTCCTCGGCCCTTGGCTTAATAACCGCGAGCTCGCAGGTCCTCTCGAGAATCTTCTGGAGCTGTGGGTAGGGTATTATCATCTCCGCCATGCTCTCACCTCCTCACGTTCTTCCTCGGCGATATTTTAGTAACTTTTGGTATTTAAAGTTTTCGCCGGGAACCGGGCGATTGACTTTTAAAGAACATCCCCAAGGAGGGGGCATGAAGGCAGTAATTCTAGCTTTTCCAGAAAAACCCCGAGAGAACTACACGATGCCAATAAAGGACGAGCCAGTTGTAAAGCTCACCGAGATGCGGCTCAGAATGAGCAAGAGGATTGACGAGGTTCTGACCATAGTTCGGAGGGACAAGCTCAGGACTTACTCGATCCACGTCTCCAATCCCGTTCCGGTTTCGGCCAGAAATAAAATGGAAGCCCTCCTCAAGGCTATGCCTGGCGAGCCTTTCTTCCTAGCTGAAGGCAACATGCCGCTCATACAGCCATTTCTCGTGAACTACCTCATCGGCCTTTACCTTGAAGACGAGCCCGAGGCAGTTATTCCAGTCTGGAAGGACGGAACCGCAGAAGTCACACATGCCGTCTATGAACCAGATTCACTTAGCGGGGCCATAGAAGCTGCGCTCAGCGAGGGACACCGAACCCTTAGCTCTATCACCGAGTTCATTGATTTCCAACCGGTGCCAGTTGAAGAGCTGATAAAGAAAAACCCGAAGGTTTCCCTCAGCTTCTTCAAGGTGAAGAGTTCGTTAGATAGAGCCTTCGCCGAGGAGAACTTTGGGACATGAGAGTCGCGGAACAAACACTGAGCGGGCCTTAGGCCACACTCCTGCAAGATTTTCAATATCCTTGGACAACGTTTAAGTAGTCTGGAGACTATACATAATTAAGAGCGGGAAGAAGGATATTTTTGCCCGATTTCTGCCAAGATTTGAGGAGATGATAGCATGAGCAAATTCTTTGGAGTGGTGTTGTCGCTACTCGTTATTTTCAGCATCATGGCGATCGTGGGACCTGCCCCGGTTTCTGCAAAGCCCATGGACGAATACAGCGTTCTGGTTTTGAAGAATACCGACGCATGGGGTTCCCCCTCCGTTGTGAGCACTCTTGACGGCATGAACATAACCTACAGGGTTATGGGGAGTTCAGAACTCGGGAATGTGACCACCGACGAACTTGTAAAGACCTATGACATGATAATCATCGTGAACGACCAGCCCCAGAGCTTCTACGACGATATAGGGACACAAATAGGAAAGCTGGAGGACTACGTGAGGGCCGGCAGGGTTCTTGAGATTCACGCCGCGAACTGGGGATGGGGAGGCGGAGTATGGACGACCCCGTTGCCGAGAAACGTAACGATAGTCCAGAGCTATTCAAGCATTGACTACGTGGTGCCAGACAACATTACCCTCCACAGCAACTACGCAAGCCACGGATACTTTGCAAACCTGCCCGCTGATGCAGAGATAATAACCGTCCAAGCGCCCACCGGCACGCCCGAGTACAGTAGACCCAGCACCGCAGTGTACACGCTGGGAAAGGGGCACGTCTCGGTTACAGGCCTGACGATTGAGTACAGCATAGCCAGAAACGGCCCCGAATGGCTGGAGTTCTACAGGGAAATGGTGCTTAAGAATCTTGGTTATTCAACAGTAGCCCCGCAAAAGCCTGCCTCCCCAGGGGGATTTAACATAATGCGTTACAGCTTCTATTACTACACCCAGTACCAGCGGGACCTTAAGGAATACAACTCGCTCTATGGCAAGGCTGTGGAGAGAGGGATTGACAACGAAACTCTCGGGATGGCAGCCATGCAGAACGACACCGCGTCGGCATACTACGAGGACGCAGGCCGGTACGGCCCGGTTATAGCGAACTTTCAGAGGATGTACGTCTTTTTTGATCTCAGGATGGCCGCGCTTCACCAGAAGCGGGCGATAAAAATACTTGAGGACGCGATGGCAGATCGCTGAGCCATCACCCCACTTCAATCATTCTTCTGACAGTTTTTGCAATTCCAACGGCTATGGCTGCTTTTAGGATATCAAGGGGCACAAAAAGGAGCACTCCCAGTTGGAAGGCCTTTTCAAAGTCTCCACCCATAAAGAGGCCGAGGCGGAGCCAGCCAAGGAGATAGATAACGGTTATCCCTGCCAGGGAACCTATGGCCATCCCCAGGACACTTTCTCGGCTTTTCTCGGTGATGTAGCCCGCAAGGAACGCCGCTATCGGAAAGGCAAGGAGGTATCCCCCCGTCGGGCCGTAGAGGTGCGTTATGCCCCCACTGAAACCCGCGAAGACGGGAAGACCGACTGCCCCAGCTATGTCGTAGGAGAGGACGCTCAGGAGCCCGAGTCTGGGGCCGAGGAGAAGGCCTGTAAGAAGAACCGCGAAGACCTGAAACGTTAGCGGAACCGGGCCGAGACTCACGCTTATCTGGGCGCTCACCGCCATGAAAGCTATAAAGATCCCAGCATAGGCAACTTCACGTGCGTTCATTTTTAGCCACCTAATTCACAGTTTTCGGGATGTTAAAAAAACTTCACATTTACCTGAAAGCTTTTTAACGCTCCCTTCAATTCTATTCCGATGATCGAAGCAGAAAACGTCCACTTCGCCTACAACGGGAAGGAAGTCCTCAGGGGCATAGACTTTGAGATGGGACAGGAAATAGTGGCACTCGTCGGGCCAAACGGAAGCGGAAAGACAACACTCGCAAAGCACTTTAACGGCCTTCTCAAGCCTTCCAAGGGAAGAATTCTCGTGGACGGCCTCGATACGAGGGAGCACACCGTTGCCGAGCTCAGCAGGCTCGTTGGCTACGTCTTCCAGAACCCAGAGCACATGTTCTTTGAGGAGACGGTTTTCAATGAAGTCGCCTTCGGCCCGAGAAACCTTGATCTGAGTGAAGAAGAAGTTGAGGAGAGGGTGAGGTGGGCGCTGAGGTCTGTCGGCCTTAGTGGGTTTGAAGAGAGAACGCCATACTCCCTTAGCGGCGGCGAAAAGCAGAGATTGGCCATAGCCTGCGTCCTTGCGATGAAGCCGAAATACCTCATCCTTGACGAGCCGACTACTGGACTTGACGCGAGGGCAGAGGAAGAAGTGGTGAACGTTATCCGCTCCCTCCATGAGAACGGCCACGGAATACTCCTGATAACCCACGATATGGACCTCGTCGTGAGACTGGCTGGGAGGGTTGTCCTTCTCCACAGGGGACGGAAGCTCTTCGACGGCCCGGTCGAGGAGTTTTTCACGGCCTTTGACGTTGAGAAGTATGGCCTTGAGAGGCCTGAGGTGGTTGAGTTGGGAGAGAGACTCGGCCTTGGCTTCGTGAGGAGTATTAAAGAAATCCTCGCGAGACTGGGGGGGGAAGTGTGATCGGGCAGTTCTACATCAGGAAGGAGAGCTTCATGCACTCCCTCGACCCGAGGGTCAAGATAATCGGGATGCTCCTCGGGATAATCACCCTTATGCTCTTCAATCAGCCCACCCTGCTTCTCGCTCTATTTATCGGTCTCCTCATCCTCGGAAAGGTGCTTGCCGGTGCGGACTTTTCCTACCAGTTCAGGCTTCTGAAGCCTCTCCTCCCGATAGTCCTGATAACCCTCGCTCTCTGGCCGGTGATATACAAACCACGCCTTGAGGGGTTCTTCATCGGAATCGCGTACTCAGCGAGACTTCTCGGCTTTGCGCTCGTTACGTTCCTCCTCCTCATGACGACCACGCAGAAGGAGCTCGTCCTGGGCTTCGTCAGGCTCGGCCTTCCCTACGAGCTGGGTCTGACCTTGACCATAGCCCTCCGCTACATCCCAACCCTCTACTGGCTGGCCAGAACCATAATGGACGCCCAGAGGAGCAGGGGACTTGAACTTGACAAGGGAAACCTGCTGGTCAGGATGCGGAAGATTACCGCCGTCCTGATTCCGCTGATCGTCGCTTCCCTAAAGACTGCCCATGAGCTGAGCATCGCCCTTGAGAGCAGGGCCTTCGGAGCGAGCAAGAAGAGGACTTTCCTAAGGGACCTTGAGATGAAGCCCAGAGACTACGCGGTTCTCGCGCTCCTTCTGGTGGGGTTTGCCCTCGCGCTCTACACCCGCTACGTCCTCGGCTTCGGGCACGTCAACCTTTACCAAGGAGGGGCTTGACGAGGCCGTCAATTGGTATTGAATGGTCGCCGAGGGAGCTTACCCACTCAGGGGGAGCTTTTGATATGGTCATGTTGAGCCTGTAGTGGCCGCGGTACGAGTTCGTTCTCAGGATCAAAAGCGCATCGAGAACTTCGGGGAGCTTGAACAGGCGCGTGAACTCACCGGGATGATCAAGCTCGTTGAAAGCCACAGGAGAATGGTGGAGAACAGCTATCAGACCCTTATCGTCCACAACCTTCCTTATCCCTAGGACGGTCTCGGAAGACGGGTTTAGTGCAGGGAAGTTCCCGACGATGAGGAGAGAACCCTCCTCAACGAGCTCCAGCGCCGAGATGAGTTCATCGGGAGAGTAAACGCTACCTATGAGGAGCTTCGACGGGTCGGTTCCGAGCAGTGAGAGAGTCTTTGGAGAAACTAACCTGCCAGGGGCAACGACGTAGACCTTTTTATCGTCGGGACAGCCGGCGGCAAGGTAGTGGACGAATAAAACCGAGGCTAACTCATCTGTGGAAATGACCCCCGATATGGTCCCCTCGGAGAACTCCATCGGGAAGTCCTCGAAGGGTTTTACCCCGCTGGTTTCAATCGCTGGCTGGAAAAAGCCCGGCATCAATCAAACTAGGTGGAAGTTCTATTTATAGGTTGCGCCCAAAAGTCCTTTAAAGCACCAGTTCAACAAAGTCCGGTGGTTAGAATGAGCGTTGAAGGGGCTGTAATTGACTTCTTTTACAGGTATTTCTGGGAACCGATGTTCACGAGGAGTGGCTACAACGCGGTTAATACCTTTGTATATGCACTCCTCTTCGGTCTGGGAGTTATCTACACATACAAATGGATAATCAAACCGCTGAAGATACCCGTGGACGAGAGGCTCTTCTGGGCCGTTACACCGATGGTCGTTTTCGGCGCAACTGTGAGGGCGCTTGTGGACGGCGGAGTCCTACCCCAGCATCCGCTCATCCTCACTCCCGGAATCTTCTTCACGGCGTTCTTCCTGATACTGCCTGCAATCTACGCCGATTCAAAGCTTGGAATGTATCCCAAGATAACCGTTGCATGGGGCACAATACTGGCGCTCTGGGCAAACTACCTCCTCGTGACCCACGCCAAAAGCTGGGAACCCTACGAGCTTACCTTACTCCACACCGCAGTCAGCTGGGGGGTTGTGCTGGCGTATTACAAGTGGAGACCCTTTGACAGGCTTTATCTGTATCCGGTTCTGGCCCACTTCTACGATATAGCTTCAACGGTTGTTGCAATACACTTCTACGGCTACCGTGAAGTCCACTGGATTGAAAATTACCTCGTCAACTGGTTCGGTGCTTACATCTACTACCCGTGGATAACCCTGATCCTCGTTGTGGTCTATTACGCCCTGAAGGAGCTCGTGACGGACGAAGAAGAAAGGCGCTTCTGGTATCTGGCCATCTACATTCTCGGCCTCGGGCCAGCTATACGAGACCCCGCCCAGATGGTTCTCCAGCTCTGAGTTTACAACACTTTTTCTTCCTTTATCTCCCTTCTTGAATTTCCCTGGACGAGAACAAAGAAGAGGGAACTCACCGGGTTTTGTCCCAGATCTTTGAAAGGACTGCGTAGTGCCAGACCGTAACCGCCAGCGCTCCGATGAACTCTGGTATCGCAACGCCCTTGAAAGTTCTCATGGCCCAGATAGCAAGAACCCATGCTAGAACGAACAGAACCACCGTGAAATACAGCATTTTTCTGTTCCCCGAAAGCCCCATGCCGATGCCAGCTATCAGAAGCCCAAAGCCTGCCGTCAGGAAAAAGCCCCAGCTGACGTAATAATGGGGCAAAGTACCCTCAGGAAAGAGGCCTATCAGAGCTAAGAAGACAAAGCCCGCTATGAGAACCCAGATTCCAGCCTTTTCAATGCTGTTCCCTGCCATATCAAGGAGGCCGAGGGCATAGTATATGGCCAGCACCGCCGTTATAACGAGCGGCACGTTGAGGAGCCAGTTGTGGGGGAGACCTATCTTGCCGAGGTCGCTTATCGCGTTGTCGGTTAACTTCCACCACGAGCGATTCACGTAGATCGCCGTGAGAATGCCGGAATAAGCAACGAGCGGAGCTATCAACCCGACCAACAACTGTGACCTTTTCATTCGCATCACCAAAGAGAGTTAGAACTCAAAAATTAAAAGCTTGCTCACTTCTCGTAGAATATCTCGTAGTGCTGGACATACTTCTCCTTCTCAAGCAGGAACTCGTCGTCCTCCGGGTAGTACTTGACCAGTTCGGGGTTTTCTCCCGCGAACTTCTTGATGGATTCCCAAGAGTCCCATATCGTCACAAGCAGAAAGTGGGCCTCCTTCTCCTCCTCGTGAAGTAGAGCTTCAAAAGGCCATCGACGGAGCTGTAGTCCGGAACCGCTCGCCCTATCAAAAAGCGCTCGTAGGTGTCTCCTTTCTCCCTCGGCACGCGCCCGTGCCACAGTCTCATAATAGCCATATGTCCACCCTTAGATAGTTGAATAGGCCTGATTAAAATCTTGTGAGCCGCACTCACAGGTAGTGGCTCAGCACAAATATTACAAAGCCGATGACGATTATCCCGAGCAGGAGGGCTATAGCAGTTTCGAGCTTTGAATAGTCCCCAACTTCCCCAGCTTCACGCTGATACCTCTCGTTCTTCTCCTTCGCAAGCATTTCGGAGCGCTTTACCGTTATCTGATCGGGCATCATACGAACCATGAGACGGCACCTATTCATTTTACACTCTGAAGGTATTTTAGGGTTTCGAATTTGGTAAGGTTAATCCTTCTGCTGCTCAATAAGAACCCCTCATAAGATCTTGAATCCTCCCTTCAGCCAGTAAAATGATAAAGTGGTGCTGCACTCTGGTACTCGGTCTGCGTAAAGGAGTGCACGTTCGCGAAGGGGGGATACGAAAGATAAAGAGAGCATCTGAAAAAGGTAGCAAGAAAACAAGCTCAGAACACCGAGTTGAGCCTTCCGCCGTCAACGGGAATCATTGAACCGTTTATGTAGCTCCCGAGGTCGCTCGCGAGGAATGCCACGAGGTAGCCTATCTCTTCTGGTTCTCCTAGCCTTCCGAGCGGTATCGGCTTCGCGTACTCCTGGAGCGCCTCCTCAACGGTCTTGCCTTCCCTCTGGGCCCTGTCCTTTGCGAGCTGTATCATACGGTCCGTCCGGATTATGCCGGGCATTATGCCGTTGACTGTTATTCCCTTCGGCCCGAGCTCTTTCGCGAGCGTTCTCACCAGGCCTGCCATTGAGATTCTGACCACGTTGCTTAGGGCGATGTTCGGTATCGGCTCCTTTATTGCCACGCTTGTGGAGTAGACTACCCTCCCGAAGCCCTTCCGCTCCATAGCCGGAACGAGTGCCCTCGTGAGATAGACCGCCGGATAGAGGAGAAGCTTAACAGCCCCTTCCCAGTCCTCCATGTCCATCTCCATGAAGTAGCCGGGCTTTGGCCCGCCGGTGGAGAAGAAAAAGATGTCTGGATCACCGATGTCCCCGAGCTCCCTCACGGTTCTCTCAAGATCCTCTCTCTTGGTGAGGTCTGCCACAATGTAGCTCACCTCAACGTCGCTCTCGGCTTTTATTTTCTCCTTTGCCCTCTTCAGGTTCTCCTCGCTCCGCGAGAGGAGTATTACATCTGCCCCTGCCTTCGCCAGAACCCTCGCAACGCCGAAGCCTATGCCCTTACTTGAGGCTGTCGTGAAGGCCAGCTTTCCAGAGAGGTCTATACCAAGCACCTGCATCACCAGGAATATTAACTCTATTAAGGTAAAAAAGCTATACCTTAATCTCCTTCCCAACAAAGAGAGGCTCCGCAAGCTCAAAGTGTCCCTTGAGGTAGGCGTACTCATATATTCCCGTGCAGTGACCCGCGTATAGGCACTCCACGCCGAGCTCTTTAAGCCCATCAACGGCATCTTTGAGAAGGTGCTCAGGCGCTCCCCTCAGGTGAAAGCCGCCGATCAGAGCCTTTATCGGCTTTCCCGTAATCTCTATAGCATGCCGGGCTATGTTGAGTATCCCGCTGTGTCCGCAGCCCGTTATAACTGCCAAACTATCTCCAAGGTCGAGTATAAGTGCGATATCATCTTTAACGGGGTCTTTGACTTCTTTTCCGTCTTCAACAAGGTATCCAACGGCCCTGTCCCAGGTTCTCCTCTCTATCTCCCCGGAGGAGATAAAGCCCGGAAGGAACTCGAAGGGCTTTTCACTTAGGTGAAATACTGCCCCGAGGCTTTCAAGTTCTTCCTTCCTGAAGGGAATCCCTATCTCCCTCCGTCTCGGCTTTAGGGCTATTCTCCTCGCGAAGATTCCTGGATGAGCATAGACATCAAGCGGCTCGCTCCTAGCCTTGAGTAGCTCGGCCATTCCCCCGGTGTGGTCGTAGTGGCCGTGGGTTATGAAGAGGGCATCTATCGAGTCCGGATCGACACCGAGCTGGTCCATGTTGTTGAGAAGCACCCTCCCGTCCGTGCCAGCATCTACGAGAACCCTCTGGCCGTTGTGCTCTATGAGGGCAGAAAAGCCATGATAGCCGATCAGACCCTTCCTCCAGCCGGCGTGGTTTTCAAAAAGGATGGTAATGGCGGCCATCACCAACCGCCCCATCCATCTCCTCTGCCACCACCCATGCCGCGACCTCTTCCCATACCACCGCCTCTGCCACGGCCCATTCCTCTACCCATGCCGCGACCGTATCCGCCGCCCATACCGCGTCCCATGCCTGGCCCCATTCCACCCTCTGGTCCGAAGACCGCGGTGGTCAGTTCTCCCCTGAGAAAAGCCTCAACGGCTTCCCTGACGGTCATGGTGGCCGGGGCTGAGACCATCTTTATGCCGGCGGCCTGGAGAACTCCAGAGGAGTTGGGGCCAAACTGGCTGGATATGACAACGTCGGCGCCCTGGTCTATGACGAACTGCGCCGCCGTAACTCCTGCTCCCCTCGGCTGTGAGTAGCCCGGATTAGGAACTACCTGAACGTTCACTATCTCCCCGTTCTCAACGTCCACGATCGTGAACGTTGGAGTTCTTCCAAAGGCAGGGTTTACTCTGTCATCGAGACCCCCAGTAATGGTTGAAACGATTATTCTCATGTTCTTCACCCCCATCAGATTTAGGATAGCCTAAGTTAAAAGTCTTGTGCATATGCTCATTACACATGTATGTTCCAAAATGCTTAAAAAACGTCCCATCAACGTTACCCACGGAGGTGAGCTAATGCTCAAAGTTGAGAACCTTCACGTCTCAGTTGAGAACAAAGAGATTCTAAGGGGCATAGATCTTGAAGTTAACCCGGGTGAGTTTCATGTAATCATGGGGCCAAACGGCTCAGGAAAGTCAACGCTTGCACTGACCGTTGCCGGTCATCCAAAGTACAGGGTTACAGGTGGAAAGATCATCTTTGAGGGCAAGGACATCACCGAACTCGGCCCGGACGAGAGGGCAAAGAAGGGAATCCTGCTCGCTTTCCAGGTTCCGCCGGAGGTTGAGGGAGTTAAGATCATCGAGTTCCTTCAGCAGGTGCTCGTGGAGCTGAAGGGAATGGATTCAGCTGAGGCCTACGACCTTGTAGTTGAGAAAGCCAAGGAGCTGTGGTTCAAGGAAGAGGACCTGCACCGCTACGTGAACGTTGGCTTCTCCGGCGGTGAGAGGAAGAGGCTTGAGCTCCTCCAGGCGCTCCTCATCGAGCCGAAGCTTCTCATACTCGACGAACCAGACAGCGGCGTTGATGTGGACTCCCTCAGCATAATCAGCAGGAAGATAGAGGAACTCCACCAGCGCGGGACGGCGATACTCCTCATCACCCACTACGGCAGAATCCTCGGCCACCTCGACAGGGAGAAGCTTAGGGTTCACGTCATGAAGGACGGCAGGATCGTCAGGACCGGCTCCGGAGAGCTCGCCGACCAAATCGACCGCGAGGGCTTCGCCAAGATATTCGAGGAGGTGGGAGCATGACTGAAACTATAACAATGGCCGATGCAAAGGCCATCATCGAGAACCAGATCGAGGAGCTCGCGAGGAGGAACAAAGAGCCAGAGTGGATGACAAAGATAAGGTATAAGGGACTTGAGACCTTTGAAAAAGCCCCTCACAGGGACCCCATCATAAGTGAGGAGGAACTGCTCCAGTTCATTGCCAAACCCGAGGTTGAGGGCATCCCCGAAAAGATAGAGAGTCTCGACGACCTCCCGCCAGAGATGAAGGCTTTGCTCGACAGGCTCGGAATAGACGAGGTTGAGCAGAAATATCTAGCAGGTTTAGCTGTTCAAACAGACACTGGAGTTATCTACAACCAGTTCCTTAAGGAGTGGGAGAAGAAAGGCCTCATAGTTCTCCCGACGGAAGAGGCGGTTAGAAAGTATCCAGATATCGTTAAACAGCACTTCCTCAAACTTTTCCGTGCCGACGAGAGCAAGCTAGCAGCTTACCACACTGCAATATGGAACGGCGGAATCTTCCTTTATATAAAGGAGGGCCTAAAGGTTCCGTTCCCACTGCATCTGTTCTTCCTCATCCAAGAGAGTGCGCTGGCACAGGCACCACATATAATCATCATCGCCGAGAAGAACACCGAGTTCCACCTGATCGAGGGCTGTACCTCACCTGTTCTTACTAGGCATTCCCTTCACCTTGATATGACCGAGGCATACTTCCACGAGGGGGCAAAGGGACAGCTCACTGTCCTCCAGAACTGGCCGGAGTACGTCCACACTAGACCGATGACGAGGGCGAAAATCGGTAAGAACGCTCGCTTCATCAACACAACGGTGACCCTCGGCTCCGGAAAGAGCAACATAGGCGACCCGCACTACTGGGTCGAGGAGGGTGGCCACGTCGAGCTGAACGGCATAATCCTCGGCCAGAAGGACTTCTACGTTGACCTCGGCGGCAGGATGTTCCTCCAGGGGCCAGGGGCGAGCGGGATCAACGCTAGCAAGAGCGTCATAATGGACGAGAGCAAGGTCATAACGAGGGGAGTCATAGAGGCTGACGCTCCGAAGACGAAGGGCCACATAAGCTGTGACGCCCTTCTCATGAGCGACAAGGCCGTCATGGAGACCTATCCGGGGCTTGTAAGCAGGGTAGACGATGCGGAGCTCAGTCACGAAGCGGCCATAGGCAAGATAAGGGAGGAAGAGCTGTTCTACCTCATGTCAAGAGGGCTGGACGAGGAGAAGGCCACTCAGCTCATAGTCAAGGGCTTCCTCGACCCGATGCTCAAGGACATCCCGATGGAGTTCCTCGTCGAGATAAGGAAGATAATCGAGCTTGCCGTAAGCGGGGGCATGTGAGCCCCCTTCCGGTGTCTTTTATGTACCGCGGGAAGTACAACAGGATAGCGGGCTTTTACGAGCTTCTGGAGAGGCCATTGGACAGGTTCTTCAATCCACTCAGGGGGAGAGCGGTTTCTCTCGCCAGGGGGAGAACGCTTGAAATCGGAGTTGGCACAGGGAAGACGCTCAGGTACTATCCTCCGGATATTGAGCTTTACGCCGTTGACGGCTCGGAGAAGATGCTTGAAATTGCCAAAAAGCGTGCAAAAGAACTCGGAATAGACGTGAAGTTCAGGGTTGCGGAGGCAGAGAGTTTGCCCTTTCCTAACGACTACTTTGACACGGTGATCTCATCATTCGTCTTCTGTACCGTCCCGAATCCCAAAAGGGCAATGGGGGAAATAAAGCGCGTCCTCAAGCCCGGCGGAAGGGCAATTTTCCTCGAGCACACTAGGAGCAAGAGCAGGCTTGTGGATTACCTCTTTCTCCTTCCCATGAAGCTCATCTTGAAACCACTCCTTGACGACGACCCACTGAGAGAAACCCACGAGCTTGTGAGGGAGTACTTCGAGGTGGAAAAAGAAGAAAGACACTACAGCGGCGTGGTCAGGCTCATAGTAGCGAAGAACGATAAGGACTAAGCCCGGGCTGGAGTTCGGATTCCATGCGGAAGGTTTATTTTCTGAGTTCTGAAATCCGAAGCTGGTGTGAATGATGAAGTTGAGATTCCCAGTAGTCCTTATGTTAATGCTAACGCTCATGCTCCCGCTAACACTTGCTGAACCCGTCCAAATATGGAACTACTCGGATCAGTGCGCGGCGTTCTCGGTTTCCTTCAACTCAGATGGCTACGTTGGCATCGCCTTTGGCTACGATGCCGAGCTTCTTTCCCCCGAGGGGAAGCTTCTCATGAAGGCACCCACCAGGGGCATAGCATATTCCTCCGCCCTCTCCGACAACAACGTCCTCCTGATAGGCACGGAGGGAAGCTGGGTTCAGGCGTTTTCGGAGCCCAAAAAGTTGCTCTGGGAGAGAAAGCTCCGGGAAGCCGTTGTGAGCGTCTCAATCTCCCCTGATGGGGGTACGGCGGCGGCTGGAGACGCCGCTGGCTACATCTACCTCTTCCGGAATGGTGAGCTGGAGTGGGAAAAGAGCATTGGTAAATACATCTGGAGCGTTGTACTTTCGGGGGATAAAATTCTAGCCGGTAGCGACACTGGCATTCACATCCTAAAGCTCGACGGGAGCCTGGTTTGGGAGAAGACCTTTGATGGGGCAGTGCGAAAGGTTGCCGTCCTCAAAAACGGCATAGCAGTTCTTGTAGTCCCGCAGGACGAGAGCTGGAGCGAGTTGATTTTCCTCTCGAATGGTGGCTCAGTTCTGTGGAAGAAGCACTTTAACGGCTACATCCGGTCAATTTCCACCGACGGGGAACACATAGCGGCCGCAGGAATGACAGGGAATGTGACGCTCCTTGATTCTGCTGGAAAGCTGGTCTATTCAACACCCCTCCTGAGCTATGCCAACGACGTTGCAACGTTTAAAGGCTACACTGTGGTGGCCTACGGAAAGAACGCCGAGCTTATAGCCCCAAACGGGACAGTTGAGTGGTTCGAGAGCTTCAACGGGACTGTTTACCACGTCGGCTTTTCACCCACAGGCTACTTTGTCATTGACTACGGTTCCCACGAGATAGACAACTGCTACAGCGTCATAGTGGCTTACTCCATCACTCCAGCTGAGAACCAGATCAAAACATCAGAAAGTGAAAGCTACACAAACCCTGGCTACAACCCACTCGTCGCGGGCGGAATTCTGGTCGGAATAGCTCTCCTTGGGGTGCTGATATGGCTGCGGAGGAAGCAATAATAGCGAAAAACCTCGTGAAGAGGTACGGCGACTTCGAGGCCGTTAAGGGGATAAGCTTCACGGTTAAGCGCGGGGAGGCCTTTGCACTTCTCGGCCCGAATGGGGCCGGAAAGACAACGACCGTGAGGATGCTCACGACGCTCACCAAAATAACATCAGGAGAGGCCTACGTGAACGGCTACGACGTGAAGAGGGAAGGTCTAATGGTAAGGCGCTCGATAGGTCTCGTTCCCGACATATCCAACCTTTACGAGGAGCTGACTGTAGAGGAGAACCTGAAGTTCACCGCAGACCTCTACGACGCTCCAAAGGAGAACGTGGCCAGACTCATTAGGGAGTTCAACCTCCCGGCCAAGAAAAAGTTCGGAAAGCTCAGCTCGGGCTTCAGGAGGAGGGTAACGATAGCGGCAGCGCTGGTTCACGAGCCGGAAATACTCTTTTTAGACGAGCCGACAAATGGACTCGATGTTCACTCCGCCAAGGCCCTAAGGGCGCTCATAAGGGAGCTGAACAAGAGGGGCATGACAATCTTCCTCACAACTCACAACATGATTGAAGCCGAGACGATACCTCAGAGGGTCGCGATAATGAAGGAGGGCAGGATAATAGCGGAGGGAAAGAGGACGGAGCTCCCAAAACTAATCGGAAAGGGAACGAGGGTCAGGCTTCAGGTCGAGCCGCTCTCCAACAAACTCCTCGATGCCCTCTCAGATTATGGCCCAACCTTCGATGAGGGGGACCTTATCCTTACCGTTCAGGACGTTGATGGTTTTATCGGAGAGCTGTGCAGACTCAAAAACCAGCTCGGCTTCAGGATCCTGAAAGTCTCGACGGAGGCACCGAGCGTCGAGGATGTCTTCATCGAGCTGACGGTGGAGGGCTTCGAGGGGAAGGCCTGCGGCTGTGGGGGGTGTCCCCTTTGAAGGTTCTCACGATAGCTAGGAAGGAACTCAAGGAGTACGTTCTAAAGCCGGGCTCAATAAGCTGGGGAGTGGTGTTTCCGATCGTCTTTACCTTAGCCTTCATCGTCCGTTTCGGCGACATAGACCACCTCGCCCCAGGTCTCGTCTCGATCTCGATAGTCTTCGGCACGACCTCATTCGTTGCCTCATCCATAATCTTCGAGAGGAGGCTCAGAACGTTTGAACGTCTCCTCGTTGCCCCGGTGAGCTACATCGAGATAATCCTTGCCAAGCTCTTAGTTGGCTCCCTCTTCGGCCTCTTTGTCGCGCTCGTCAGTCTCGCCCTAGTGTCCCACTTCATGGTTTATCCAGTCTGGAACGTGCCGATGGTTGTTGGCTACGCCTTCCTCGGCGGGCTTGCCTTTTCCGGATTAGCTCTCTACATATCACTCGTCGTCGAGAATCCGATAAGCGCTATGACCTGGCTGAATCTCCTTAGGCTTCCTATGATGTTCACAAGCGGTGCTATAGCTTCCCTCCTCCTCTTCCCGCGCTGGTTTTTGATAGCAGGCTACCTGACACCGATGACTTATCTCGTAGAAGGGCTCCGCTTCTCGATGCTGAAATACACAGAGGTCGCCCACCCGGTTTATTCGGCGCTGATTCTGGTCTTTCTTACAATGCTGTTCACGTACCTCTCAATAGAGCGGCTCAAAAACCTGTACTGAACGGCCTGAAAAAACATGGAAAAGAGAGCTAAGGCCAGAACCAGCGCCCTCTCCTCGGGCTTATGAAGCCCCAGAGGATGTAGAGCACCACAAGTGCTACAACGTAGGTTGCAGCCACCAGGAACAGCTTGAAGAGCAGGTAGAGGATCAGGAGCAGGAATATCAGGTCTATGATCCAGTAGAGGCCAAAGCGACCGAAGAAGCCTCCGTAATAGGGAGGATACGGGCCAAAGCGACCGCCACGTCCTATACCTCTTCCGTAACCGCGCGGCATTTTGGGCACCTCAAAAATCTAAAAAGGGAAAGACATCACCACCAGCCGTAATACCAGCGGAGGGACCTCCTGCTGGGCTGGCCAGTCCACGGGCAGTAGCCGAGCCTCGCTCCCCAGCCTCTTCCTCTGCCCCATCCTCTGCCAAAGCCACGTCCTCTTCCCCAGCCGCGGCCCCAGCCTCTACCCCAACCTGGGCCAAAGCCGTAGGCTGGATAGGCTGGACCGTACGCTGGTGGCACGGGTGTTGCCGGAGTTGCAGGGGCCGCTGGAGCGACGGGGGCCTGCGGAGCGGGTGCGGTGAACTGGGCTGCCCTCCCACTCACGACGATCTTTATAGCCTCCTCCACTGGCGTCCCTGGGGCGACCTGGTAGAGCTTAATGCCGGCCGCCTGTATAGCCCCGAGGGCGTTCGGACCGACCTGGGGAGCTATTATGGCCTCAACGCCCTCGTTGATGAGGGTCTGGACGGCCATTGGACCAGCTCCTCCGCCAGCCATGGCAGCACTGTTCTGAATGACCTTCTCGCTGACGATGTTGCCGTTTTCGTCAACGTCAGCTATGTAAAAGGCAGGTGCCCTTGCGAAGACTGGAGCGACGTTATCTTCCCTACCTCCACCGTTAGTTGGAACCGCAATCCTCATGTTCATCACCTCCGTTATTTTGTGCATATGCACAGCATTTAAAGTTTTCGGTATGCCTAACTCTTATAAAGCCGATACCGAAGAGAATTCAGGTGATGCTCATGGAGAAAAGATGCCTCAAGGTCGCGTTTGGAATGGAGGATGACGAACACCTTATAGATGCTCACTACGGGGACTCAGAGTTCTTCGCGATCTACGAAATCTGCGAGGACGGAGACTACAAACTTCTCGAGAAGAGACACAATAAGGCCAAGGATTTCGAGGAAGATGATGATGGGCACGGCGATCCGAGGAAGTTTAAGGCAGTTGTGGGCCAGCTCCTCGACGTTGATGTCCTCGCCGCCTTCAGGATGGGGCCAAACTTTCTCAGGATCCGCGACAAGACCAACAAAGTGGCCTTCTTCACGAGGACAAGGGACTTAAAGCTTGCCCTTCAGAGGGTCGTGGAGAATTTCGACGACCTCTGGGAGCAGGTGCAGAAAAAGAAGGCCGAAAAACCGCCGATAGAGGAGTGAACATGAAGTTCTGGGGCATCTTTCCGAAGGTTGCTCTCATTTCTTCAATCTATGCAATCCTGGCGTTTTACCTTAACGAGAGGCTTGAGGTTGGTCTTTTCGCTTTTCCAACTCTTGGACTTGTAATGATTGCTCTTGGCCTCGCCCTCTGGTTTCTCTGCTACCTTCAGGTCTCAAAGGCCTACTCGGAGGGGAAGCTGTTCACAAAGGGGTGCTACTCAAAGATCAGGCATCCAATATACTCCATCTGGGGATTTCTCATCGTTCCAGGCTTCTCCCTGCTCTTCGGCGGCTTCATGCTTCTCCTTCCTCTCGTTTACTGGGCGGGTGTGCTCGGGTTCATAGGCGAGGAGGAGAAAGCCCTTGAGGAGAGGTTCGGCGATGAGTGGAGGGAATACTCTGAGAGAGCGCCCAGGTTCATACCGAGGCCTTGAGCTCCTCCCCGTCCACCTCTACGTCCTCTCCCACCTTAAAAAAGCCGGAGTAGATTACGCCAAGATGATGGCGAAGATAAGCGAGCTACCCCTTTCTCTAATCGAAGATGCCGTAAGAGACCTGATGGAAGCCGGATTAATTGAGAGGGACTCAGGTAGCGCGATAAAGAGGAGCAAGGCGAGGTTCAAGAAGGCCTTTGAGGTTCATAAGCACCATACATACTACCGCCTCTCAAGGGAGGGCGAGCTCTTCGTGAGGAGAATTGACGAGAAGTGGCTGAAGGAGTACTTTAATTCGCTCTTTCCCAACGGATGGAAAGTTATAAAAGGGCTCTCAAGGAGCGGAAAGTTTGAAGACCTACCACAGGAGTTCCAGAGAGAAGAAATTCAAGAGGAACTGCTAGTTTACCGCTTTATAACACCCTCCGGAAGGGCAACGCGGTTCTTTAGCTTCCTCGTCGAATTCCTTGGAATTAAAACTCGATGATGCTCCCAGTTTTCACAGAGACGAACTTCTCGGGATAAGTCTTCCTCATATAGGCCTTGGCAAAATCTCCAGAGCAGTGGGCAGGCGCTATGAACTCTGTCATTCCGGCCAACCTGTTAAGGGTTTTCTGAGAAGGCCCGTGGAAGCCCCCGATAACAAGGTATGCCTTATCGTAGCCTGAAACGTTGAGGATAGCCTTCGTGAGCCTGTCAACACCGGGATGGGAACAGCCGACGATGACGACCAATCCCGAGGGTGTTTCCATTCCAAGGGCCTGCTCAAAGTCCTCTAAAGGCCCTGAAGTCCAGGCTCCATCGGTGATTTCTCCAGCTTTAAAAACCTCCATCAGGTCGAAGCCCCACCTGAGGGCCATAGCCCCGTTCCCTGGCGGAGTATAAAGCCTCAGCCCTGGATTCAGTTCGGCCACATAGGGAAGACCGCCATAGTGGTCGTAGTGCCAGTGGCTCAGGAAGGCGAAGTCGAGATCCCTAAGTGAGACTCCAAGGGCCTTTGAGTTGTGGGCTAAAACGAGCGGGTTCGTGTCGGCGTCGAAGATAAAGCGGTTTTTACCCTCAACGAGTGCGCTCCAGCCCCCAGTCGTTTAGCAGCCCTTTCGCCGGGACATTATCGTTCAAAACCACCAGCCTCATACTCTCACCACATACTTCCTGTTCCCCCTCTCAAACCCCTTGAAAGAGCCGAGCTTGAGGCCGAGAACTGCCTTTTTGAGGTCTATCACCTTCATCGCCGCGAGGTGAGTTATTCCTGTCCCTTTAACGAGCTCAGGGTGTATCTGGGCAGTCGGCCCGGTCAGGACTACTATCCTAGCATTTTTCGCCCTATCGAGGATCATCTCAATGGTACCGTTCACAAGTGCCGAACCACTGACGAGGACAGCCTCAGCTTCCGGAAGGAGAACGTACTCCAGAGCATCGCTGAGTGTCTCTCGATCCCAGAGCTTCGGGTTCCGCTCAAAGACGAGGGTTTTGACTCCTTTCTCGCGGAGAGCCCTGACCACCGGCGGCATGTTGCCGATCACAGCAACCATATCAAAGCCTTCAACAAGCTCAACGACGTCAATATCAGGGAGGTCTGAGACATCAAGGTGGTACTGGGAGACCGCGTTTACCGTAGCTATCCCGAGGGTTCGCTCGATGACGTTCAGGCTGTCGGTCTTTTCAATGAAAGCCTCAATGGAAGGCTCACTTATGGAGTTGGTGTAGCGCTGGACTTCCTCTGGAAGGGTCATCGCAACACCTAAGGCCTTTCCATCGGGCCCCTCAACTAAAACCCATGTGTAGGGCAAAGCAAAGCCGAAATCAACTAACTCAAGTCCGTTTGCAAGCCTCAAGGTCTTTTTCTTAATCTCCGAGAGCAGCATAGCCATCACTTCACCGCCTTTATCACAACGAAACTACCCTCACCGTACCCGGGCTTTACCGGCTCGACGGACTTAATCTCGTCAAGCCTGTGAAAGAGGGTCTGCACTATCTCAAACTCCCTGAAGCCGACCTTCTTGAGAAGCTCTAGGAGCTCCTCAGTCGAGAAGAACCTCGCCTCTTTGTAAAAAATGCTCTCGTTTTTGTGCTCCTCGTAGAACCTTCCTATTGTGCTGTTCCTGTCAACGAAGCCGATTATCAACGCTCCACCCGGCTTCAGGACGCGGTAGGCTTCCCTCAGGGCTTTCTCAGGGTCATCGACGAAGCAGATCGTTGTGACCATAAGGAGGTAGTCCATGCTGTTGTCCTCGAAAGGAAGGTTTTCGGCCGTTCCCTCGATGACCTCTATGCCCCTCTTCCTCGCTATCTCTGCCATCGCTTTTGAAGGTTCGACGCCGAGCTTTATGCCGAGAGGAGCCGCGAACCTCCCTGTTCCTACGCCTATCTCAGTTCCTCTCCCTTCCTTCGGCAGGAGCCTTTTGAAGGCCTCGAGCTCGGAGAGGTAAGCGTAGCGGTTCCTCTCAAACCAGTTCTCGTACCTGTCGCGGTGCTTCTCGAAGGGCTCGATCTTCGGCATAGACCATCCCGCCCCTTGTTCGTGCTTCCCGTTTATTGCTTTTGTTCCTCACAAGGTTTATACGCATTTAGGACAACCTAACTCCGGTGGTGGTATGATAGCCTTCGGACCCGTCCCATCAAGGAGGCTTGGAAGGAGCCTTGGGGTAAACAACATCCCCGACAAGGTATGCACCTACGCCTGCGTTTACTGTCAGATAGGGAAAACTCTCAGAATGGAAATCGAGAGGAGGCCCTTCTACGAGCCGGAGCTGATATTCAGAGAGGTTGAGAAGAAGGTTAGGGACGCCAGAGAGAGGAACGAGCGGATAGACTACATTACTTTCGTCCCCGATGGAGAACCGACCCTCGACATAAACCTCGGGAAGGAGATAGACCTTCTCCGCGAACTCGGGATAAAGCTCGCCGCGCTCACAAACTCCTCACTCATCTGGAGAGATGACGTAAGGGAAGACCTTCTGAAGCTCGACTTTGTCTCGCTGAAGGTCGACGCCGTAAGCGAGCCAATCTGGAGAAAAGTCGATAGGCCACACAAGAGCCTGAGCCTTGAGAAGATCCTCAACGGCATGCTGGAGTTCAGGAGAGAGTTCAGAGGAAAGGTTGTCACCGAGACGATGCTGATAGATGGGATAGACTACGGGGACGAGTTCGAGAAGATAGCAGAGTTCCTGAAAGAGCTGAAACCCGACAAAGCCTACATAGCTATCCCAACGAGGCCGCCGGCAGAGTCTTGGGTTAAACCTGCGAAGGAGGAGGTCATCAACCACGCCTATCAGGTCTTCACGGAGGCCCTCGGGGAAGAGCGCGTGGAATACCTGATCGGCTACGAGGAGAACGCCTTCGCCTTCACTGGGAACGTTGAGGAGGATCTGTTGAGCATTACGGCAGTTCATCCCATGAGGGAAGACGCCGTCAGAGAGCTTTTGAGGAAGGCAAACGCTGACTGGGGCGTCGTTGAGAAGCTCCTGAAAGAGGGAAAGCTGATAGAGCTCGAGTACAACGGGAAGAAGTTCTACATGAGGAAGCTGAAGAGCAGGGAGTGATCTTTTTCTTGTCAATCTTTTCCAATTTTCTCTGCATATGCACAAAGCTTATAACCAATTCGGCTTCCCTAATTTCCGGAGGTGAGAGCTTGCAGATAGCGGTGAGCGGTGGAAAGGGTGGAACCGGAAAATCGACCGTGGCCACTAACCTCGCGGTGGCGCTCAGGAAGATTGGGGTCAAGCTTACTCTGGCGGATCTCGACGTCGAGGCGCCGAACGACCACATACTTCTGGGAGTTGAGCTTGCAAACGAAGAACCTGTGAACCAGTTCATGCCGCGCTTCGACTACTCGAAGTGCACCAAGTGCAGGAAGTGCGCAGAGGTATGTGAGGAGCACGCGATAGTGACGCTGAAGGACGGGACACCCTTCCTCATGCCGACCCTCTGTTCCGGCTGCAGGGCCTGTGAGATAGTCTGTCCCGTCCCAGGGGCCATTCAAGAGGCATTCAGAGTTATAGGCCACACGTACGTTACTCCAACTCCCTACGGCTTCACGCTCGTCACAGGGAAGCTTAGGGAGGGAGAAGAGAGGTCAATGCCGCTCGTCGTCGCGGCTAAGAGAAGGGCCGAAGAGGTCAGGGAAGGTCTCCTCATGGTGGACACGGCCGCTGGAACTGGAAACACAGTCTCAAAAGCAGTTGAAGGCTCGAAGCTCCTCATAGCGGTAACAGAACCAACGCCCCTAGGAATACATGACACGGAGCTTATCTTACAGCTCGGGAAGCTGATGAAGATCCCGACTTGGGTTGTGGTGAACAGGTCTGACCTCGGAGACGTTGGTAAGGTCAGGGAGCTGGCGGAGAAGTATGGCGCCGAGATCGTGGCCGAGATCCCATACAGCGAGAACATAGTCAAGACCTACGTTGAAGGGAAGCCGATAGTCCTTACCGATTATCCGGAGGCGGAGATATTCACCGGCCTCGCCGAAAGGGTCGCTGAGTTCCTCGGAGGTGGTGAGTGATGCAGATAGCGATAGCGAGCGGTAAGGGCGGCGTTGGGAAGAGCACGATAACGGCCTCGCTCCTCTACCTGCTGAAGGACGAGTACTCGTTTGTGGCGGTTGATGCCGACGCAGAGGCCCCGAACCTCGGTCTTCTCCTCGGAGTAACGGAGTGGGAAGAGGAACGGGAGCACATAGGCGCTAAGGTGGCAAGGATAAACACCGAGAGCTGCGTAAGGTGTGGAATCTGCTACGAGCGCTGTCCCTACGGGTGCATCTACATAGATGAGGAAGGCAACTACGTCGTGAACGAGCTCACCTGTGAGGGCTGCAACGTCTGTGGGCTAGTCTGTCCGGTGACCGGAACAATAACCCTAGAAGAAGTCCGCTCCGGTGTCATCAGGAAGGCGACAACCAAGTACGGCTTCCCGCTCATCTCGGCCCAGCTCGACGTCGGAAGGCCTGAGAGCGGAAAGCTCGTCACGGAGGAGAAAGAGTGGGCCGCGAAGCTGATGAAGGAGCTCAACCTCGAGCACATGATAGTTGATTCGGCCGCTGGAATAGGCTGTCAGGTGATAGCGAGCCTCGGTGGGGCAGACGTTGCCATACTCATAGCAGAGCCTACCCCGGCTTCGCTCAGCGACGTTCAGAGAGCTTACAAGGTCGTCCAGCACTTCAGGGAGCCGGCCTACCTCATCATCAACAAGGCAGACATCAACCCCGGCTTTACTGGCCTTGAGGAGTGGGCTGAGAAAGAGGGCATCCCGATACTGGGGAGGATTCCCTACGACAGAGCCGTTCCAGAGAGCATGAGTATGCTTAAGCCCGTAGTCGAGGCCTTCCCAGAGGCCAAGGCCTCAAAGGCCATAGTTGAGATTGCCGAGGTTATAAAGAGGGAAATCCTCGGCTGAATACTTCCGCTTCCCTCTTTTTACCCGGTAGTTCAGAACTTCTCCCCGCATTCGCATGGGTTCTTGCCACAGTACGGACAGACTCCAGGATATTTCTTCTTCGCGGCCTCTTCGAGATCTATCCCAAGCAGGTTGGCGAGGCTGGCGAGCCAGGCGAGAACGTCTGCAAACTCCTCTTCCATGGCTTCTTTGTCACGTTTCCTTATCGCCTCGCTAAGCTCACCTACCTCCTCAACGAACCAGAGGAAAGTCCTCTCAACGCCTCTCTTCGAGTCCTTGTGAAAGTAAATATCGCGTATCATCCCCTGGAACTCGCGTATCTCCACCTTCACCACCTGACGGCATCTCATCAGCGGCCTTAAAAACCAAACGGGTGCAACATTTCGACACAAATCGAAGCGGAAAGATTTTTATACTTCAGAGGGCACTATTCTATGCAGTAAACCGGGGTGATGTGCATGCATGAACTTGTAGAGTTCGCCGTTGAAAAGGCCCTCGAACTGGGGGCGGACTACGCCGAAGCGCGTTTTGAAGAAAAGAATGGTACTGAGCTAGTAATGAAGAACGGTAACGCGGAGAGCCTCGGGATTCTCGCGGACAGGGGCATAGGGATAAGGGTTCTCGTTGACGGCGGCATGGGCTTTGCATCAACCAACGTCCTGACGAAGGAGAGCGTTGCAGAGGCCGTGAAAAAGGCCGTGAAGCTGGCAAAAGCCGCCTCGAAGGTGAGGAACGAACCTATACGCTTCTCCGAGGAGGACTTCCACGAGGTCTATTATGAAGTCAAGATGAGGAAGGACTTCCGGGACATACCGCCGGAGGAGAAGCTTGAACTCCTCAAGAAGGTCGAGGAGGAGGTAAAGGGAACGGGTGTGAACGTGCCGATGCGCTACCTCATGTACTCCGACTGGATGTGGCACAAGATAATAGCCCACAGCGACGGTGGTTTCGTTGAGAGCTACATCCCGAGAGTTTCCCTTACCTACAACCTCGTGGTCTTTGAGAACGGCCAGATGGAGCAGGCGCCCTTCGTTCAGAGGGCTTTCTCCGGCGGTCTTGAGCTCTTAGAGAAGGACGAGCCCTGGAAGTGGGCCGTTAAGGACGTAATGGCCCTTAAGAGGCTCATTTACGAGGGGCAGAAGCCGCCCGAAGGGAAGGTTGACCTCGTGATAAGTCCTGAGGTGGCTGGCATAGCAGTCCACGAGAGCGTTGGACATCCGTATGAGGCCGACAGGATTTTCGGAAGGGAAGCGGCGCAGGCGGGAGAGAGCTTTGTAAAGCCAGACATGCTCGGGAAGAGAATCGGTAGCGACGTCGTTACCGTCATCGAAGATCCAACTATCCCGAACAGCTGGGGCTTCTACCTCTACGACGACGAGGGCGTTAAGGCCCGTCCGAGGTACCTCATAAGAAACGGAATCATAAACGAGTTCCTGACCAACAGGGAGTATGCCTACAAGCTCGGCCAGCGCTCAAACGCGTCAGCCAGGGCCATCAACTACAACCGCGAGCCGATAGTGAGGATGGCGAACACCTATTTAGCTCCGGGCGACCACTCCTTCGAGGAGCTAATCGAGGACATCAAGCTCGGCGTCTACATGGTGAGCTTCAACGAGTGGAACATAGACGATAGAAGATACCAGCAGAGGTACATCGGAAGGGAGGCCTACCTCATCGAGAACGGCGAGATAAAGCACCCGGTCAGGAGGCCCATCCTTGAGATAACGACGAGGGCACTGTGGAGCAGCGTTGATGCCGTAGGAAAGGAAGTTGAGTTTTATCCAGGAACCTGCGGCAAGGGCGAGCCTGGACAGGGTGTCCCCGTCTGGATGGGCGGAGCGCACGCGAGACTGCGCGATATTCCGCTTAGGAGGCCGTGAGGTGGTGAAGATGTTCGACGTTAACGAGTTCATCCTTAAGAAGGCGAAGGAGCTCGGCTTCGGCGACGTCGTTGTCCTGAGCTACGAGACCAACAGGAGACAGGTCCGCTTTGCCAACAATGAGATAACCATCGCAAAGAACTGGCACGAGAGGAAGGTCGAGCTCTTCGTGGAGAAGGAGAAGAGGGTAGCGAGCACCACCATAACCGAGCTGAGCGAGGAGAATATAGAGCGCACACTAAAAACGCTCCTCTCGAACATGAAGGGCATGGCCCCCAAGGAGGACTACTACGGCATAGCCGAGGGGCCCTTCGAGTACAAGGATATCCCGGAGACGTTCGATAAGGCCATAGTCGAGCTCGACGAGCCTAACGAGTACGTCGAGAGGGCAATAAACGCGGCCCTTGAGGAAGGGGCGAAGAGAGTTGCTGGAGTCCTCTACACAGACCACAACAAGCTCTACCTGACCACGAGCAACGGGGTGGAAGCTTTCGACGAGGGAACGGGAATAGAGATAAGCGTCAGGGCCTTCATAGGCGACCTCGAGAGCGGCCACGGGACGAACTCCGTGAGGGTGCTCAAGAAGTTCGACCCCGAGAGCGCCGGAAGGAAGGCGGGAGAGATAGCAAGGTTGGCAAGAAACCCGGAGCAGGGGCCGGAAGGGAAGTTCGACGTCATATTCGACCCGTTAGCGTTTGCCAACCTGCTCAGCTACATGAGCTTCATGACCTCCGCCTATGCCGCCGAGGCCGGCTTTTCCTTCCTCGTGAACAAGCTTGGGCAGAAGGTCGCCAACAAGATAGTGACCCTTAAGGACATCGGGAACCTGCCCAACGGCTACGGAACTAGGAAGTTCGACGACGAAGGTGTACCAACGAGAGAAACGACCATAATCGAGAACGGGACCTTCAGGACGTTCCTCCTCAACACGAGCCTCGCCAGAAAGTACGGAACCGAAACAACCGCCAACGCCGGTCTGGTGATGCCGCACGCCTGGAACATCGTTCTCGAGCCGGGGGACTACTCAAAAGAGGAGCTCTTCAGCGAAGTGAAGAAGGGCATCTACATAACCAACGTCTGGTACACGCGCTTCCAGAACTACGTTGCTGGCGACTTCTCAACGATCCCGAGGGATGGCATCTTCCTCGTTGAGAACGGTGAGCTGAAGCCCATAAGGAACATCCGCGTAAGCGACAACCTGCAGAGGATCCTCGAAAACATTATAGCCCTCGGAAAAGAGCTCTACCACATCCACTGGTGGGAGGTACGCACGCCGGTCTCAACTCCCTACGTTCTCGTTAAGGACGTCGGCATAACGAGGGCGACGAAGTGAGGCTTTTCCTTTTATTCTTTCTCACCTTCCCCCATCACCAGGTATTTTCCCAAAGGGCCGAGCTGAGCCAGCTTAAAAGACGCTCCAAATGCCAGGAAAAGAAGGGCGAACATGAGGCGGGCCTTCCTCAGCCCCATATGCTGAACGACAAATCCATAAACAGCATAGAAGAGCGCCGAAACAATTGCCAGCACCATGTTTCTGAGGGATAATATCGTGGCTCTCTTTTCGCTTGGAATCCTGCGCTGGAACTCGACAGAGAAGTTGAATGTGAAAGCTGACGCAAAAAGGGTTGCCATAATCCCAAGAGCGATTATAAAAACCGCGTTTGGATAGAGCACTGAAAGAAGGGTGGATAGGGGTATCGCAACGGGAGCGGTCTCGTGGAGCAGCCTTCCACTCCTCCCCTTGAGGGCTATGCCTGCGTATCTCGGGGCTGTTCTCGTGAGAACCTCCACAATACCCAGAATTCCGAGAGTGCCCATTATTGTGGTCCCGAGGCTTTTAGCGAGAACTTCACCGAGGTAGGGCTCAAAGAAATTGCGGAACTGAGTGAGTGAGAGGGTAACGGTAAGAAGGTATGTTATCAGCCAGAAAACCTCGGGTTTCAGAAGCTCGCGAAAGGAGTGGATGACGTGGCTCGTGTAGGAGGTTTCGAGCTTTGAAAAGCCCATCTCCGGAATGCTCCAGGTGAGGGGTATCATAGTCAGGTGGAGTATGAGGCTCAGCAGTATCGGGACTTCAAAGCCCCAGAGCTGGGCCATGAACGCACCCGCAATCGTTGTGGAGGAACTAGCAAGAACCGTCGCCTTTTGAATAGAGCGCCATATCTCCTTGAACTCCCCTTCTCTTCCCTCGGATTTGAGGTTGTCAAAGAACCAGGCCTGGAGGCTGCCACTGATGAAGGAAGCCCCAAGAACGCTTATTAGCTCTGACACCAATAACATCCAGAAGTTTCGGAGGAACAGGAGGAGAAGAAGGCTCAGGGGATAAATCGAGAGGCCTATGAGGACGCTGGTCTTTCTGCTTACCCTATCGCCGACGACGCCCGTGGGCACTTCGAAGAGAAAGAAACCAAGGGCAGAAAATGCCGTGGCGAGTCCTATCTCAGAGTAGCTTAGGCCGCGCGAGAGGTAGTAAATCACCGCGATGTTGCCCAGAAATCCGGTATAAGTGAGGACAAAGAGCGCTTTGAACCGCGTTAGCCAGTTCATTGGACCACCGCGGGAGGACAACTCTCCCCAAAGGGATTTAAACGTTGTGGTAGGACGCGAGAGTCTTCTTCGTATGGATGTATAAAAACGCTTAAGACTTTCTCCACATTTACAAAGTATGGGGGTGGGAAAATGGAGATAGTCGAAAACTCCCGTTTGAATAAGTTCCACTACAGGCTTTTAGCGGTCCTCGGAACGGTTTGGGCCTTCATAGCTGTGAACACCATAGCGGCGAGCTTCGTCATAGCCCTTCTCAAGAAGGAGCCCGCCTTTCAGGGGAGTCTGGCAAAGCTGGGCTCCCTTGGTTCGGCGGCGCTCTTCGGCATGCTCTTCGGCGCTTGGCTCTTTGGATACCTCGCCGACAGGATTGGCAGGAAGAAAACGCTAATTTTGGCAGTTTCAACGTTCTCGCTCGCTTCTATAGTCAGCGCCTTTTCAAAGAACCTCGACCAGCTCATTCTCCTCCGATTCATTGTTGGTCTTGGACTCGGCGGCTCCCTCCCCGTTGCGAGCTCCTACTTCGCCGAGTTCATGCCGAAGTCCGTGAGGGGCGCCATGATTTCCATCCTCGAGAGCTTCTGGGCGATAGGCACGATAATAATCGGCGTCGTTGCCCTTCTCGTCAAAGCGGACTGGAGGAGCATACTGCTCTTCGGGGGTTCCGTGGTTGTAATACTCCCCATTCTGGCCACCCTTCCTGAGTCCCCGCGCTTTCTCCTGATAACCGGAAGGGTGAAGGAAGCTGAAGAGATAGTCAGGAGGGTGTTTGGAGCTTCGGTCGGGCTTGAAGTCCCAAAAGCCGCTGGAAGAGCCAGCGTTGCTGACCTCTGGAGAAAATACGGCAGGACGACACTCATGCTAACCATTGCCTGGTTCAGCATTGCCTTCGCCTACTACGGCTTCTTCATCTGGCTTCCGAAGTTCCTCTCGGCAACCCTGGGGATAACGGTCTTCAAGAGCTTCCAGTACTTCATAATAACGGCCATCGCCCAGCTTCCTGGCTACTGGAGCGCGGCTTATCTGCTTGAAAGGATTGGCAGGAAGAAGACGCTCTCCTACTATCTCTTACTTTCAGGATTAGCCGGAATAGGGTTCTACTTCGCGACAAATTCGGGAAGCGAGACCTACATAATGGCGAGCGCAATAGCCTTCAGCTTCTTCAACCTCGGAGCCTGGGGAGCGATCTACGCATACACCCCCGAGCTCTACCCAACAGAGGTCAGAGGGACTGGAACGGGCTGGGCAGGGGCAATGGCCAGAATAGGTGGCGGAACGGCTCCGATACTGGCGGGAAAAATAATGGAAGTGAGCGGTGCCGCTCTCACGGTGCTGGTCATTGCAGTAGTCGCCATTATCGGAGCGCTGGACGTCTTGATCCTGGGAAGGGAAACGAAGGGAACGGAGCTTTCCTGACTTTTACTTCGCTTTTCTTACATCCACCCACGTCGAATGGTACGCCGAGCCGTTTCCGTAGCCCTCAACAGTCTCGTCTGCAGTAAGGAAGTTTGCATTCCATCCGAGGAGCCTAATCCAGAAGGCCTTGTAGAGGAGGACGACTCCCCTCGGCACATTCTCGGTGAGCTTTACGGTGGTCGTTATCCTCCCCCTGTCGTTGAAGACCTCAACATCGTCGCCGTCCTTTATTCCCCTCTCCTCAGCGTCGGCGGGGTTCATGTAGAGGTTGGGGTCAATCATCCCGTAGGTGTTGTGATACTGGCTCGTTATCGTCATGCGGTAGGTAGGCGTTAGGAGCTTTAGGGGATACTTGCCTTCCCTCTTCCTGTACTCCGGGAACGGAGAGAGACCGCGCTCAACGGCTCGCTGGGAGTAGAACTCTATCTTTCCGCTCGGCGTCTCCCATCTGCGTGGCTTTTCAGGAACTCTGATAAAGCCCTTTCTCCTCAGCTCATCCCAGCTCAGGCCGTTGAGTTCGAGGATTTTCCTTATCACTTCTTCGTCGCTCTCGTAAAGATAGGGGTTCTCGATACCGAGAGCCTTTGCGAGTAGCCTCGTTACTTCACTGTTGGACTTGCCGTATAGCCTCACAACTGGCTCGTTCAAGGCAACGTAGCGGTGGTAGTAGCTGTCAGCTATGTCGGGCCGCTCGAAGAACGTGTTCGCAGGAAGAACAACGTCAGAGTAGAGAGCAGTGTCGGTCAAAAAAATGTCGTGAGTAACCACGAAAACGTCGCTCTCCTTTAGAGCTTTCCTGATCCGGTCCTGGTTTGGCAGGCTCGCGAGCGGATTCGAGTTGTAGATGTAGAGGAACTTTATCTCACCCTTCTCAATGTACTCAGCCAGCTTCATCTGGGGAATCCTTTTGACAGGCTTGGTTCTGAGAAATTCTCCTTCAGCGTAGCTCTTGTCTATCGTCTTCATGTCGTAGATAAAGCCAAAGGGGTGGCCGACGAGCGCAGGAAGAATAGCTATCGCCCTTACAGCTTCACCGCCAGAGAGGGAGCGCTGGAAGCCGTAGCCTATGTGGATTACCCCCCTCTTCTCGGCGAAACCGAAGGCAAAGTTTTCAATCTCTTCAAGCGGAAGTCCTGTTTTTTTAACCACATAATTGAGTGATAGTCTTTTTACATAATTCTTGAATTCTTCAAAGCCGTAGACGTTTTCCCTTATAAAGTCTCTCTCATAGAGCTCGTTCTCGATTATCAGCTTTGCAATGCCCAGCGCGAAGAGGACATCTGTCTCGGGCTTTATCTGGAAAAACCTATGAGAGCGCTTGGCTGTTTCAGTTCTTACCACATCCACTGTCCAAGTCTCAAGGCCGTAGCGCTTTGCCAGCATGAAGCCGTGAAGGTTGGTCCAGAAAGGGTTGACGCCCCAGTAGACTATTAGCTTCTGCTTCCTCAGATCCTCCGGGTCTAGACCCACGGCGGTCCCATAGACATCCCTAAGTGCTTCCTGTCCCGCCCTATCGCATATTCCATAGTCGAGCATGGCGGTATTGAGATAGTGGAAGAGCCTCAGCGGAAAGGCATAATTTACAACGCCCCTGTCACCGGCGTACTGATAAACGAGGACACTCTCGCTTCCATACTCTTCTATCGTTTCCCTGAGCTTATTGGCTATGATGTTTATTGCCTTGTCCCAGCTTACTTCTCTGAACTCCTCACTTCCTCTCTCTCCGATGCGTATCAGGGGGTTTTTCAGTCTCTCAGGATAGTGGAACCACTTCGGCAGGAGAGCACCCTTGGGGCAGAGGAAGCCGGCTGTTATCGGGTGCTCTGGATTTCCCCTCACTGATAACTTTCCGTCCCTGAACTCGCTCAACATTGAACAGGTGTCGTAGCAGTCCCGCATGCAGACGCTGAACTTCGGCATGGTAGAGAATGAACACAGTAGTTCAAATATTTTTTGCTCAAAAAGACTCAGCTAATCAATGTCCATAGTCGATGGCCAGAAAGTATTCACAGTCACATATTGTTTCATTGAATCTCTCCCATTCCGCGAACGAATAACAGTGGAAAATGAAAACCTTTATTAGACATCAATGAACGTTATTGATGATCAACTGCATGGGGGAATTGAGATGAAGAGAGCAGCTGGAATCCTGACAGCCATTGTTTTTGTAATGGCCCTCTTTATGCACCCCGTAGCTGCAAGCAGTAGCAAGGGAGATGCCAACTACTACCACCCGTACCCAACAAACATAATACCGGGAGATATCGTCATTGGCCACAACCCGGTTAGCTCAATAGTTATCCCCGGCTACTGGACCCACACGGGGATCGTTGCCTACTATGACGATTACGCCGGCGACTGGGTCGTCATAGAAGCCTGGGACGACCCGAGCGCAGTAAGGATGGTGTATCTAAGAGACTTCATGAAGAGGTATGACACCTTCGCAGTCCTCCGCGTTGCAACAACCGACGACATCAGGTGGAACGCTGTCGTTTTCGCCTATTACCAGCTCGGAAAACCCTATGACTGGGGATGGTACACAAAAGAGGTCTACGGCGACTCCTACTACTGCTCCGAACTTGTCTGGGCCGCGTACATGGCGGCCAGCGGGGGCACCGTTGACCTCGATGCCAACCCCGGATGGACGCTTAAATATCTCAACGGCGTCGCCCCTCAGGAAATCTACGACGACGATGACACCTATGTCGTCTACTACGACTCTGCATAATCCTTTTCTTTACTTCTCTTTTCTCACTTTAAAAGTCCGAGGGCGGGTCCTACTGTTATTCCCATGCTCAGAAGACCACCCAGTATGAGAGCAGGGACTGTCTGCCTCTTCTCAATACCGAACAGGTAAGCCGCTAGGGCCCCGGTCCACACACCAGTTCCGGGCAATGGAACTGCAACGAAAACAGTAAGGCCTATAAACCCCCACTTCTCAACGTAGGGATGGGCCTTCTTTCTTGCCCTTTCGACATAGTAGAGATACAGGCGGGCAATCTTCCTAAAAGGGGTCTCCTCAAGCCAGAGCATTAGCCTGTCTATCAGCGGGAGAAGAGCTGGTAGAACAATGGACAGGATCAGAACCCCGAAAGCTGCCGCCAGGAGAGTTCCCCATAGCGGGTATCCCCTCCCAATTCCATAGACTATGGCGTAGCGTCCCTCAAAGGTGGGAACCAACGAGAGCAGGAAGACCTCAAGGAGACTGTTCAACGTCAAACACCTCCAGCCTCAGTGATTTTACGACCTTCCTGTAAATCAGAAGCCAGCGTGGCGCTGTAACGTCTAGGAGCAGGTAAGCCCAGGGGCCCAGCAGAAGGCTGAACAGGACGTCACCGAACCAGTGAACACGAAGAATAAGCCTCGTAAGGGCGATTCCAACGGCGTAGGCCCACCAGAGCGGGGCATACCTTGGAAAGCGTTCCTGAAGGTAGGAAGCGAGAACCGAGGCCCTAGCGGTATGGCCCGAGGGGAAGGCAAAGTAGTCAACGTTCTTGAGGGCGAGGAGAAGGGGGAGCGAAAGCTCCTCCTCACCAGGTCGGGGTGTCTGTAAAAGGGCCTTCAGGAGGGCGACAGTCATAAGGACCAGTACCGCCGAGAGGATAAACTTGAGGGTCGTGTACGAGAGGTGCCTCCTCTCCCGAATGTCGAGGATAATGAAGAAGATAGCAATAAGGGCAAAGAACACCATTTCCGCGGTATCCGTGAGGATTCTAACCCCAGGTGAAGACGAAGCGGGAAGATGGGCATCCACGTAGGTGTTCACCCCATCCATGAGGCCCATAACCTGAAGGGCCAAGATAAGGAGCAGGAATCCAGTTAGAGCACCTAGAACTGCTGGTTTTCTGTTCATCCCCTATGCCTCCTCAGATTAGTCCTTCCGCATAGAGCTGGTGATAAGCCTTCAGGAGCGCGTTCTGCACCCTCTTTGGTCCGAATGTCCTCACAGCCCTTCCAAGTCCCTCGTTGTAAATCCTGCGCAGTATGAAGTCAGCCTCCCTGTTGAGGTTCAGCTTTTCCTGGTTTTCGAGGTAGAGGCGTGCTATCTCCTCAGGTTCGCGGTAGTTTAACCCCTTAAGCCACTTGAGCGGGATTCCGTCCTCAAAGCGCTTAACCACCTCAAAGCCTATTATGGTAACTTCATCGTCACCGTGAAGCTCTCCGTATATTTTTGAGAGCTCACGGAGGAGCTCTTTAACGTCCGAAAAGCCGTCCAGTTTGGCGTCTTCGTTCGTGAGCTCCCTGACTTTCTTCTTTTCCACTTTGGTTATCCTCACCTTGGCAACGGCGGTATCGCTCGGCGTTATTACCAGATAGACCTCGCTCCCTGGCTTCGCCTCGTAGTCGCCGTAGCGGATCGTGGTGACTTTATCGCCCCGCAGTATGCGGGATTTATAGGCCGAGTCAATCAGCATGAACTTCCGTATCTGAACTGACTTTCTCCTCATTGTTTAACCCCCTGATTATCTTAAGAAGGTCTTCAAGCCTTTCTATAGTGAAATCAGCGTACTCGACGTACTCCATCTCCTTGTCTCTGTACTTGCCGTACCGGAACCATACCGTGACCATCCCAACGTTTTTGGCACCGTAAATGTCCGAGTAGAGACGATCTCCAACCATGACTGCCTCTTCCGGCTTTACATCGAGCTTTTTGAGGGCCTTCAGGAATATCTTCGGGTGGGGCTTCTTAACTCCGAGGTAGTCGGAGATGAAGACCTCGTCAAAGTACTCATCCAGCTCCAGCCGGAGTATCTTCTCCCACTGCTTTATCGGGTCGCCGTCGGTCACGACAGCCACCTTATAACCCTCGCGTTTAAGCTCGAGCAGAACCCTCCTAGAGTTCTTCACGCTTCTTAGATAGGCAAACTTCGTGTTGTGGTAGGCTATCACACCCGCGGCTACCCACTTCGGGTTCTGGGGAAGGTCAAGCCTTCTGAGCAGGTAGTCAAAGTGCCTGCCGAAGTTGCTCCCGTACTCGTTTATCAGCTCAAGGAGCTCGTTGTAAGCGGTATTGAAATCAACGGGAAGCCCGTGCCTCACCATATTCTCAACGGCGTTCTTTCTCGCGAGCTCGGCAAGTTTTGTTGTATCCACAAGGGTATCGTCAAGATCAAAGAGGACAGCCTTAATCATAACCGCTCCCCCACATTCTCTACGGGATACGAGTATTTAACCGTAGTGATTCCCGCTTGCTAAGATGTCTTTAACCCGCTCTAGAAGCTTGGGCATGACCTCGCCGGCCTTTCCCCTGATGAAAACATCCGCTATTGGGGTTATCCCGCTCCTTTCAACGTTGATCTCGATGACCTTCCCACCGCGCTCCTTTACGATGTAGGGGATGTACGCCGCTGGATAAACGACGCCGCTCGTCCCTATCACGAGAACGACGTCGGCACGCTCAGCCAGGGAGAACGCCTCCTCAAGCGCTTCCCTCGGCAGAGGCTCGCCGAACCACACAACGTCGGGCCTCAAAAGGGAGCCGCACTTCGGGCATTTGGGCAGCTCTTTTTCCCGGACGAACTCGAAGACCCTGCCACTCTCTTTTAGGTTCTCCCGGTAGGAACATGAAACGCACCTGACGCGGAAGATGTTGCCGTGAAGCTCGACTACCTTTCTGCTCCCAGCTTCCCTGTGGAGGTCGTCAACGTTCTGGGTTATCACCGCTTTGAGGACGCCCATATTTTCAAGCTCTGCAAGGGCCTTATGAGCGGGATTTGGCTCCGCCTCCAGAATCTTCCTCATCCTCCATTTGTAGAACTCCCAGACGAGGTGCGGGTCCCTCTTAAAAGCCTCTGGTGTGGCGAGTTCTTCGGCTCGGTACGTCTTCCAGAGGCCGTTCCTGCCGCGGAACGTTGGAATGCCGCTTTCAGCGCTTATGCCGGCTCCAGTAAAGGCTATGGCAAACCTCGCCCTTGCAAGGAGCTTTGCAGCATGCCCCAGCATGGTCAATGGTTGGATTCGCCCTTTTAAAAAGTTCCTCCCAACAGGTACGGCATAGCCATGGTTGTGTCGAATTATATTAGAAGGAGATTTCACTATTTCGAGCGTGGCTTTATATAATGTATCCATCCGTTCATTCTGGAGGTGAGAGGTTGCCGGTTTCAGATGGTGTTGAGAGAAAGAAGGTCCCAACCTCAAGCGGGCGGTACTATTCAATGAGGATAGCCGCCCAGCGCAGGAAGAAAATCATGCTCATTCAGGGCCTCAGGCGGAAAAAGGGAACCCACGGGCTGAGGACAAGCCCGATAAGGATTGAGAAAGCACACATAACGAAGGGAGAAGTGCTGGCTATACTCGTTGGAACGCAGATAGGAGCCGGGGTTCTTGGACTGCCGTACGCCGCCAGCAAGGTCGGCCTTATACCCGCGCTCGGAGTCCTCATGGGGGTCATGTTCCTGATGCTCTGGACTGCGATGATCGTCCTTAAGTTCTCCGCCAAAATGGGCGGGGCGCAGATGAGCACAGCGGCCCAGAGGGTCCTCGGAAGGGCCGGCGGCTGGCTCATGTACCTCAGCATATCCCTAATGAGCTTCGGTGCGGTGCTTGCCTACGTAGCAGGTATGGGGAACGTAATTTCAAGCCTGTTTGGAGTGAGCGATACGGTGGGAGCGGCAGTATTCTGGGTTCTGGCTTCAATAGTCGTCTACAAAGGCCTAGAGGCGAGCGGAAAGACCGAGCTGGCCATGAGCTTCGTCATGCTCTTCCTCTTCATAGCGGTGACGGCAATGATACTGCCCCATGCGAAGCTTGAGAAGGGTCTCTACGTTGACCTCTCGGGCCTGTGGAGCATCACTGGTGTTGCAATCTTCGCCCTCGGCTGCCACACGGTCATTCCTGACGTTTACAAGGGGCTGGGAAGCTACGAGGAGACCAAAAAGGTAGTGGTGTGGGCCTTCGTAATCCCGACGGTAATCTACGCGATATTCATGGCGACCTTCCTGCTCGTCTTCGGAAGGGATACACCACAGATGGCTACCCAGGGCCTGGAACTCCTCTACGGAAAGTTGGGATGGCTCATCGGAAACCTGATACCGCTCCTCGCCATAACAACAAGCTACATCGGCATCTCGCTGGCCCAGCAGAGCAACAACGAGGAGTTCGTTAAGCTCAAGAGACCCGTTGCGTGGGCTCTGACTGTAATACCCCCGGCCATCGTCTACTTCGCAGGCGTCAGAAACTTCGCCGACGTTCTTGCCCTCGCGGGGGACACGGGAGACATGCTCGCCTTCATAGTGCTCCCAATCCTGATGCTGGTGGTTCACAAAGTAAAGCACTAAAAGTGAGCGCTTCGTTTTTATTCCCTTTTTCGAAGTGTTAAACGGTGATGGACATGAAGCCTAAGGTTTTCATAACCCGTGCCATTCCCGAGAACGGCATCGCGATATTGAAGGAGCACTTTGAGGTTGAGGTATGGCCTGAAGAGCGTGAGATACCCAGGGAGGTTCTACTCGAGAAGGTCAGGGATGTTGATGCTCTCGTGACCATGCTCAGCGAGAGGATTGACAGTGAGGTCTTCGACGCCGCTCCAAGGCTGAGGATAGTCGCCAACTACGCGGTCGGCTACGACAACATAGACGTCGAAGAGGCCACAAGGAGGGGCATCTACGTCACCAACACGCCCGACGTCCTGACCGACGCCACTGCTGACTTTGCCTGGACGCTCCTCCTAGCAACGGCCAGGGGGCTGATAGAGGCCGACAACTTCACTCGCTCCGGAGAGTGGAAGAGGAGAGGAATTGCCTGGCATCCACGCTGGTTCCTGGGTTACGACGTTTACGGAAAGACGATCGGAATAGTCGGCTTCGGAAGAATCGGTCAGGCAGTTGCTAGGCGCGCAAGGGGGTTTGGCATGAGAATCCTCTACTACTCTAGGAGCAGAAAACCAGATGCAGAGAAGGAGCTTGGGGCTGAGTTCAAACCTCTGGATGAGCTGTTGAGGGAGAGCGACTTCGTTGTCCTGGCAGTGCCACTGACGAAGGAAACTCAGTATATGATAAACGAGGAAAGGTTGAGGCTCATGAAGAAGACCGCCATACTGGTGAACATAGCGCGCGGCAAGGTCGTGGATACAAAAGCCCTCATAAAGGCCTTGAAAGAGGGGTGGATCGCTGGGGCTGGCCTCGACGTCTATGAGGAGGAGCCCTACTACAACGAGGAGCTGTTCAGCCTGAAGAACGTCGTTCTGGCGCCGCACATAGGGAGCGCGACGTACGGAGCCAGGGAGGGCATGGCGGAGCTGGTCGCGAGAAACCTCATAGCGTTCAAGAACGGCGAGGTGCCGCCGACTCTCGTGAACAAGGAAGTCGTGAAGGTTAGAAAACCCGGCTTCTGAACCCTTCGCCCCTTTCTTACATTGACCATCCGACCGGTCAGGTCAGTTTTATAAGGACTGATGCTCATCTTCTTCGGTATGGCGCTGAAGCTCAACCCGGAAGCCAGGGCGGTTTACAGGGATATAGCATCTCAAATCAAGTCCAGGTTAGTCCTCAAAGAGAGCTCCGAATACCTTGAGAACTTTTCCCCAACTAACGACCGCGGGGAGATATTGAAGAGGCAGGAATACCTGAGAGAGGCCCTTAAAAGAGTTAAACCAGGCATTAGGGAGTTAATAGAGAGGGCCAGACCCATCCGCTTCACTCGCGACTACCTGCACGACAGGGTTCTCCTCGTTGATGAGTCAGAGCTGGAAGCCGCTAGGAGGCTCGGCCTCTGCGACGTGACGACCAATCCAGAGGAGGCCGAAGGCTACCCGCT